>JBNLCE010000033.1:0-520 GCA_050303655.1 Patescibacteria group bacterium | reverse complement strand
TCGTGGACCGTGGTCGAGTGAGAATGTTGGCATGAGTAGCGAGAGAGGGGTGAGAAACCCCTCCGCCGAAAGCCCAAGGGTTCCTGGGGAAGGCTAATCCCCCCAGGGTGAGTCGGGAGCTAAGGCGAGGCCGAAAGGCGTAGTCGATGCACAACTGGTTAATATTCCAGTACCACCGTGTCCGCGCCAGGTCCAAGAGTGGCAACGTTGGGGCTGTTCACCTTCGGGTGAGCGAACCAACCGAGCTGCTGGCGGATAGCTGAAGGGGGACGCAGGAGGGTAGGTGAACCGGGGCGATGGTAGTCCCCGGGTAAGCGTGTAGGCGGATCTGGATGAGAGTCCGGGTCGTAACGCCGAGACGCGATGCCGAGACACAAGTCGAAGTCACTGATCCCATGCTGCCAAGAAAATCCCAGCAGTGAGTTGGCACGGTGCCCGTACCCCAAACCGACACAGGTGGGCGGGTAGAGAATACCAAGGCGATCGGGAGAACTATGGTTAAGGAACTCGGCAAATTGCA
>JBNLCE010000032.1:0-521 GCA_050303655.1 Patescibacteria group bacterium | reverse complement strand
ACTCAGGATACCGATTCCCTACCATATGCATTTCGCCTACGGGACTCTCACCCCCTGCGGTGCACCTTTCCAGATGGCTTCGACTATACATATGATGTGGTACTTACTCGGTCCTACAACCCCAACCTTAGCACGAAATACACGAAAAACATGCAGAAGCAGACCTTTGTCCCTGCCCCGGATGTGTCTATCCAGGCCAACCACAATGGGGTCACCCCTACAATGTCGTATATTCAGTGCTAAGGTTGGTTTGGGCTCTTCCCCGTTCGCTCGCCGCTACTGAGGGAATCTCGCTTGATTTCTCTTCCTCCGGGTACTGAGATGTTTCACTTCCCCGGGTCTCGCCTCACATGCCTATGTATTCAGCATGTGATGACTGGGCTTGACCCCAGCCGGGTTTCCCCATTCGGATTCTCACGGATCTATGCTTGCTCGCAGCTCCCCGTGACTTTTCGCAGCCTGCCGCGTCCTTCTTCGCCTCCTGATGCCTAGGCATCCACCATGTGCCCTTCCTACCTTGT
>JBNLCE010000031.1:0-537 GCA_050303655.1 Patescibacteria group bacterium | reverse complement strand
TCAGGTTCTATTTCACTCCCCTAACAGGGGTTCTTTTCACCTTTCCCTCACGGTACTAGTTCACTATCGGTCATTACTTAGTATTTAGCCTTGGAAGGTGGTCCTCCCAGATTCAGACCGGGTTTCACGTGTCCGGCCCTACTCAGGTGCCTACCTCATAGATTCCTCTTTTCGCTTACGGGACTCTCACCCTCTTTGGTTTGGCTTCCCAGCCAATTCTGCTAAAAGTCCTCTATTAAACAGTAGGTCCTACAACCCCATATAGTAAACTTTATGGTTTGGGCTTTTCCCAGTTCGCTCGCCGCTACTTTGGGAATCTCGGTTGATTTCTTTTCCTTCAGGTACTGAGATGTTTCACTTCCCTGAGTTCGCCCCCCGTAGGGTAACATGACTCGCGCCATGCTGGGTTGCCCCATTCGGATATCCCCGGATCAATGCTTCTTGGCAGCTCCCCGAGGCTTTTCGCAGCCTAGTACGTCCTTCATCGCCTCTACCAGCCAAGGCATCCACCTATGGCCCTTAATATCTTTATTCTAA
>JBNLCE010000030.1:0-551 GCA_050303655.1 Patescibacteria group bacterium | reverse complement strand
CCCCGACACTGGTGAATTGATGGTTGATCGTAATGAAATGATCAGCGAAGAAATCGCCGATGAAATGACCAACTCGCTGGTGGAATATGCCCACGTCCGCAGTCCAATGACCTGCGCCGTCGTGCACGGGATTTGTGCCCTCTGCTATGGGCGCGATCTGGGTCGCGGTGCTTTGGTCGACATCGGGGCCGCCGTCGGAATTGTGGCCGCGCAGTCGATTGGTGAACCGGGTACACAGTTAACATTGCGTACCTTCCACACAGGTGGTACAGCTTCTGCAGGTGGTGACATCACACAGGGTCTCCCGCGTGTTGAAGAGTTGTTTGAAGCACGGCAACGCCCCAAAGGTGAAGCTGTTATTACCGAAATTGGCGGTACAGCCGACATTCAGATGGTTGATGGCGTTCGCCACGTCTTTGTAACCGATACCAAACTCGTTGATGATGTTTATGAAATCCCAGAAGGATGGGAAATCAAAGTCGGGGATAAAGATACTGTCGATGTTGGCGACTTGCTTGCCGAAAATGATGATCAAGCGATTGTTGCTCGTC
>JBNLCE010000028.1:0-563 GCA_050303655.1 Patescibacteria group bacterium | reverse complement strand
CTTCAGGGATAGTTTGTGTAACCTGATGATTGGGTATGAGCTCAACCGAATGGTTGATGCGGTGAAAAAATCCAATGCTTGACAGACAACTACCCCTCAAGTAGAATAGCCTTCGCCCAACACCCAGGGCCTGTGGCGCAGCTGGGAGCGCGCGTCAATCGCACTGACGAGGTCAGGGGTTCGAATCCCCTCAGGTCCACTAGGCAGTGAACAGTGGACGAATTGAAAGCGGTTCACTGCTCAAAAAACAATATGGGCCCATGGCGCAGTTGGGAGCGCGTCTCAATGGCATTGAGAAGGTCGAGGGTTCGAATCCCTCTGGGTCCACAAATAAATAAAAGTCATGGCAGGAGTAGTAGGTCGTCCCGTCAGCGAGAAGGGAGAGCGAGGTGGAAGCCCTTCAACGGCATCAAACGGGAATGCCAAGTCCCCTAAAGGGGACACGAGACCGAACTCGCCTGTTTTCTCGAAAGAGAGACTGCGCTGGTGAACTGAGTAGTCAGCGACGGCTTCAACCGTTATCCTGATCAAAGTGGTCAATTAGTGGCTAATTGACAAACTGG
>JBNLCE010000027.1:0-563 GCA_050303655.1 Patescibacteria group bacterium | reverse complement strand
CCAGAGAGGAGTAACTCGTAGGCTCATTATGCAAAAGGCACGCCGTCACATCTTAAGATGCTCCGACCGCTTGTAGGCGTACGGTTTCAGGTACTATTTCACTCCCTTGTTTAGGGTGCTTTTCACCTTTCCCTCACGGTACTAGTTCACTATCGGTCTCTCAGTAGTATTTAGCCTTGGCTGATGGTCCAGCCGGATTCCCACAGGATTTCACGTGTCCCGCGGTACTCAGGATACTGCTAGGTAATAAATACTTTCGTGTACGGGACTATCACCCTCTTTGGTTAAACTTTCCAAAATATTCCACTTCATATTTATAGTCCACAGCGCAGTCCTACAACCCCGGATGTGCCTAAACACACCCGGTTTGGGCTGTTCCCCGTTCGATCGCCTCTACTTAGGGAATCACTATTGTTTTCTTTTCCTCCGGCTACTTAGATGTTTCAGTTCACCGGGTTAGCTTCCTGCAAAACAGGATGACAGTGCTTCACACTGACGGGTTGTCCCATTCGGAAATCTTCGGATCAAAAGCTATTTGCGCCTCCCCAAAGCTTATCGCAGCT
>JBNLCE010000026.1:0-595 GCA_050303655.1 Patescibacteria group bacterium | reverse complement strand
CGAGGAGAAGCTTGTACAACATTGTTTGAGATGGTTTGGATATATCCAACAGAGGCCCCCAGAGTTACCACTTTGTAGCAAGATAAATCTGTGAAAAAAGATTTGAAGGAATGGAGTATCACCAAGGAGTTAGCATTAGATAGGAGAGAGTGGGAGCTTGCAATTCATGTGTCGGAACCTTGATCTTCGGTTCCTTCTTTTTTATTGTCTTCTGTCAAAGTTTTTTTTTCCGTCGCTTTTCGCTTTTTTTTTCTTAGCGTTTTATTACCTTTTCTCCTTTTTTTCAATTTTTTTATCGCACTTCATTTTTCCCCTTCTTTTTCGCTCTTATTTTGTCCTTGTTTTTTGCTTCATATGGTTTCATCTCTAGCCTACCCCAACTTGCTTGGGACTAAAAGGCTTGGTTGTTATTGTTGTTGATGCGACTTCATCCTACAGGTTCTATACTCTGATGGTACTCTCAACAGCACTGTTTGGCAAGCCTGCATTTAAGAACCTCATCTGCAACGGTCTTGTCTTGGCAGAGGATGGTAAGAAAATGAGCAAGAGTAAAAAGAATTATCCTTCACCCACAGAACTCCTTGACGAATATGGA
>JBNLCE010000025.1:0-658 GCA_050303655.1 Patescibacteria group bacterium | reverse complement strand
GGAGGGCCGAACCCACTAATGTTGCAAAATTAGGGGATGACGTGTGGGTAGAGGTGATATGCCAAACGAACTTGGAGATAGCTTGTTCTCTCCGAAATAGCTTTAGGGCTAGCGTTGCGTGTTTAGTATAGGGGGTAGAGCACTGAATGAGCTAGGGGGCGCAAGCTTACCAACCTCAATCAAACTCCGAATACCTATACTTAAGAACGCAGCAGTCGGACTATGTGAGATGAGTTTCATAGTCGAGAGGGAAACAACCCAGACCGACGGCTAAGGTCCTCAAGTCTATGCTAAGTGGGAAACGATGTGAGAGTGTTTAGACAGCCAGGAGGTTGGCTTAGAAGCAGCCATTCCTTTAAAGAGTGCGTAATAGCTCACTGGTCAAACGCTTTTGCGCGGAAAATGTAACGGGGCTTAAGCATAGCACCGAAGCCACGGACTCCAGTTTACTGGAGTGGTAGGAGAGCGTTCTGTAGAAGATACAAGGGTAACCGAAAGGATATCTGTGGTCTACAGAAGTGAGAATGCTGGCATGAGTAGCGTAAAACATGTGAGAAACATGTTCCCCGTAAACCTAAGGTTTCCGACGGAAGGTTAATCCGCGTCGGGTTAGTCGGGCCTTAGCCGAGGCCGAAAGGCGTAGGTGATGGATATCCGG
>JBNLCE010000024.1:0-660 GCA_050303655.1 Patescibacteria group bacterium | reverse complement strand
CCCACCTACCAGTGTCGGTTTGCGGTACGGTCACCCACGAAGCTCCCTACGAGGATTTTCTAGTCAGCGTGGAATCACCCGAGTTCAGCACAATTGCCTTCCCCATCACGCCTCAGCCTTCACGTGCCGCGGATTTGCCTACGCCACAGCCTAAACGCTTGGACCATAACCAGCACATGGCCCGGACTATCCTTCTGCGTCCCCCCTTCGGTCAAACACTTCAGAGGTGGTACAGGAATATTAACCTGTTGTCCATCGACTACGCCTTTCGGCCTCGCCTTAGGACCGACTAACCCTGGGCGGATTTACCTTCCCCAGGAAACCTTAGGTTTACGGCGTCCTGAATTTTCATCAGAATTTACGTTACTTATGCCGGCATAATCTCTTGTGTCCCCTCCAGCATGCCTCACGACACACCTTCAACAGTCCACACAATGCTCCCCTACCACTCATGCTTACGCATGAATCCGCAGCTTCGGCGCGATGCTTGAGCCCCGTTACATTTTCGGCGCAGTGTCGCTTGACCAGTGAGCTATTACGCTTTCCTTACAGGGTGGCTGCTTCTAAGCCAACCTCCTGGCTGTCTGTGCAACACCACATCCTTTCCCACTTAGCATCGTCTTGGGGGCCTTAGCTGGCGGTCTGGGCTGTTTCCCTCTC
>JBNLCE010000023.1:0-712 GCA_050303655.1 Patescibacteria group bacterium | reverse complement strand
ATTAGACACGAAACCTGGTGAGCTAACCATGGGCAGGTTGAAGCGAAGCTAACCCTTCGTGGAGGACCGAACCAGTAACTGTTGCAAAAGTTTTGGATGACCTGTGGTTAGAGGTGAAATGCCAAACGAACCAGGAGATAGCTTGTTCTCTCCGAAATAGCTTTAGGGCTAGCGTCAGGTTACTAGGTCGTGGAGGTAGAGCACTGAATGGGCTAGGGGGCGCAAGCTTACCAAACCCAATCACACTCCGAATGCCCCGAGCTGAACCCTGGCAGTTGGACTGCGTGAGATGAGTTTCGCAGTCGAAAGGGAAACAACCCAGACCCCCAGTTAAGGTCCTGAAGACCAAGCTAAGTGGAAAACGAGGTAAGTGTGTGCAGACAGCCAGGAGGTTGGCTTAGAAGCAGCCATCCTTTAAAGAATGCGTAATAGCTCACTGGTCAAACGCACTCGCGCGGATAATGTAACGGGGCTCAAGCTTGGCACCGAAACTAGGGATACAGCAATGTATGGTAGGAGAGCGTCGTGTACGCCTGTGAAGGTGTTCTGGTAAGGAATGCTGGAGGTATCACGAGTGAGAATGGTGGCATGAGTAGCGTAAAACATGTGAGAACCATGTTCGCCGAATGTCTAAGGTTTCCGACGGAAGGTCAGTCCCCGTCGGGTTAGTCGGGCCTAAGCCGAGGCTGAGAAGCGTAGGCGATGGACAACA
>JBNLCE010000022.1:0-824 GCA_050303655.1 Patescibacteria group bacterium | reverse complement strand
TAATGATGGCACACCTTCTCCCGAAGTTACGGTGTCAATTTGCCGAGTTCCTTAACCAGGGTTCTCTCACGCGCCTTGGGATATTCACCCCGCCCACCTGAGTCGGTTTACAGTACGATCACCAAAGAGGCTCTGCGCGCGGCTTTTCTCGGAAGCATGGGATCACCCAGTATCCAACTCTAGGAGTTGACCTCATCACGTCTCGGCTTTGAGCAACCGTTTGTCCCTATCGGGTCCTAGTCACTCAGCCTACACGCTTGAACACGGAACCATCCACCGTGCTGGGCTACCCTTCTCCGTCCCCGCTCGCTTCTTCGCCTTCCTTGGTGGTGCAGGAATATTAACCTGCTTTCCATCGCCTACGCCTTTCGGCCTCGGCTTAGGCATCGACTAACCCGTGGGAGGATTATCCTTCCCCAGGAAACCTTGGGCTTACGGCGACCGGGTTTCTCACCCGGTTTATCGCTACTCATGCCTGCATATTCACTCGTCATGGCCGATAGTAGTCGTTACCGTCTACCGCGTATCTCCATGACGACGCTCGCCTACCGCTCTCTTACGAGAACCCGTAGCTTCGGTACTGAGACTTAGCCCCGTTATATTTTCGGCGCAGGCTCGCTTGACCAGTGAGCTATTACGCTTTCTTTAAAGGGTGGCTGCTTCTAAGCCAACCTCCTGGTTGTCTGGGCGTTCCCACATCCTTTCACACTTAGTCTAGATTTGGGGACCTTAGCCGACGGTCTGGGCTCTTTCCCTCTCGGCAACGGAACTTATCTCTCGCTGCCTGACTCCCGGGCAGTTGTCATCGGCATTCGGAGTTTGAT
>JBNLCE010000021.1:0-948 GCA_050303655.1 Patescibacteria group bacterium | reverse complement strand
TTAATGCTACCTCCTTCAGCTCCAGCCGCAAGGGCCTTCACCTACCAAAGGCGTACCTTCTCCCGAAGTTACGGTACCATTTTGCCTAGTTCCTTCACCCGAGTTCTCTCAAGCGCCTTAGAATTCTCATCCCACCCACCTGTGTCGGTTTAGGGTACGGCTTCATAACCTGAAGCTTAGAGGTTTTTCTTGGAAGCAGGGCATCAATCACTTCGTCTCTTTATAAAGAAACTCGTCATCACGTCTCAGAATTGTGGAACCGGATTTGCCTAATTCCACTCCCTACTCGCTTAAACTACCTATTCCAACAGGCAGCTGACCTAGCCTTCTCCGTCACCCCATCGCAGTTATCACAAGTACAGGAATATTAACCTGTTTTCCATCGACTACGCCTTTCGGCCTCGCCTTAGGTGCCGACTAACCCTGCGTCGATTAACGTTGCGCAGGAAACCTTGGGCTTTCGGCGTGGGGGTTTTTCACCCCCATTATCGTTACTCATGTCAGCATTCGCACTTCTGATACCTCCAGCAATCCTCTCGAATCACCTTCGCAGGCGTACAGAACGCTCCTCTACCGCTAGACATAGTCTAACCCGCAGCTTCGGTACTATGCTTAGCCCCGGTAAATCTTCCGCGCAGGCCGACTCGACCAGTGAGCTATTACGCTTTCTTTAAAGGGTGGCTGCTTCTAAGCCAACCTCCTGGCTGTCTGGGCCTTCTCACATCGTTTCCCACTGAGCATAGATTTTGGGACCTTAGCTGACGGTCTGGGCTGTTTCCCTTTTCACGACGGACCTTATCACCCGCCGTGTGTCTCCCGTGCTCAAACTTGCTGGTATTCGGAGTTTGCATCGGTTTGGTAAGTCGGGATGACCCCCTAGCCGAAACAGTGCTCTACCCCCAACAGTTATACACGAGGCGCTACCTAAATAGCTTTCGAGGAGAACCA
>JBNLCE010000020.1:0-1014 GCA_050303655.1 Patescibacteria group bacterium | reverse complement strand
AGGGGTGAAAGGCCAAACAAACCTGGAAATAGCTGGTTCTCCCCGAAATATATTTAGGTATAGCCTTGCGTTATTCAGTAACGGGGGTAGAGCACTGGATGGGCTAGGGGTCCTACCAGATTACCAAACCTAACCAAACTCCGAATACCGTTAACTGCTATCGCAGGAGTCAGACTACGGGAGCTAAGTTCCGTGGTCGAGAGGGAAACAGCCCAGATCGCCAGCTAAGGTCCCTAAATGTGTGCTAAGTGGGAAAGGATGTGGAAATGCACAGACAACCAGGAGGTTGGCTTAGAAGCAGCCACCCTTTAAAGAAAGCGTAATAGCTCACTGGTCGAGTGAGTCCGCGCCGAAAATGTAACGGGGCTCAAGCACACTACCGAAGCTGCGGGTTTATATCTTTGATATAAGCGGTAGGGGAGCATTGTGTACCGGGTTGAAGGTCGACCGTAAGGACGGCTGGACTGTACACAAGAGCCCATGCTGACATGAGTAACGATAAAGCGGGTGAAAAACCCGCTCGCCGAAAGCCCAAGGTTTCCTGAGTAAAGCTAATCTGCTCAGGGTTAGTCGATCCCTAAGCCGAGGCCGAAAGGCGTAGGCGATGGAAAGCAGGTTAAATATTCCTGCGCCACCTAAAACTATGGTGAATGGAGTGACAAAGTAAGTAAAGCGAGCGGACGATTGGAAATGTCCGTAGGCCTATGAGGCAGGCAAGTAGGGAAATCCGCTTGCGGAAAGCTAGGTAGGACTCAAGGGGAATCTTCGGAGGAACCGATGTCGTAGAGCGATGCTTTCAAGAAAGAACTTCTAACCGTTGATGGTGACCGTACCAAAACCGACACAGGTGGGTGGGGTGAGTAACCTCAGGCGCGCGAGAGAACTTTCGTTAAGGAACTCGGCAAAATGTCCCCGTAACTTCGGGAGAAGGGGAGCCCTTGGAGGTTAGATGTACAAGCAAAGCTTCTGGGGGCCGCAGAGAATAGGCCCAGGCGACTGTTTATCAAAAACACA
>JBNLCE010000019.1:0-4021 GCA_050303655.1 Patescibacteria group bacterium | reverse complement strand
AAAATAGCCAAAATGTCAAGGGAGCAAGACGACGAATTTATGCCCGTCCCGCGCTCCGCATGAGCTTCATTTTTTGCATGGCAACCTCCCGCATGAGGAGGGTAGCGCCACCCAATAGCTTCCGCGGATCAATGACCGTGGGCATCTCGTCGATCGCCTCACGCACACCGGCGGTAAACGCAATGCGGAGATCGGTATCAATATTCACTTTTGCCACTCCGTGTCGGATGGCTTTTTTGATGTCTTCGTCTAACACGCCTCGAGCTTTACCGAGCTTGGCGCCATGTTTTGCGGCAATGGCTTTCATATCTTCGCGCACGCCCGATGCTCCATGGAGCACGATGGGGAGGGAAACGAGTTCGGAAATCGTTTTGAGCCGCTCAATATCCAAATGTGTTTTGCCTTTAAACTTGTACGCCCCGTGGGACGTGCCAATGGCAACGGCAAGCGTGTCGCAATTCGTTTCTTTGGCAAACTGCGCAGCTTCGTTCGGGTCAGTGAGCGCCGCGTCTTTTTCCTCCACGCTTACAAAATCTTCAATGCCGGCGAGTGCCCCGATTTCAGCCTCCACGCTCACGCCTTTTGCATGTGCCTTCTTCACCACCTTCTTTGTTTTGGAAACATTTTTTGCATAGGGGAGTGCTGAGCCGTCGATCATGACAGAGGTATAGCCGTTTTTGATTGCCGCCCAAATCACTTTGAGGTCTTTTCCATGATCGAGATGCATGACTACCGGGATTTTTCCGGACGCTGCCACACGAATCATGGCCGTAAGATAGTCCATGCCCGCGTATGTGATAGCGCCTTCGGATGTTTGGATGATGACAGGTGATTTCATTTTCTCCGCCGCCGACATCACCGCTGTCAGGATCTCCAAGTTGTTTACGTTAAACGCTGGAACCGCGTACTTTTTTGCACGCGCCTTGGTAAGAAGTTTTTTTGCGGTAACAAGCATAAGGTTTAGGACTGTAGGATCGTAGGATGGTAGGAGAGTAGCGAAAATCGTAGGGGCGTGGTTTCCGCGTCCTGTGTGGTCAGACTCGGAGTTTTTTGGGTTTTGTTTTTGAAAATTTCTTGAGCACGCGCGTCATGCCACCTGTGGTAAGGAGTCCGGCCTGAGGGCCCACTTCCTGCACAACGCTCCAGCTATTTGCCGTTCCCCAACGCAGCGCCGTTTCAAATGTTTTGCCTTTAAGTAGCGCGGACGTGACCCCGATCGCAAAGCTGTCGCCGGCGCCGGTACGCTCTTTCGGCTCTCCGTCAAAAATCGGCATGTGAAAAAATGATTCCCCATCAAATCCGTCCGCTCCGTTTTTGCCGTCTGTAATCACAACGCGCTTGGCTCCCATTTTGCGGAAGCTCTCCAAGAGGTATACGACCGTTTTTTTACCGTCACCCAGCAGTTGGTGCGATTCATCCTGGTTCAAAATGAAGAGGTCGGATCGAGCAATGAGTTTTTTAATGCTCGCCGTGAGTCCGCTTGCGATATGCGTGGTACCGGGCTGGAAGGTGAAAAATGTTTTGGGTTGTCGCTCCAATTCTTTCAGTACCGCACGGTCCGCCGACGTGTGTTTCGTTCCCATCGCCGAGTAGTACATGGAGCGTGTACGTACGAGCTTTGGAATTGTGTAGGAGCGCGGTTCAAAGTAGAGGAGCTGGGTGCGCTCACCTTCAAAGTTTAGAATCGTTGCTTCACTTGTGGGTGTTTTTGGATCCACCTTTACGTAGCGGCTATCGACACCGTCTTTTGTAAGCGCGGTTCGGATCGCATCACCTGCCGGATCTTTGCCGACCCATGTGACGAGAGCGCTTTTGAGCCCAAGTCGAGATGCTCCAACCGCGGCGTTCGAGGAATTCCCGGCGGCCGGTACTTTTGTGACACGTTTCACCGGAATTTTTTCCGCATACTCAAGACAAAAGAGACAGCGCTCCTTATCGATCGAGCAGTTCACCGTTGCTTGGTCGATTTCGTAGAACACGTCACGCAATGATTCTCCGATGGCAATAAGATCCATAGACATGCACGTAGCATAGCAAAGAAATAGCCCCGGTTGCCATTCAGAGGCGGACCGGGGCCGAGAATCTCTCCGTGAGTGGAGGATTGTTGAGTCGTGTTATCTGTCGCTGACACGGACACAGAAGCGATCTCCTTTTTGATCGATGAGCTCGAGCGCGGTGAGCTCAAAGCCGAGCGTCCCTTCGAGCGCCGGAGCGAAGATGAGTTCGAGTGTCGAGAACTGGATCTCCGGCAGGGTTAGTGTTCCGTCCGCAAGGAGCTTTGGGAGCACCTTGTTTCGGAGGGGGCTTGGCGACTTGCACGTTGCGCCGTAGACGTCGCAGAAGGTGTATGGCGGATTCGCGTCTGGATCATGTTCGATTCGAAGCCCGAGAAGACCACTCTCCCAATGGTCATGCCGTTTTGTCCATACGAGGACGCCTGAGAGGTGTGCACCTTGCCAGCCCTCCAAGAGCTTCTGGAGTCCGCCGAGCGTTTCGTCACTCGGGTCATGCAGTGTGAAGGAACCGAAGAGCCATGCAACGGTGTAGGACTCGTACTGCGGCTCGGGCCACGGAAAGTGGAGCGACGCATCTTCCGTTGAGGACGTTACTTCACGCGGTGGGCTGTACGAAAACGAGTAGCTCATCTGAAGCCCGTCCGAGATTGCGGCGAGATCCACGTACCGCTCCTTTTCGAGCTGTAGATCGAAGTCACCGCCACGGTTTGCGAGACACATGTCCTGGTAGTTCGTCCTTGGCACATCACGGCCCTGAAGCTCATCGAGAGGGATGGCGTTCAGGAAGCCGTTGTCGCGGATCTCCGACCCATTGATAGCGCATCCAATGCACCACCAGGCCGGAGAGGTGATAGACAAAAAAAGAACGAGGGTCAGTACGTTCATGTTTCCTCCTTTGGTTCAGGTTGAACGATGACACGTATATCACACCCCGCGCGTAGGGAGGTCGTCAAATGCTATTTTCGCTTCAGCACGCGCTGAACGGCTGCTTTGATATGGGAAACGCCCATACCAAAATGCTCGATAAGATCCATTGGAGGTCCGGATTCGCCGAATGTGTCGGGAACGCCGATGAATTCCATGGGAACCGGATGGTTTTTTGCGAGGAATTCGGCAACGGCTCCGCCAAGCCCCCCGGTGATTTGATGTTCTTCAACCGTCACAACCGCTCCGCATGTTTTTACGGCCTTTAAAATTGTCGCGGTATCGAGAGGCTTAATAGTATGTGAATTGATGACCATCGCCTTCACGCCTTTTTTCTTTAACTCATGTGCGGCGCGGAGGGCGTTATGGACAAGAGGACCGCAGGCGATAATGGCCACGTCTTTTCCGGAATGGAAGACGGTAGCTTTTCCAATTTTAAATGGGGTTTTCTCTGTGGTGAACACCGGCGTTTTTTCGCGCGCGAATCGCACGTAGCACGGGCCGGAGTGTTTGCTGATCGCAACCGTGGCTTTTCGCGCTTCGTTCACATCGCACGGTGCGAGGATGGTGATGTTTGGGATGCATCGCATGATGGCGATGTCTTCGATCGCTTGGTGGGTCGCGCCATCCGGACCAACAGAGACGCCGGCGTGTGAGCCGATGATTTTTACATTCGCATCATTCAGACATACGTTCGTCCGTACCTGTTCCCACGAACGTCCCGGGCAGAACATGGCATACGACGTGATGTAGGGGATCTTTCCCGCAAGCGCGAGTCCGGCAGCGCTGGCAACCAAAAGCTGTTCGTGGACGCCCATCTGGATGAAGCGACCCGGGAATTCTTCCTTAAAATCCTTGTTGCGGGTGGATTCGGTGAGGTCCGCACACATCACCACGATGTTGGGATTTTTTTTGGCGGCACGAACCACGCCCTCCCCGTAGCCGTTGCGCGTGGGGACTTGTTCAATGGTCTCCGCAAAAAGATTGCGTTTGAGGTAGGCGGTGCGTGGGATCATACGTTACATTTTTGCGTGGTCGGCACGGATTCGTTTTTCACGGGCCTTGAGTTCCGCGATCGCTTG
>JBNLCE010000018.1:0-7465 GCA_050303655.1 Patescibacteria group bacterium | reverse complement strand
CTCCTCATCCGATTCCCTCTTCGAGTACGACGTTTTTCTGCTGAAAAACGCCTCGGCACTTCTGCAGAAGTGAGCCTCTCAGAGGAAATCAAATGCGTCGGTTGTGTATGTTTTATAGGTTTAAGCAACTCGTGCCGGCTTCGTGGAAGTTGGTCTATCACCGCGTGCTCGCATGGCTCGCGAAAATTTGGTATCGCAATCCGTCCAAAAAGCTGATCGTGGTCGGCGTTACCGGCACCAACGGGAAAACGACGACAAGCCTCATGCTTGCTGCGGCTCTTTCGGCACATGGGGCAAAGACCGGAGCCATTACCACGGCGGAGATCAAGATCGGTGACCGCGTGACAACCACGCGCTCAAAGATGACTATGCCGGGTCGCTTTACCTTGCAGAAATATCTTCGTGAAATGGTGGACGCGGGATGTCGGTACGCCGTTGTGGAGACGTCGTCGCAGGGCATTGCACAACATCGACACGCCGGCGTGAACTACGACGTTGCCGTCTTTACAAACCTCACGCCCGAGCATATAGAGGCTCATGGAGGATTTGAGGAATACAAAGCCGCGAAACTGAAATTGTTTACGCACGTGGCCGCATCGCCACGGAAAAAGATCGGAGGGCAGAAGATTCCTAAGATCGCGGTGGTGAATCAAGCGGATGAGCACGGCAAGGATTTTGCCGGCGTTCCGGGTTTTGATCGCGTAGTGATGTACGGCGAAGGTTCGGGGTACGAGGCAACGGATATCCGTGATTCATTGGAAGGGGTTCGATTCACGTTGAATGGCATGGAGGTCTCTTTACCATCTCCCGGTCTTCCGAACGTGTGGAATGCACTCGCAACCATCGCAACGTCTGATGCGCTGGGCGTTTCTTTAAAAGAGGTTGTCCGCGCGCTGTCGTCTGTAACGTCGCCGGGGCGATATGAACGGATTGATGAGGGGCAGGCGTGGACCGTGATTGTGGACTACGCATACGAGCCCGCAGCGCTTGAGGGGTTGTATCGCGCGGTACAATCGTACCCGCACAAACGGATCATCCATGTGTTGGGTGGCTGCGGAGGTGGTCGAGATGCTGCTCGCCGCCCGATTCTTGGAAAACTTGCCGCGAAGTATGTGGATATTGCGATTGTCACGAACGAAGATCCGTACGACGATCCGCCGAAGCAAATCATTAACGAAGTTGCGGACGGTGCGGCCGCGGGCGGGAAGGTCGACGGAAAAGACCTTTTTCGTATCGACGACCGCATGAATGCAATTCGTTATGCCATGAAGATCGCGAAAGAGGGCGATATCGTTTTGCTTACCGGAAAGGGGAATGAGCCGTGGATTTGCGTGGCGGATGGTAAAAAGATGCCGTGGGATGAGCGTGGGGCTGCGCGCCGCGCAATTCGTGAACGCATGGTAAAATAGTGACCATGTTTCATCTCGAAGACGTGTTGCATTTGGGCGGACGGGAGCGTTTGCTTGGCATGGTCCGTCAACACCCCATTGTTCTGTTCCGCCGATTGCTGTGGGCGCTTCTTTTTTTGGTGCTCCCATTTTTTGCAATTTTCCCGCTTATTTCGTGGGGAACGCCGGGCATGATCCTGTTTCTGGGCTCTGTGCTGTTTGGTGCGATGATTGCCATCCGCGGCATGCTGCTCTGGAACGCGCACGTGTTGATTGCAACCACGAACCGGTTGGTGTGTGTCCGTCAGCAGGGGCTGTTCTCGCGCTATGTCACGGATGTGTCATTTGAAGATCTGACGGAGCCGGAGTGGGAAAAGAGCGGCATTGTGGACACGTTGTTCCGTTTGGGGACGATTGTGGCGCGTCCAAAAGAAAAAGGATCGGAAATCCGCTTTACGCGCGTGTCACGGCCGCAGGAATTTATTGCCATGGTGCACGAGGCGCGTCATCCGGAAGTCGTGCGAACGAGCGATGAATCGTCCACCGTCCTTTCCGTGCTTGAAATTATGGATTGCATCAACGCCCTTTCCGTGGAAGAGCGGGAAGAGCTTTTTAATAAATGCGGCATCCATTCTGCAAACGACCAGCCAACGCTTCCGGTGGTCAAAAAGCGTGTCGACGAAACCCTTTAAGAGCGTCCGTCGGGATGATATGATGGCGACGCATGCCACGACGTGCGCCAGAGAAGAGTTCGTGGAAGTCCGTATTTCGGCTTCCTGCGTTTTTCATTGCAAACATCGCCCTGTTTGTGGTGATTGGTGTAACCTTTGGGCGCGAGGCGTATCGCGGATGGAGCACGGATCATGAGATCAAAACGCTTGAGGCGGAGGTGGAACAGCTAGAGGGTCGTCGTCTGCGGCTTGAGTCCTTAACCGAGCAGCTCGTTTCCGAGGAGCATGTCGAACTGGAGGCGCGAGCCCGTTTGGGCCGGCAAAAGACAGGGGAGCGTGTTGTGGTGCTCTATGGGCTTGAAACAACGAGCTCGTGGAGCGGGGAGGATGTATTTGGGGACGTTCCACCGACTCCGGTTGACTTCGTGGACACGCGTACCAATCCACAAAAGTGGTGGGATTATTTTCGAGGCATTAAATAAAATATGAAAAAACTGTTTGGAATTTTAGCGGGCATTTTAATTGTTGTGGCGCTTGGAGGAGCTGCGACCGGCGTTGCGTGGGCAATGTACGTGAACCACTCAGAGGGTCCCGTAGTTCGTTCCGTGGCTGGCGCGCTCCCGATTCCCGCAGGAAAGGTGGGGGAACATACGATTTTATATCGAGATTATCTTGACGCGGTCGACACGATGCGCGTGTTCTTGGCGTCAGACGCCGCAAAGGAGCAGGGGATCGATCTCACGGTTGATGAAGAGCTTCTGGAGAATGTGTACGAGCGATTGCTCAATGAGGCGGCGCTGGAAGATGTGGCGAACGAGCAGGGGGTGACCGTTACCGATGCCGAGCTTCTGACGTTCTTTTCGGAGGTTCATGCCGTTGCCTCGTCCACCACTTCGGATATCGGGACGTATCTTTTGGAAACCTACGGATGGAATGAGGAGGAGTTTCGCGAGAAGATTCTCCGCCCCGCCCTGCTTGAACAGAAATTTGCGGTTCAGTTGAGCGAATCCGGTGGTACGGGAGATGAGATTGTGACCTACGTGGCGGCGCGTATGGCACGCGATGATGTGAAGCGCTACATGCGGTTTTAAGTCGAGAAAAGTTTCCTGCCAGAATCGCGAAGTCCGCTCGTCCTCATCGGCTTCGCCGTATTGCGGGCGAGCGTCTCCACGATTCATGTGGCTTCCTCGTATTTGGAAATAGAATTCAAAAACCCCGCATGGCGCGGGGTTTTGTGGATGGAGCCAATGGTGAGATTCGAACTCACGACCTCTGCTTTACGAAAGCATTGCTCTACCCCTGAGCTACATTGGCATGTTCGGCGCAATGCTATCATTGATTCAAAATCTGATCAATATCAGATAAAAAACACCGCTCCGGAACCCGAAGGTCGTAGAGCGGCGTTACATGCCTTTTTAGGCTATGTGGTTTGATTTTTCGTTAAAGTGCCAAGGTTCCGAATGTGCCGAATGTGCTAGTAGCTGAGGTGCTGCCGACCCACGCGAACCCGTCCACGACGCGCCTTCTTCCTCCACGGCGGACACCAATCGAACGGGAATTCGTTGGGGTCGCAGTAGGAGACGGGTTTGCAGTACTCGTCTTCGTGGTAGATGCGTGTCCCCGGCGGGATGGGGGTGTCGTCGAACATCATTTCCTCCGAGATATCGAGGAGTTCCTCCACAGTCAATGTCGGATCGCCGATGTTGTGCTCGTTGCCGTTCAGCTTGCGAAGGAAGTACGACTTGCTGAACTCATGGACGATCTCGGCACAGCCCTCGAAGAATCGGGAGTTGTGCCACTTGTCGTTCAGGCGCTCGCAGATGTACTGCGGTACCGCGTCGTAAAACTTCGTGAACGCGGCAATGAGGCTTGTCTCGCCCGATTTGATGAACTTGGGAAGGAACTCCCGGTTGATCGCTTCAGCCCACAGGCGAGCCATGTCCTGGTCGAACTCCAGAACCCGCACAACGTCTCTCACGTGACCGGTGTTGAAGTGACCCCAGTTGGCCACCTCCCAGTTGCCCGCCTCCCACTCTCCGAGGAGAAAGCGAAGGAACAGCTGGTTACCGTGGGAGTCGAGCGACACGGAGTTGTCCACAAATGGCACGCGGCCGTTCGGATGAACGAAGTCCACTGCCATCAGCACCTTGTTGGGGGTGATGATGTAACTGTCGGCCGGGGTGTGCGCCACGTCAACAGGAGTGTTCATCGTGAACTTGTAGGTGTCTTCGAACCAGAAGTAATCATTCCGGCAGCGGAGGACGGTGCTGTTGTTCCCTTCGCGGGTTTGATCGTAGCCTTCCGGCGGCCGCGTGGGTTGGTCGAACACGACGAGCGAATCTGCCGCCCAGCGGCTCATCACGATGTCGACGTTCGGGAACAGTCGGCGGATCACCTCGATACCGCCGGCATGGTCCTCGTGCGGGTGCGTCATCACCACAGCGGTGATGGGCTTGCCCGACCCCACGTCCAACGGCGGGAGGAAGGGGAGCGGCGTGTACTTCAGGCTCTGGTAGTCGACCCCAGTCCACCCGCAGGCTTCGCCAACGAGCTCCAGATACCGTCGACGTTCTTCCGGACCAAAGTGGCCGGGAAGATCCATCAGCAGGCAGCCGTGGTCACCCTCGTAGATACCGAGCGCGAACACGTTTGTGATCGCCATCTTGGTTCGGTCACGCATCTGTTGAAGATGGCCGTGATTTCCTTGATCGTAACTGATCAAGAACTCGTTCAGCTCCGTATCGACGATGATCCGTTGATCCGGACCGATGTCGTTGTTCGGATCTTCCGGAACGTGGTTTGCCACCTCATCGAGCGGCGGGAAGGGGGAGTTGAACTCCGTGATCTCCGGGCTACATACCGGTCGTACCCACGGATCGACGGCACCACCACCGGCACCACCGCTACCACCTGTTCCGAGCTCCTGCTCGGCCTGTCCGATGTTCTCGCCGCCCGGATCTCCGGTGACGGTCATGCATCCTCCGGCGAGCAGCGCCAGGAAGGAAAGCAAGACGATGAGTCGTGTTGCGATTCGTGCTCTCATTGAGCTTCCTCCAAGTTGTAGAGTACAAAGCACCTCCGAAAGGAAGGTGCCGCCGCGAGAATGGCACAGATAAAAAAATAATGCAAAACTTTGCTAATACAAGGGAAAAATCGATGACAAAGTCGCAGATTTTCTTTTTTAGATGCGTGTGCTAGCCTCACCGCGCATCTGTTCTTCGAAAACGAAAGAGAGGGAACATGGAACTTCGAGGTATTGATTTTGGAAATGTGCTCGGCGCCTCCGGCGTTCAGGGATTCTTTGGAGAGGGGTACTGGTTCCACGGACTCGGCCATCTTGTTGGCTTGAATTTTCGTGGGGTGACGTTTGTATCGAAGACCGCCACGCTTTTTGCGAGGAGAGGGAATATGCCGTTGGGTCAAGATCATCGACCTCGGCGTCTCTTCCCCGATTGCGTGGAGGTAAAACCGCTCCGCGGCCTCATGCTGAACTCCGTCGGGTTAAGCAACCCCGGTCTCGGTGCTCTTTTGGGCGCGGTTCAGTGGCAGACTCGGACAGAGCCATTTTGGATCTCCATCATGTCCGTAGCCGACACCCCTTCAAGGCGGCTGGACGAGCTCAAGTTGATGGTGAAGATGCTTGCGTACGTCAAAGCGGAATTTCTCGCTCCATTTGGCCTGCAGATCAATCTGTCATGTCCAAATACCGGGCACGACCCGAAGGAGCTCATTAAAGAGTCTGAGCGCGTCCTTGCGGTCGCAGCAGCTCTTGAGGTGCCGGTGATGCTGAAGTACAGCATTGCGTCCGCCCCGATTCCAGCTGTTATGCAGCTGAACGATCACCCGGATTGCGACGCCATCTGCGTCTCAAATAGTGTGCCGTTCGGCTGGGAGGGGATCAACTGGAAGGAGGTATGGGGAAGTGACGTGTCGCCTCTTGCCCACATGGGCGGAGGCGCGCTTTCCGGAAAGGTCTTGTGCCCGCTCGTGTGCCGGTGGATCGCGGAACTGCGTGACGCCGGCTTCACGAAGCCGATCAACGGCGGGGGCGGGATCCTTCGTCCCGAAGACGCGAGGAGCTACCGCAGCGCGGGCGCATCTTCCATCTTTTTGGGGTCCGTTGTGGTGCTTCGGCCGTGGCGCGTCCAAGCCATCATCGAAGAGGTAAATTGCCTGAATTGGAGGTAGACATGGAGACGATCACAATACGACGTATTGATGACATGCATCTGCATGTAAGAGGTGGAGACCTGCTCAGGAGCGTTCTGCCGGTGACGGTGAAATATGCAGGGCGCGCCGTGATCATGCCCAACACCAAGCCGCGCGCGATTCTGAACGCACGGGATGTGGACTGTTATCGCGGCTTTATTCGTAGCGTGGTTGACGAGTTGCCGTATGGGGAGCCGTTCGAGCCGCTCATGACCATCGAAGTGCGCGACTCAACAACGCCCGGAATGATCGAAGAGGCTCGTGCAGTGGGAGCTGTTGCGGGCAAGGTGTACCCCCGCGGGGTCACAACGAATTCTGACAACGGCGTCAGTGACTTCGAGGGGATGAAGGAAACGTTTCGTGCCATGGAGGAGGTGGGGATGCTCCTGCTTCTTCATGGAGAGATAGATCGGCCGCGCACGCTCGTAACGGAGCGGGAGGAGGTATTTCTACCAATTCTCACGCGTCTGGCCTCGCGTTTTCCGGATCTCAGGATCGTGCTTGAACACGTTTCAACCGCGGCGGCCATTGGCGTCGTGAATGGGCTCGGTGAGAATGTTGCGGCCACCATCACGGCGCATCATCTGTGTCTGACGCTCAATGACGTCCTTGGTGACGGAGTGCGTCCTCACAACATGTGTATGCCGGTACCAAAAACGTATCGGGATCGTGAAGTGCTGATCGATGCGGCAACGAGCGGAAAACCACAATTCTTTCTGGGATCCGACAGTGCTCCGCATCGGCGAAGCAGCAAGGAGTGCGCAAAAGGCGCATGCGGTGTGTACAGCGCACCCGTGCTTCTCCCGGTGCTCGCGGAGGTGTTCGAGCGCGTGGGACGACTCGATCGTCTCAACGATTTTGTGTCGCGATTCGGAGCAGAGTTCTACGGCCTACCTCTCAACGAGGGGAGTGTGACGCTGGTGAAAAGGCCTTGGGAGGTACCCGGGGAAGTAGGGGGTGTGGTTCCTTTTCGTGCCGGAGCAAAACTGCAATGGCAAATCGTATAACGTGGCCGCTCATCGGACTGGAGGATTTTCTCCCGGTGAGCGGCTTTTTTATTCAAAAACAACCCGTTGTGGGCAGGATGTGTCGAGCTAAGCTCGATCATCTCGCTCATAGAAATAGCTCTCTACCAAAAAAGCGAAGCTGAGCTTCGCCTTTGGTTTTTTTGGAATCGAGCTGAGCTCGATGGTGACT
>JBNLCE010000017.1:0-8415 GCA_050303655.1 Patescibacteria group bacterium | reverse complement strand
CGTTCTTACAAGCGCGCTCTCCATCACTGCAATTCGTGAACCGGTCGCAGAGAAAGTTCTCTTTCGCGACTGGTCCGGAAAGGTCCGGCTCGTGATGTGGGGAGAAACGCGCGAGATGCTCCGAGCTCATCCAATCACAGGAGCGGGGTTGGGTGGATTTCCGGATGCGATCCGACCGTACCACCACGCCGAGTGGATGGAGATCTTCCAATACCCGCACAACATCGTTTTGAATTTCTGGAGCGAAATGGGATTGCTTGGCCTCGCGTCCTTTGGGTGGATTTTGGTATGCTGGTACCGATCATCGCCGCGCGCCGCCGTGCCGGTTATCGTTGCGCTTCTCGTCCATGGACTTGTGGACGTTCCATATTTTAAAAACGACCTTGCCATCCTTTTTTGGATGCTCGTGATTGCAACCACCCCTCTCACCCAACACCCACATGAACGCACGCGAAATTCTCGAGTCGCTTGAGTGGCGCTATGCCGCAAAAAAATTCACGCCGAAGAAAAAAGTTTCGGATAAAGATTTGAAAACAATTCTGGAGGTCATCCGCCTCGCACCCACATCATTTGGACTTCAGCCCTTTCACGTAACCGTTATAAAGAACCCGGGCAAAAAAACGGAGATCGTTGAAGCCGCTTACGGTCAAAAACAGATTTCTACCGCAACACATCTTCTTGTGTTTTCCGCGGACATGGATTTCTCACACCGCACCGAACGATTTTTTGCCAATCTCAAACAGCGGGAGGTTTCGGAAACGATCATCAAAAAGCTCCAACGGAATATGAACCTGTTCATCTTCCTAAAACGTTTTACGATCACAAAAAAATCATGGGCGGCTCGGCAAGCCTATATCGCCCTCGGTTTTGCGCTCATGGCGGCCGCAGAACTACGAATCGATTCGTGCCCCATGGAAGGATTCTCCGCAAGCCGCATGCGACGGGCGCTGCGTCTGGAACGAACACATAAACCACTCGCACTCCTCGCACTCGGATACCGTGACCCAAACGACGCCGTGCACCCCAAGTACCGCCTACCCATGGAGGAACTCGTACATGAATTTAGCCAATAACCTATGAAGAACCCTCTACACATTGAGACATCAAAAAAAACAACGCCGCCCTGGCCATTATGGAAAGTGGGACTTGTGGCGAGCGTGGCTTCCGCAGCTGTGAATGTAGCCCTCGGCCTTCTTACAATGCCTTACCTCGGCGTTCCGGAAACCTTTATGCCGATTACGCCGGTCCCCGTTATCTTTTGGTCGTTCGTTGGCGCATGGGGAGCGGTTGCGGTATTCGCCATCATCCAACGCAGTGCCTCCCTTCCGTACCGAGCATTTAATATCGTCGCCGCGATTGTTCTTATCCTCTCATTCATTCCTGACTTCCTGCTGACACAAGTCCGTACAGGCCCGCTTGCCGGTGCCACGAACGCCGCGATCCTGGTGCTCATGTCCATGCACGTCATTTCCGCCGCGATCGTGATCCGCCTTATCCTCCGACACACACGGGCGTAGACAGACTGGACGGAACGATAATTATTCGCTACCATCGCGCGTGATGCGTTTTGGGGACCCCACCCGGCTTACGCCGGGAAGGGGAGCGCAGCGAGTCGCCGGAGGACGAGCGAGCATCGACAGATGATCGCGAAGTGCAAGGCGACGGAAGCGAGCACGGAGAGGTGCCAGAGTGGTCGAATGGGACTGACTCGAAATCAGTTGTGCGGGTAACCGTACCGTGGGTTCGAATCCCACCCTCTCCGCCATGCAAAAAACATCCTGCCTTTTGGCAGGGTGTTTTGCATTGTGGGTGGGATTCGGACAAAGGGATGGTAAGGGAAAGGATTTCCCTTACATGCGGAGGAGAGTTATTCGAGAACCCGAAGGTTCTCGAAAGCGCAGACGAACGCAGTGAGACGAGCAGTGAGATTCCCCACCCTCTCCGCCATGCAAAAAACATCCTGCCTTTTGGCAGGGTGTTTTGCATTCAGGAGTCCAAGTGCTCCTTGATGTGTTTTTCCATGTACGGAATCTCCTCAACGCTACTAAACGTTGCGTACGTTTTCGCAAGCACCATCTTCATCGGCTTCTTTTTTGCGTACGTCCCCAATGTCCCGGCCAACAGCTCTTCTCCCGCATGGTTGATGTATGCCGGCTCAGAAAAAATACCGTGGTCCGCGGTGCAGGCGCCGTAATCCATGTATCCCTCTGTCACTTGCGCGCGATTCTCTAACACATCCGTAATATGGAAATTCTCATCGACACGGCAGATGGAACCTAGCTTGTATTTGCTGTCCGCCCCGTCTCCCGCCAGAAGGGCCGGGCTGCCGGCGGCAACAAGTTTCTCAAGATCCTCTCGCGCGTAATACACATCTGATAACAAAACAAGAAACTCTTCATCCAACACCGCGCGGGCGGCCTTCAGTGCATGAAGCGTTCCTTTTTGCTCGTCCTGGTGCGCGTATGTAATCGGCAACTCGTTCCACTTCGCGCCAAAATATTCTTTGATCACATGGTCCAAGTGCCCGGTCACAACCACAATGCCGGAAATTGAATCGGGCAGCTGCTTAAAGCTGTGCTCCAAAAAAGGCGCCCCTAGCATGGGTGTCATGGGCTTTGGCGTTGTATCCGTAAGAGGCGCCAAGCGCGTGCCCTTGCCTCCGGCTAAATATACGACCTGCATAGCGTTGTTATGTTAGCACTCTCAATTTGAATAAAAAAAGGGGACAACCGCTGTTGCCCCCCATCTCGCCCACCTCACGATTAGAGATGGGACAGAAACACCCACGTCTGAGCATCGACTTCAAGAGAATGATTCTTCAGCCACCCCCTGACCTCTTCCCTTGGGACGAGCACAGGGATAACGACCTCGCCCACTTCCTCGTGCCCGCTTCCAACGAAGCGGCAGTCACGCGCGAGGAAAAAGTAGATGTACAGAGGGCTTATCCCAGGAATAGCCGGGCCTTGAACGATCAGCTCGAGCGAACCCGCTTCGTAGCCGACCTCCTCGAGGAGTTCTCGTCGCGCTGCGTCTTCGGGTGTCTCCTCCGGATTGACCCGCCCAAAGACGGCTTGGATAATCCATTCCTTCAGGGGGATCCGAAAGCTCTTCGTGAGGATGACCCTGTCGTCTGCCGTGACCCCGAACACCCCGACGACCGTGGACTTTTCATCACGATCCGGGTTCATGACAGTGTACGATCCCTTCTGTCCCTTCCTATCCACGAAGGGTCGCTCCACCACCGTGGTGTACTTGGTCTGATGAACGATCTTATCCGGCCCGATACTGAGAAAAGGGCTCTCCAAAGGACTTTCCATGTGTACCTCCTACCGCTCTTTTGTCACAAAAAACGGAACACGTCAACCCTTCGATATCGCTTTTGATTCTCGGGCATTCCCGCTACAGTAACATGGTCACAAAATGCATATGCCAAAAGACAAGAACAAAAAAGAAGGTGGGTTTGAGCTTCTCCGCAAGGAGCACATGGAGATGAAAAATCTGTGGGGGAAGCCTGTCATCGGATGGAAACCGAACTCCGATGGAATCGGCGGGATCCACAACCCCATGGGATATGCTTTTGTTCGAGGCGTCGTCACCAAGCGCATCGACGGAGAGATGAAGCCGATCTACGACCAACCCATGCTCGCGGAAAATGCGTGCGCCATTATCATCGCGCAAGCCGGAGACCGCATTGCGCTCGTCAAAAATTTCCGTATGAACGGAGATCGGATTCTCCCCGACGCCAACACGGAATATATCAAGCGACTTCAAGACGAAAACCGCTGGAGCGAGCTTTGCGAATCGTTGGGTGCGTGGAAGTGGGAAGCTCCACGCGGACTCATCCCGCCAAAAGATGGCGTCGAAGAAGACGAAGCATCCTACATCCTACGAACCGCGAAGCAGGAAGCGTACGAAGAAGCGGGACTTGAGCTTCAGAATACGCGAATCGTCGGAAACGTGAACCTGAACTCCACCTTTTTTGCACACCCGCATTTCGTGGTGCATGCCGAGATTGCGGATATGGAAGAACGGGCACCGGAGAAATATGAGATCATGGGGAACACGCGCTTGTGTACACTCCGGGAAATTCGAGAACTGTGTGACACGGGTGAATGTGATGACGGCTTCACGCTCGCGGCGCTTGCGCTCTGCGGACTCACGTTGCCGCAATAACACCGACTCGGCTATTCTATTTGTATATGGCAACGGCAGAGGAACTCTTGGCGCTATGCCGCGATGAAGGCGGAGGACTCAAGACGGTAAACGAGGCGCGCGCCGCAATGATCAACCATTTGATCCTTGAGGAGATGGTTGATATTGATGACGCCGAGGACTTGGCTGACAAAACTATCCGCGAAAGCGGGCTGTGGGAATGAGACGATGACTTATCCACTTTTCTCATTTGACGCACCTCCGACCGCGTGAGAAAAATAGTGCGTTCCTTGCCGCTCCCATGCTTGGCGGTAAGGCAAAAAGAAGACCCCCGAGTCCGAGATTGGACTTGGGGGTCTTGTGTCACTAGGAGCTGTGGTTGATCTTCCACTCCGTCACCTTGTTGTGACGGTTGCATCCGGAGATGTCCCAGCACTTGAAGGGCACCTGCAGGCGATCCCGCAGAACCTTCTCGTGCGCCGCCGGCGAATCCGGGCTCCAGCCCGAGAGCTGGTGCGAGCCGTCGTACACGTCGATCTCGTAGCCCTTGTTGCCGTTCGTCGAGATCCGGCGGTTGCCGAGCTGGCGGTAAGGAACGAAGTAGTAGCTCACCATCACTCCGGGCGGAATGACGAAAGCGGTACGAACTCCGCCGTTTGCTTGCTCTACGGAGATCGGAACGAGTCCCGATCCATCGCAGACCTGCAGATCGTCCCCCCGAACTTCGAGGAAACGTGCGTCGGACGAGTTCGTCACGAAGAGCGTCCGACGCTTCCCGCAGTGCCCATCCTTAGGCACTACCGTCTGAACCCGGGCGAACGCAGGAGCTCCATCTTCCAGCCGCTGCCGGTTGGCATCGGCGAGCGATACCGCAGGTGAGTTCACATTCACCACCGGTGCCACATGGGCCGCCGGCGCCTGGCCATCGAGGAGCGCGGCGCGTGCCCGATGACACGCAGCCTGTTCCTGCGGAGACCCGACGCTGCAACCAGCGTCCTGCAGCTGAACGCCTCCCTTGGCGGGGACGTAGCTCATGCCGCAGCCCGTGAGAGCCGCGACGAGGAGCACCACGATCATCAGTTGCTTCTTCATCACTTGCCCTCCTTCTGGGCCTTGGCGCGCCGAACAAGTTCACCGGTCGCGCGGTTGAGTACGTCGAGGTTTTGCTCGTGCTCCCCAACTTGCTCGGCAAGCTGGTTCACACGAGGATCTGAGATCTCCATCGGAACGGAGACCGTGTAACCTCCGCCCACGCGCTCCATGGCACGCTGACCACTGGTGGTCGGCGCCTGGAGAACGATGTGTGCCGGCGGTGCCGAAGCACCGGCGGCGTACATCATGGGAGGAACCGCATACGGCATCCCGTAAGGGGCACCGTACGGCGAGTAACCTACCGCCGGAGGCGGAGGCGGGTCGTCCACTTCCTTCCTCACGTGTGTGAAGCAGGCCGTGGAGCCGTTCGCGGTCTCCGAGCACTGCTCGACCACGGTGGTCGAGGGAGTCTCGAAGATGTCCTTGCGGATGTGCGAAGCACAGCCGGTGAGGACCAACAGAGTCAAAATTACGAGCTTTTCCATTGCTTCCTCCCGGGCTTACTACTGCCCGCTCTCCTGATTTGAGTTGTTGTCGCTGGGCTGAACCCACGGATAGTATGGGTTCATCCATGGGTACGCCCTCCACGGCTCGGCGGCGATGTCACGCTGCCGGTCCGTGCGTCGAAGCTGCCGGGTCAGCACCTCTCGGGTGCAGACCTCCAGCGGGTTGTACTCGGGGTGTGCCGAAACGACACCCTCCTCGTCCACCAGCGGCTTTTTCATCGCGCTGATGTGGGCCATGCAGGTGCGCATGAGCCCGTCGTCCTTCCGGTCGTCCAGAGCAACGTTGCTCCAGCCGACCTCCCCGACGACCTGGCGACGTGGAATTCCATCGCGGAACTCCACCATCTCGAGCGTCTGCCCGCATCCCGAAAGGATGCTGGCGAAGGCGGCGATCAGCACGAACGTATTCTTGGTCATCCGAAATCTCCTTCCGCGCTGGGCGCGGTTAAATCGTTGTTTTTCCGCTTAAAAAGCGGGGTAATTTTTGATGGTTCGTATCTCCAATTTCAGGCGTTTTTCACCACTTGAAGATGCATCCTTTATACCACAAAACAGCAATTTTGTCAAGTATGCATTACAACAAGCTATAAAATGCCCTTGCCAGAAGAGAAAAAATGCGAATTTCCTTCTTTTTTGGCTCAACCAAGCCAAATTCTATTTGCCAAGCTCTCTTGACAATTTGCACCTTTTATGCTACATTTACACGTTCTCTTTGGCATTACGGCCAAGGAGAAAAAGTCGTTATTTCGACAATACAACAGACTACACAGCCCAAAGTGGCTGAGAAGGACGAAAAATGGCAAAGAAAAAGGCCAAAAAACATGGTGGGCGGGGCACGACTGCGACAACGAACTCTATTTTTGCAGCGAACCTCATCGCCAATCTCTTCGAGTTTGGCGTGACGGCCATCGGGCAAAAACGTCATGCCGGCACCGGACGGGTCATCCGCCAGCACGGGAAGCGCAACTCCCTCTCGCTTGTGGGTTTTGAAACGGGGCTAGCGACCTGGTTGGAACAATCCAGTCTTCCGCACCCCATCAAAACCCTTCTCCGCGAAATTATTGATACGGTGCTCGACGAGTACCGAGGCATGTCGGACGAAGCGTCAGAGAACGACATTAGAAAAGCTCTGGAACGAGGCGGCGAGAGTGCACGGGATATCCTCAAGGGGCTCACCAAGCCGAAAGAGGAGAAGAAATATCTCTACCCCAAGTTCGAATCCGAGCTCACCAACCCGCAGCGTGAAGAGCTACTTCAGCGCGTCGCGTGGCTTCGATCCAACGCGGACGAGTGGTACCAGGTGTGGGTGGACATCAAAGGACGTATCGACTCCAAAGACCGGCTGGCGTTTGCGCTCAGCCTCGCAGTGGAAGACGATGACGAACTTCCCCCTCCCCCGAGAAATTGGGAAGATGATAAGAAACAAAAATGGTATCGCTGTGTGAAGTTCGTGCTCTACCTGCACGAAAGTCTCATCACGAAGCCAACGCCCTTGCAGACCCTCGTCGAAGCCGTGAACGGAGGGGGGAATGTATGGACGAGGAAGCTCGAGAATCAGCTCGGACAGGGGCGTCTGGGCATGGACGACTCTGCGTTCGTCGACGCCAACGCCTGCGATGTGCTCGACGAACTCTACGGATAAACCCCACAACGCCCATCCGGGCAAGGAGATAACATGGATCTCATCACATTCTTCACCGCGATCGGCGTGTGGTTCGGCAACGTGCTCGGTATCCAGGAGCACACACAAAGTGCGGTACGGCTCGCAACGAACAAAAGCCGACGGCTGGCCAAGGAGTTCAACATCTGGGCACGAACCCGGATGGCGGCTCCACTCTCGACCTACATCGGGCTCTCCAGCCTCGCGCTCTTCCTCCTTCTGGCTCTGACCGTCGGCGTCCATGCCGCCGTTCTCACGCCGGAAGAACATGCTCGCGGCATCCTTGGAACGGTGCTCGCGGTCTCACTCCCGGGCGTCATCTTTACGACGATCTGGGCGTTCTTCCAGCGCAGGTGGGGAAACGAAATATACGAGCTGGACCCGAATACCGGAAAACCAGTAACCGTCCCCATCAAGAACAAAAAGGGTGAGGTCGTTCTCGAGATCAAGAAGCCGGCCAAGAGCTACCAACCGAAACGAGTTGTACTGCTCCTGAGCCTGACCTTCGCGTCCGCATCCGCACTCGTGGTTGCGGTCATGGTCTTCATCGATGCGGCGTACGTGGAGAACCGAGGCCTTTGGGCCATCTCCATGCTCGCAACAGAGGTCGCGTGCTTCACGCTCGCGGGAGCGACCCACTTCCTTTCGTGGCTCGTGCGCAAACTTGGCTCCTTTGCTGAAAAGGCCACTCAAATTGTGGCGGAGTCAATCCTTCCGATCCTTCCCATCATTACCTTGCGAAACGTTCGTGAGCGGGTATTTGGCGGGAAGCTGGAGCTCCTCGAAGAGGAGAAGATCGGAAGCGCGCTCGTTGCCGTAATCAGCCTGTTTGCATTTGCAGCCAGGCTGATGGCTGTCCTCGTCTTCATCGCCGGCCCCAACTGGACGTCGGTGACATGGAGCTACGGGGTCGGTTTCGCCGTCATCATGTGCCGATTGCTCATGATGCACTACGACGAGACAGCGGAAGAAGCGGAAAGCCGAACCAAGAAGGCGGTCAGCTTC
>JBNLCE010000016.1:0-8692 GCA_050303655.1 Patescibacteria group bacterium | reverse complement strand
AATCGAAGGAGGCCGATTTTGTCTAACAGAAGGTACAGCGCGAAAACGAGGATCGCGGTTCCACCCAGGCGTTTCCAGTTTATGCGCGTCTTCGCCCGGAATTTTTTCTTATCGTTCATGCCAACGCTATAACCGTGCGGACTCAATATTTGATTGAGCTCGGTGAGCGATAGCTCGATATTATCCGTGGTTTCAATTTCAAGCGTTCGTTTGTTGTGAGAGACGTTCACGGCAGTGACGCCATCGTGCTTTTTAAGTTGTCGTTCAATAAGTACCTCACAGCTCTTACAGTTTGTGCCACGCACAAAGAATTGTTTTTTTGCCATACAAAAAGAGAGTGAAAGAATAAAAAGATTCTAACGTCACTCTCTTTTATTCGCGTTTTTGTATTGTGAGATGCTGATGCTTTTCTCTCGGGCGTTGCTGACGGGTGCGGGCAAACGTCCGAACGGTCGGAGGACGCGGCGTTATGGCCGCAGGCTTTACCGCGAGGTGCTTGTGGCTAACCGGTTTTTGGGAGGGGGCTTGAACGGCTGTATTCGGTGCCGCCTGCCCCTGAAGACAGTGTTCCAGACAGGTGAGGTCTGCAACGTGGTCCATCTCCGGCATCCCGTGCATCGCCCGCGTGGCCGGGACGCTGTGTGTAAATGCAAAAAGCAGGACAAGAGCCGCCGTCAAGCCTTGAATCCAGTGACGCGGAGAGCCGCTTTTACTCATGCCGTAAGTTTAAATCCTTTTTGTGTGGATGGAAAGGTCCCCTTTTGATAGTGCTACAACTGGGGAGGTGGTGGGCCACCGCCGGGAGGAAGTTGCCCCGCGCCTTTTTGAAAGGATGGATCCGGCGCTCCGCTAAAACATCGACCAATCACCGGGAATGTTTCAGATACGACGTAGTGGTAGACCCCGTTTGGATACTCGGGTGTGGTGCTGAAGATTCCGTTGCAGGCGTCCAGATCGCCCAAGCCTTCCACGTACTCGTAGTCTTGTACATACGTACCGTCGTATGTGCCGCCCGGACCGTTTGGCCGCGTGCCGGACTTGAGTTGCCAGCTTGAGGTGAGGTTTTCCACGTAGATCGGAAAGCCGTCTGCTGCAAATCCAATGAGTGTCTGTGCTTTTCCGTCGATTGCGGCAAGCAGGCTGGTTGGACTTCCATGGTAGTGGTACAAGCCATTAGGCTGTACATGGGCGTTGTTGAAGTCAAACCCAAGATTGTTGGTGGACCACTCCAAATTCCATCCCGAATTTCGGTCATTGTTCCAGTATTCGCCGGTGAGAGGCTCAAACGGAATTCCATTTACGGCAATTCCGAATTCGTATCCACCGCCATTGGTCGCGGATACGTTTTTGGTTGGGGAGAGCGCGAACGTACGGTCGATGTCTTGTTCAGATATGGTGTTCGGATTTCCGGAGTTGGGGAACGTGCCGGTTTCATGGTCGGGGAGGCCGTTTGAAGTAACGTGAACCTCGTCACCAACAATCTCGGCCGTAACGTTGGAGAGGAATACGTCGACCGGAGAGAAATCAGAGGTTGATTCGGTGTCATCTTCGGTTGGTGACGTTTCGGGTGACGCAACGACGACTGGCGCGGAGTCGCTCGAAACTGCAATGGCGCCAAGATCCCGGTCGGAAATACCGAGCCCAAGCGTCCGCATGACATTGAATGCGTCTGCAGGTCGGCCAAGATAGTAGCCTTTTAGATCATTCGGATAAACGTAGTACGCTTCCCCGTTCTCTTCCACGCTTAACATGATTTTGCCCGAGAGACGGGAGGGGAATGAGGAGTTCAAGTAGTCATGAAGCTCCTGCTTGGCAATGCCAAGGCCAAGTTCACGCATGATGTTGAACGCATCGGCGGGACGACCAAGGTAGTAGCGCTGAAGTGTGCCGGGATTTATGTACCAGGCTTCACCGTTTTGCTCCACCTGGAGGAGGATTTTGCCCGCCGTGTTTTGCGCAACGCTGGCATGTGCGGGTGCAAGCGGGACGGAAAGAAGGGCTGTGAGTAGAAAATAGAAGAACATAGTGGTGTATATTTGAATGAACTATAGCATTTTGGAGTTTGGGCTTGGGATCTCGCCAAAAATACCGATCCGCGCTACCATCCGAATACCCCGTCGCTTTTGGTGCTCCAAGGGCGATTCGCGGGGCTTTTAAAGTATGCAAGATAAAATCGTTATCAAGGGCGCGCGCGAGCACAATTTGAAGAATATTTCGCTCGAGCTGCCGCGTAACAAAATGATCGTGTTTACAGGCTTGTCCGGATCGGGCAAGTCGAGTTTGGCATTCGATACGATCTTTGCCGAAGGCCAGCGCCGCTATGTGGAGTCGCTTTCCGCCTACGCACGGCAATTTTTGGGGCAGATGGATAAGCCGGACGTGGATGAAATTGAGGGGCTGTCTCCGGCAATCTCTATCGACCAAAAGGCACATTCCGCCAACCCGCGTTCTACCGTTGCCACGATCACCGAGATTTACGACTACCTGCGTGTGCTCTACGCACGTATCGGTGAGCCGCACTGCCCGATCGACAACGCGCCGATTCAAAAGATGACGGTGGAAGAAATGGTGGACGCAATTCTTAAGCGGACAATTGAGCTTCATGCGAATCCGGAAGAAGTAAAAAAGCGGTTAAAAAAGAAAAGGGATCCTTCGGCTGCCGCTCAGGATGACGATCGTCAAGAGATTGCCATCCTTGCACCTGTGATTCGTGGACGAAAGGGGGAGTACCACCAGCTGCTTCAGGATTTTTACGAAGCCGGTTTTTTGGAAATTCGTCTTGACGGTGAGATGAAGAGCTTGCGCGACAACGTGCGATTGAGTCGGTATAAGCGCCACACAATCGACGTGGTGGTTGACCGCATTCCGCTTGCCTGGCCGGTGGAGGGGAATAAAGCGCTTCGAACGCGGCTTGCTGAAGCCGTTGAAATCGCGACCGACCGTGCAGATGGAAATGTGATTGCGCTTTTGGATGACGGATCCGAACAGCTCATGTCAACACGTTATTCATGCGCCGAGCACGGGTTCGCCTTTCCGGATATTGAACCGCGTCTGTTTTCATTCAACTCGCCGTATGGTGCGTGTGAAGCGTGTAACGGTTTGGGGACCGAGGAAATTTTTTCAGAAAAAGTATGCCAAACGTGCCACGGAGCGCGGTTGCGGCGCGAATCCCGTCATGTGTACGTGGGTGGAAAAAGCATCGTGGAGCTCACGGCCATGTCGATTCACGACGCGCTGGTGTTTTTATCGAAGCTCAAATTAAAGGAGAACGCGGTCATTATCTCGAAACCGCTCATGAAGGAGATTTTGTCGCGTTTGCAGTTTATGTTGGATGTGGGACTTCATTACCTTACGCTCGACCGTATGGCCGGCACACTCTCGGGCGGAGAGGCACAGCGCATCCGTTTGGCATCGCAAATCGGCTCGCGGCTTGTGGGCGCGCTCTACGTGCTCGACGAGCCGACAATTGGATTGCACCAGCGGGATAACATCCGTCTTGTTGAAACCCTCGAGAAATTGCGCGACTTAGGGAACACGATTCTTGTGGTGGAGCATGACGAAGATACGATCGCGGCGTCGGATTATCTTGTCGACATTGGCCCAGCGGCCGGAAAGCACGGCGGTGAAATTATTGTGGCCGGCGAAATGCCAAAGGTGTTGAATGATAAAAAGAGCCTTACGTGCCAGTACCTTCGCGGGGAAAAGAAAATTCCGTATCCCAAAAAGCGGCGTGGCGCCGGGAAAGAGCATATTACGGTGCGTAAAGCGAGCGAGAACAATTTGAAAAATGTAACGGTAAAGATCCCGTTAAAACGTTTTGTGTGTATCACGGGTGTTTCAGGTTCCGGAAAATCCACACTCATGATTGACGTGCTGTATCGCGCCATGGCCGGGCGGTTGCATGGCTCGCAACTCATTCCGGGCAAGCACGAAAAGATTGAGGGAATCGACTGGGTGGACAAGATTATTGACGTGGATCAGTCGCCGATTGGCCGCACGCCTCGCTCGAACCCTGCAACATACACGGGCATTTGGACGCATATCCGCAACTTGTACTCCATGACGCCGGAAGCGCGTGTCCGTGGATGGAAGCCGGGGCGTTTTTCATTCAACGTTCCGGGCGGACGGTGTGAAAACTGTCAGGGAAACGGGCAGCTTGCCATTGAGATGCACTTTTTGCCGACCGTGTACGTGCCGTGCGACGTGTGTCGAGGCACGCGGTTTGACCGTGAAACGTTGGAGGTGAAGTACCGGGGCAAGAATATCTCCGACGTGCTCAAGATGACGGTGGAGGATGCGCGCGCGTTTTTTAACGACATCCCGCCGATCCACGACCGCACCAAGCTTCTTGAAGAGGTGGGTCTTGGGTATTTGGAGCTTGGGCAGGCGGCCACAACACTCTCAGGCGGTGAGGCACAGCGTGTGAAACTTGCGAGCGAACTTGCGCGGCGCGACACCGGGCGGACGTTTTATCTTCTGGACGAGCCAACAACCGGACTGCATTTTGATGACATCCGAAAACTTCTTGAGGTTCTTCATCGCTTGGTTGCGCGCGGAAACACAGTGGCCGTGATTGAGCACAATCTTGATGTGATTAAAAACGCGGATTGGATTATTGACCTTGGGCCGGAAGGGGGAGACAAGGGTGGAAAAATTGTGGCGCAAGGCACGCCCGAAGACATTGTGAAAAATCCAAAATCCGTCACCGGGGAGTTTTTAAATAAGGCGTTGAAGTAGGGTTTGTTCAAATACCTTGACGAAACGACTTTTTGTTTTTAGTGTGTTTGCGCACCTACAACAACAGGAGATTGATATGCCGGAAGAAGAGAAGGATCCGATCAAGGAAGCGTTGCTCAAGTGCTATTTGGAGGGTTGCGGTCTTCGTGTGTCCCTCAAAGCTGGGGGATCGATCGATTTGGTGCCGGGCTCGCTCAACATCGTCGGCGTTGCGGACGGGTTCAGTGGCTACACGAGTGAAGACGAGTACCGCAAGGTGCTTCTGGAGGATGTCGACTCTCTCGTACCCTTTGAGTAGAACGACGACACTTTCCGCGTCGGGATTCCCACTTGGGTGTCTCGGCGCTTCTTTTTTTACAAAAGTGCTAAAATAATTCTATATGGCCAAGAATTCGTGTGTTGGTGTTGGGGGAGGGTTTGGACTCGGGAGTTTGATCGCCGTCATCCTCTCGTGGTCGGTGAACCAGTCCATCCTGTGGGCGATCGTTCACGCCTTTTTGGGATGGTTTTATGTGATTTATTGGATCATCGTGCATCGGCTGTGAGGTTGGCAATCCTTTACAAGGGCGCTTCGTCGTGATAATACGAGCCTGTTCTTTCTCGAAACCCTAGCGACGGAGGTGCGCAGTGAACATGAAGCCGATCCAGTGTCCGGTGTGTAAGGAGTGGGCGATGCATTTTCGTGAGGATTTGAGATCATCACGTGATGTGTATAACTGTAGCGAGTGCCGCAGACAGTTTTCTCTCCTACATGCTCATCCGGAGTCAACAGGAGACGTTGTTGTGATTGTGGACGATGTCAACTTCGAGATGATCATGACCGCCGTTCTTCTCGGATGTCGGGTCAGACCACGACGGCGTAAATGACGCGTGATCCCGTCGCTCAAAGTTCCCCGTAGAGCGTTCTTGCCGCGGGGTTCTTTTTTTGAGAAAAAAGGAGGATTCAGCTACGCTCATAAGCATGATCCCCAAGCGAATCAAGATCAAGGGCGGCGAATTGCCCAATCGGCCCGGCGTCTATCTGTATAAAGATAAAGACGGGGAGATTTTGTATATCGGAAAAGCAACGTCACTCAAGCGGCGCGTGAACTCGTACTTCAACCGTCCGCAAGAAGCGCGGATCGAGAAGATGCTGAAGCTCGCGGTGGAGATTGACTACATCCAAAAACCCACAGCCATTGAGGCGTTGATTTTGGAAGCAAACCTCATTAAGCGGTACATGCCGCCGTTTAACATCCGCGATAAGGACAGTAAGAGCTTTTTATATCTCGTCATCACAAAGGATCCGTACCCCAAGCCGCTTTTGATCCGCGGAAATGAGCTGCCGGATGATTCGGCCAAGCGGTACAAGGCGGTGTTTGGCCCGTACACATCTCCGCGTGCGCTTCGCGCGGCGTTGGAATTGGTGCGCAAAGTCTTTCCATGGTCCACTTGCGAACCCGGTCGGAAGCGCGCGTGTTTTTACTATCACCTCAAGCAGTGCCCGGGCGTGTGCATTGAGGCGATCGGAACGCGTGAGTACGCAAAGACGATCCGCGATCTGATCAAATTCTTTGAAGGAAAGAAGGAGGATCTTTTAAAGAAATACCGTCGTGAGATGAAAAAGGCCTCAAAGGAACAGCGGTTTGAGGAGGCGGCGGATTACCGCAACAAGATTCAATTTTTGGAGCACATTCAGGACATCGCCATTTTGAAGCGTGAGGAGCCAGAGCAGGACGCGGCGTCGGAGGATGTGAAGGGCGTTGAGATTTTTGGCCGCGTGGAGGGGTATGACATCTCCAACATTTCCGGAACGTCGAGCGTGGCGTCGATGGTGGTATTTGAAAACGGCGCGCCGGCAAAGGCGGAGTACCGCAAGTTTCGGATCAAGACCGTGGAGGGGTCGAATGACGTTGCTTCAATCCGCGAGGTGCTGACGAGGCGGTTTCGAAACGATTGGCGTTTGCCGGATGTGATTTTAATCGATGGCGGAAAACCGCAAGTGAATGCGGCACGCGAGGTGGTGGACTTTTTGTCGCCCGGGATTCCCGTGGTTGGGCTGGCAAAAGGAGCGGCGCGAAAAAAGAACGAGTTGATTTGCGATCCGGAGGACAGTCCATTTTGCGCGTCCTGCCGGAAACATTTGGATATTTTGATTGCGGTGCGTGATGAGGCGCATCGGTTTGCGGTGACGTATCACAAAAAACTACGGGGACGGCGGTCGCTGTCTTCCAAGAGGAAGAAGAAATAATCGCAACCGCCCTCCCTGCCAGAATTGTGATCCGCTACGGGTCCGTCATCTTGAGCGAACGAAGTGAGTCGAAAGATCCCTTTTTAAATTGATCATAAGAGGGATCCTTCGGCTACGCTCAGGATGACAGAGTGATACGCGATACGAGATTCGTGATACGAGAATTTTATCCACAGGTTGAGGTTTGACGGAGGGGGAGGATGTGGAATAGAATGGGGACAAGTGGGATACGGTGGAACTCAAGATTCTCGACTTTAACGAAGGTCGTTCTTGTCTCCAAGTGAGGGACTCGTGTTTTCATTATGTTTCTAGGAGAGTTTCATCACACACTGGACGCCAAAGGTCGGCTGGCCATTCCGGTTTCCTTTCGCGCAGAACTTGCGTCAGGGGCTGTTGTGACCCGCGGCCTGGACCGATCTCTTGTGCTGTATCCAAAAGAAAAGTGGCAGGCGATTGCTGAAAAGCTCGCCGCACTCCCGCTTTCCCAAGCCGACACACGTGCCTTTGCACGATTGATGCTCGCCGGCGCAAGGGAGGTGGAGGTAGACCGCTCGGGACGTATCACGATTCCCGACCTTTTGCGGACCTACGCACACATGACCCGCGACATTGTTGTCACCGGCCTGTATGACCGTGTGGAAATTTGGGATAAAGCGGCGTGGACCGAGTACGCACAAAAGACGGAAAAAGATTCAAACGAGATTGCCGAACGGCTCGGAGACCTGGTATGACACATCCTATTCACGAATCGGTCATGCCCGGCGAGTCCATCGATGCGCTTCGCCCTAAGGACGGCGGCCTCTATATTGACGGCACGCTTGGCGGCGGGGGACATACCGAGATGCTTCTCGAAGCGTCGGCGCCCCATGGACGCGTCCTATCGTTTGACCTGGATCCCAAAGCCCTTGCACTTGCAAAAGAGCGGTTTGCGGCCTACGGAACCCGGTGGCACGGCGTTGAAGCCAACTTCCGAAACATCAAAGATGTTGCCGAAGCGCACGGATTTGCTCCGTGTGACGGTATTTTGCTGGATCTCGGCATTTCGTCGGATCAGCTTGCGGACTCACGCAAGGGGTTGTCGTTCCAGGAGGATGGACCCCTTGATATGCGCCTCGGGCCTCACGCTAATGAGGACGGGCTTACCGCGTCGGAAATTGTGAACAGTTGGAGTCGGGATGAGATTGAACAGCTTCTTCGTGTGTTCGGAGAAGAGCGGTTTGCGGCGAGGATTGCAGATGCGATCGTCAACGCACGAAAGGCCGCTCGGATTACACGGACACTCGATCTGGTCGCCGTTATCCGCGGCGCGGTGCCGGCACGGTTCCGCAGCGGAAAGATTCATCCGGCAACGAGGACGTTTATGGCGCTACGGATTGCCGTAAACGACGAATTGCAAACGTTGAAAATAGCGATTGAAGGAGCACGTTCGATTTTGAAGGAGCGCGGCAGAATCGCGGTCATCTCTTTCCATTCTTTGGAAGACCGCATTGTAAAGCACGCGTTTCGTGATGCACCTGATCTTGAGGTCGTCACGAAAAAACCACTCGTCCCAACGGACGGGGAAATTCAATCAAATCCGCGAAGCCGGAGCGCAAAGCTTCGTATCGCGGAAAAAGTAAACGTCACACACACCAACGAACGGTATGCCACGAATGATCGCACTGAACATGACACGCCCCCATGAGCGGCTCGGAATGCGGAGCTCGCGCGCTTGGCGTCTTTCAC
>JBNLCE010000015.1:0-8870 GCA_050303655.1 Patescibacteria group bacterium | reverse complement strand
CATAGGCGGGATTTAAAATCAGCTTCATGCGGAAAGATGTTTTAAGGCCACTCGGATGCGCTCTTGCGTATCCTCCGATGGCTCAAGCGAACGTACCACGTCACGCACACGGTTGGACGGGTAGCCGAGTGAAATGAGCGCGTCGATCACATCACGGTCTTCCGGTGCGGTTTCTGTCGTCTCCACCATTTTACCTTTGAGCTCCAAAATAATCTTCTTCGCCGTCTTTGTGCCAATGCCCGGGAGGGAGGTTAACGTGTCCAAATCGCCCTTCTCCACTGCGCGCTGAATGTCGGCAAGCGAGCCGATGGAAAGAATCAGAAGCGCGACCTTTGGCCCCACCCCGGAGATGGAAATCAGCGTTTCAAAAAACCCGCGCTCATCGAGTGATTCAAAACCAAATAAACGCCGTGCATCTTCACGCACATGGTCATAAATAAAAAGATGGACGTCCGAGCCAACCCGGCACGCCATCTTTGTGCGAACCGACACGGATACGATGTATCCAACGCCGTTCACATTCACGAGAACCGCATCGTGAACATGTGCGTCCACCACGCCGCGGAGCGAACCGATCATGCGACCATGCTACGCCAAACGAAGCCCAATTTCAATTGCCGCACCCCCGACCTTCCCCTCGCCGGTATGTGGCGCGTCGGATTCGCGGGATTCCCCAACGGAGATTATATCTGCGTTTACCAGGGCTTTTATATCATCTGTAACTGCGTCCAATTCTGTACGCATTTTTTCGTCGGCCACACCGAGCGACACAGAAACGTGATCGTTCGGAGAAAGTCCGGCGGTCTTCCGAAGCTGCATAATGTGACGCGTCAGTTCGCGCGCGTATCCCATGCGGCGTAGCTCCGGCGTGAGCTCGGTGTCGAGATTGATCGACCATGACTCATCGAGCGCATCATCGGACGCAACGTCCACCGCGAGCACGTTCAGCTCTTCACGGAGGAGATCGAGTACATCGCGACGCTGTTCACGCATTCGAGCCGCGAGCGCTGGGTCTTTGCATGTGATGGTGAACTTTGCCAGCGCCTGGCGGATTGGCATCTTGGCTTCTACACGCGCTTCGAGTGCGGAACGAACCACATCGCGCGACCACTGCATGTCATCCAAAAGGGATTGGTCGACCACACGCTCGTCCACCTTTGGCCATGCATCCAAATGCACCGACATTTTTGCGCCGTCCAAATCCTGGTACAAGCGCTCGGCGAAAAACGGCATAAACGGAGCCATGAGCCGCGCGGTCTCGAGCAGCACTTCGCGAAGTGTGCGGAGTGCGTCGCGCTTTTCATCCGCGTCATCACCCTTCATGCGGTCACGGCTTCGGCGCAACCACCATGTGGAGAGATCATCAATAAACGGACGGAGCACGCGTGTGGCATCCACAAGTTCATACGCGTCCATGGCCTCGGTCATCGTATGAATCGTTTCGTGAAGGCGCGCAAAAATCCAACGATCCAGCACGTGCATGGAACGCGGCTTTGTGATCTCAACCCCCTGCTCGGCGTACATCAAATAGAACGCGCGGATATTCCAGAGCGTCCCCAAGATGGATCGCTGAATCACCTCGCAGTCCTTTTTGGAAAAGTTGAGCTGTTCGGCGCGCACCACCGGCGATGACAACAGATAAAACCGCATGGTGTCGGCGCCCACTTCTTCCATGAGCTCAAACGGATCCGGATAGTTCTTGAGCTTCTTCGACATTTTTTTGCCGTCCTCGGCCATCACGAGCCCGGTGGCGATCACATCCGTAAATGCAGGCTTGCCAAAGAGTGCGGTTGCAAGCACGTGCAAACTGTAGAACCACCCACGCGTCTGGTCTTGCGCCTCGGCGATAAAGTCGGCCGGGAAATTTGAATCAAACTCTTTCTTAGAATCAAACGGGTAATGCTTCGAGGCATACGGCATGCTCCCCGACTCAAACCAGCAGTCAAACACTTCGGGCACGCGATACATGTCCTTGCCGCACTCACATGGGATGACGATTTTGTCGATTCCCGGGCGGTGAAAATCCATGCTCGCCTTTACGGAGCCCTTCGCCTTCTTTTGCAGTTCAGCGATGGATCCAACGACCGTGATGTTGTCGCACGATTCGCATGACCATACCGGAAGCGGGGCGCCCCAATATCGTGTGCGTGACACACACCAGTCCGGCGCGGTTTCAAGCCCCTTTCCAAACCGACCTTCTTTAAAGTGATCCGGGTGCCACGTGATCTTCTTCGCCGTCTGCAGCATCTTTGGCTTGAGCTCCGTAACTTTCACAAACCACGCAGGCTGAGCTTTGTAGAGCAGCTTCGTGGAGCACCGCCAACACACCGGCACGTTATGGGCGACGGTTGCCGCATGATGCAAAAGTCCACGCTTCTTGAGATCTTCCGGAATCGCCTCGTTCGCTTCTTGAATCGTCATACCGCCAAACGGTCCAATCTCCGCAAGCTGACGGCCTTCGTCATCCACGGTCAAAAGCACAGGCAATCCGCATCCCTTGGCGGCGAGAAAGTCTTCTTCTCCAAACGCCGGCGCCGTGTGCACGAGTCCGGTTCCTTCTTCATCGCTCACGTAGTCGGCAAGGATCACGCGATACGCAGGTTGGCTGACTTCAAGGTACGAATAGAGCGGTTCGTACTCCATGCCTTCGAGCTCCTTCCCACTCATCTGCGAGAGCACTTCAAACGGAGGCGCGTCTTCGGTTTTGAGCGGATAAAATTCTTCCAGCACCTCGTTCATCCGCGACTTGGCGAAAATAATTTTTTCTCCACTTGGAAGTTGCACTTTGACGTAGATCAAATCGGGATGCGCGGCGATGGCTGTGTTTGCCGGAAGCGTCCACGGTGTTGTCGTCCAGGCTAACAGATACGTGTCGTCCTCGCCCTTCACTTTAAACTTCACGGTCACGGCCGGATCCTCATGCTCCTCGTAGGAGTTATCCATGGCAATCTCAAAATTTGAAAGCGGCGTGGAACATCGCGGACAGTAGAGTGACACGCGCTGGTCCTGGTACACCGCGTTCTTTTTCCAGAGCTCAGAAAAGACCCACCACACAGACTCGATGTACTCGCTGTCCATGGTTTTGTAGGCGTTATCAAAATCCACCCAGCGACCGAGCCGGTTCACGTACGAACGCCACTCCCCCGCATACCGCAACACCATGCTCCGGCAGGCTTCGTTAAATTTATCGATGCCGTACGCCTCGATGTCGCGTTTGGAGTTGAGGTTCAATTCCTTTTCCACCAGGTTCTCAATCGGGAGCCCGTGGCAGTCCCAGCCCCAGCGACGCGGAACGCGGTAGCCTTTCATCGTCCAATAACGCGGCACCGCATCTTTGAGGGCGCTCTGCAGAAGGTGGCCGTAGTGCGGAAGGCCGGTGGCAAACGGAGGGCCGTCATAAAACACGTACGTCTTTTTTTCGGGACGCTCGTCGATGGACCGCTCAAAAATTCCTTTCTTCTCCCAAAACTCGGAAACCTCTTGTTCCATTTCCGGGAAATTCGGCCGTGAACCACGCTCTGATGAATTTTTCGGCATATTATTGGGTAAATGTGCGTGATTTTCGCGAAACGGTCAACACCAAATATGAAATCGTTATGAAACAGGCGAAGAGGACGTGAACGCGCTATACTGTGAGCATGACACCCCCGATCATTTATCTCGGCACGGACCACGCGGGATTTCGGTTGAAAGAAAAAGTGGAAGCGTGGCTTTTGGATCAGGGATATTGCGTGGAAGACCTTTCACCGAAATACGTTGCCGGAGACGATTACCCGAAGATCGGATTCAAAGTCGCGAAAGCCGTGGCACGAAACAAGAATGCACTCGGCGTGCTTTTATGTGGCAGCAGCATTGGTGTTGCGATCGCCGCGAATCGAATCAAAGGCGCCCGCGCAGCTCCGGTCCACTCCCCGGGTGAGGCAAAGCTCGCTCGCGAACACAATGACGCAAACATCATTACCCTCGCGGGATGGAAGATGGGTGCCAGCAAAGCCACACAGCTCCTCCGCGTATTTTTAAAGACTCCCTTTTCCCGCGCCACGCGTCACCACCGTCGCGTTAAACAATTAGGATAGATTATGCCCGAACTCATCCCCGCGCTTCTCGTGAAAGACAAAGACACCTTCAAGAAACACGTTGATCTTCTAAAATCAGACTTCGACACGTTCCAGATTGATGTGATGGACGGCGCCTTTGTGCCAAATCGCACGTGGTTCGATGCGGAAGTCATTAAAGGGATGGGTGACTCGCCGAAATTCGAACTTCACCTCATGGTCATGAACCCAACCGCGGTGATCGATGAGGTTCTGGATTTCAAAAACGTTGTGCGGATCATTTGGCATATTGAGGCGACCGCCAACCACGCCGGATTGATCATGAAATGCCATGCCGCGAAGAAAGAGGCCGGACTTGCCATCAACCCCTCCACGCCGCGCTCCGTTCTTGCCGCGCTCTACGACGATATCGACGAACTGCTCATCATGGGTGCGGAACCCGGCTTCTCCGGACGCCAGCTTGATCCGCGAACCGTGAGTCGCGCTGAGCGAATTCATGAGGAACAGCCGAAACTCACACTTGGATTTGATGTAAACGTCAACGCCGATACGATCCCCCAACTCAAAGCCGCGGGAATCACACGCTTCTGTGCCGCAAGTGCTATTTGGGAAAACGATGAGCCGCTTGTCGCCGCCAAAGATCTCCAAAAACGTCTTTCGTGATACACTTTCGGCATATGTTTCGCCGAATCATCATCACACTTCTTTCTTTTGTACTCGTCGCTCCGGCGACCGCATTCGCTGCCACGCCCTCGGCAGGCGACCTCGTAAAATCCGCGTCACTCCCCGACGTATATTACGTTGGAGCAGACGGAAATCGCTACGTCTTTCCTAACGAAAAAACGTACTTTAGCTGGTACTCGACTTTTGATGTTACTACGCTGACAGATGCTGAACTTGCCGCACTCCCGGTTGGCGGCGCCGCAACATACCGACCGAGCCAGCTCGTCAAACTCACGACCGACCCAAAAGTGTACGCCGTTGCAAAAGGAGGAGTGCTCCGCTGGGTGACAACCGAAACGCTTGCCACAGAGCTCTATGGTGCGGACTGGGCAACACTCGTCCACGACCTTCCCGACGCGTTCTTTGCCACCTACTCGCTCGGCGATGACATTGCGACGACGGCCGACTATCAACCCACGGCCGAACGAGATGCAGCTCCAACCATTTCTGTAGATAAAGGACTTGAAGAAGCTCCTCCGGAAGAACCACCCGAAGAACCCATTGGAACGCTCGCCCTCACGACCTCAAAAGCTGATGTTTACGCCGGAGACGTTATCACCGTATCGGTAAACGCCACACACCCAAAAGGTATTCGAAAAATTGAAATTTTCTTTGACGGCGTTCTCAGCCAATCGTGCATGTCATCTGCGTGCACGGGTGAAATCGTGATCCCCATCTCCGGAACCAAGGCGGAATATACTGTCCGCGCGCGGGCTGAGGCGATCGACGCAACCGCACAGGAAAAAACCGCCACGCTTACCGTTATGACAGACGCTAGTCCGCTCGCTTCCATCGATGTTACTCGCGAATTCATTCGAAGCGGTGACTTGGCCGAGATTGTGATTACAGCTGACGTCTCTATCGCTGTTCTTCGTACCGATATCTATGTTGATAACGCCTCCATCGAGGCATGTGCCTCCGCCATCCGCACGTGCAAGTGGAGCGACTTTTTGATCGGCGACCTTGGCGTTGAATATGAAGTCTACGGCATTGTGAAAGATACCCTTGGGCGAACCTACCAAACCGAAACACGAACGATTACGATTTCCGACAACGACAGCCCAATCGTAACGTTGGCCATTGGGAAGGAGACGATCTTCACCGGTGAAACCGTGGATGTCTCTGCAAGTGCGTCCGATGATGACGGCGTTGGGACGGTTGAAATACTCGTAAATGGAGCTGTGCAAAAAACATGCTCTGGACCCGCGGTATGCCAGTCCATTATTGGACCGTTCGAAAACCCGCAAACACTCACCATCCAAGCTCGCGGTACCGACAGCCTCGGCATGGTGGCAACATCTACAAACGCATTTCTCACCGTTGAAGCGCCGAATTGACGAGCACCCTACTTCTTCGGCACACTACCCGCATAATCATTTAATTCTTTATTTGAGATATTGAACGTATGTTACGAACTCGACTCACACGATTCGTCAGTCTGTTGGCCAGCCTTTCCATGGTCTTCATGCCCCTGACGACGCGCGCAGCGGTGACCGACACCTTTGGTCCCGGCGATCTGATCCGCGGCGAAAGTTTTAGCACCGTCTATTACTTTGCTCCGGACGGACGCCGCTACGTCTTCCCGAACGAAAAGACGTACTTCACATGGTACTCCGACTTTTCAACCGTGAAGATGATTGCCGACCAATCACTCTTCGCCATTCCGCTCGGAACGAGCAACATCACATACCGCCCGGGTGTGAAGATGGTTAAGATCGACACAGACCCCAAAACGTACGCAATCGACAAGGGCGGAGTCCTTCGTTGGGTACAAAGCCAGGAGCTCGCCGAAACGCTCTACGGTCTTAACTGGAACCAGCGCATCGATGACATCCCGGATCCGTTCTTCATCAACTACAAAGTTGGTGCCCCGCTTGAAATGGAGTCGGACTACAATCCGGACGACGCCATGAACACAACTCCGAATGTTGCCATCGACAAAAACTTTGATGACAGCGTTGTCACAATCTCGATCGGAAATGTGACCGCAGGCTTTGTGCCGCGCAGCATCACGGTCAAAAAAGGTACCACCGTGCAGTGGACCAACCGCGACAACCAGGTGCACACCGTCACGGGCAGCGCGTTTGACTCGGGGAATGTCCAGGCAAACGAAACATACTCGCGAACGTTCAACTCTGTCGGAACGTTCGAGTACGGGTGCTCTATCCATCCGACCATGCAAGGCGTGGTTCACGTGATTGAATAGAGCCTGCACGTCAGACCTCTAAGAAAACCCGCGGTTTCCCGTGGGTTTTCATTTTATTTTACGCTTCATGATACACTGGCGACATATGAAAAAGACGCAAACACAATCCCACCTCACCACGTGGCTCATGCTCGTGGGCGGAACTCTTCTCGCCCTTGTGGTGATCATTGGTTCGTATCAAAACCTACGAGGCCATAGCTTCAATGTTGTCACGCAAAAAACCGCGCCCATGGGCTACGGAGGTGGCGGCATGGACATGATGGTCAGTGAATCTGCGGCGCTCTTCGCTCCGGCTCCGGATATGCTGTACCGAGCCGGTGGATCTGCGCTGGAGGATTTGGATGGAAATTTGATCGAGCCGAGCATTATAAAAACCGGGAGTCTTTCTCTTCGCGTGGATAATGCGGAGTCTGCCATGAACGAGGCCCGCGGAATCGTATCCACAAAAAACGGCGTAGTTGAATCCAGCTCATTAAATGATCGTGGTTCAGGCCCACGCACCGCATGGATGACCGTCCGCGTTCCCGCCGACAAATTTGATGAGACGATCCAGGAACTGAAAAAAATCGCTATCCTCACACTGAACGAGTCAACCAATGCACAAGATGTAACCGCGCAGGTCATCGACCTTGAGGCAGACCTCCGAAACGCCCGTGCCGAAGAAGCATCCTATCTCGCGATTTTGGAACGTAGCGGTGACGTGAAAGACATTCTTGCCGTCACCCAGCAGCTCTCAGCCGTTCGCCAGCGCATTGAGCGACTCGAAGGACGCATGCGTCTCATGCAGAACCAAACAGACCTTTCTACGATTTCACTCACGCTCACCGAAGCAACTCAAGTTGAGCTTCCGGAGCGGACATGGCGCCCGGGTGAAGTATGGCGTGACGCGCTTCAGGATCTTGTCATCAGCCTTCAGGGACTTGTTGACCTCCTCATCCGCGCCGTCGTGGTGCTTGTCGGGTTCCTTCTTCCGATCGGACTCATCGTGTGGCTGCTCGTGTGGCTCGGGATGAAGATTTGGAAAAAGCTGTTCTAAACAAAGAAATAAAAACGGCCTCCTCGAGGTCGTTTTTATTTTTGCGCTATAATGGTCTTCATGGCGCATCTTCACGAAAAGAAGATCAAGCAACTTGAGCTCATTGCGAACACGCTCCGTCAGCATGTGATCCGAATGGTCGCGCATGCAAAAAGCGGACATCAAGGAGGACCGCTCGGCATGGCGGATATTTTTGCATACCTCTACTTCCACGGCGCAAACCACAAACCCAAGAAGCCCGACTGGAAAGACCGTGACCGCATCATTCTTTCCAACGGACACATCTGCCCAATCCGTTACGCCGCTATGGCCGAATCCGGGTACTTCCCGAAAAAAGAATTACTCACCCTCCGTGAGCTTGGAACGCGCCTACAGGGTCACCCGGAGCGCACCAAACTTCCTGGCACGGAATCCACCTCCGGGCCGCTTGGCGCGGGATTGGCGCAAGCGAGCGGCATCGCGTACGCCGGAAAAATGGATGGCGCGAAATGGCGCGTCTTTTGCCTCACCTCCGACGGAGAACACGAAGCCGGATTACACTGGGAAGCGATGATGTTTGCCGGGAAATATAAACTCGACAACCTCATCTGCATCGTGGACCGCAACAACATCCAGATCGACGGCACAACCGAAGACATCATGCCGCTGGAGCCGCTCCGCGAAAAATACGAATCCTTTAACTGGCACGTCATTGAATGCAACGGAAACGATATGCCAGACGTCCACCGAGCGATCGACATGGCAAAGAAGGTGCACGAAAAACCGATTTGTATTTTGGCGCACACCATCCCCGGGCGCGGCGTGTCGTATATGGAGAACAACTATCGATGGCACAGCCAACCGTTTAAGC
>JBNLCE010000014.1:0-11552 GCA_050303655.1 Patescibacteria group bacterium | reverse complement strand
CGGAAATGAGGAAGGTTGGAACGCGCGTTTTTTTGTTCACGAGGAGCGCAATCCCAAGGGCGGCAAGGAGCGCAATCATCCCCCCGTCACTCTCGGCAAAAAAGGCAGCTGCGAATGCAGAGATCGGTACGAGAATCTGCAGAACTCCAAGTTTCGAACTTCGAGATACGAGATGCGAGATGTACAGCGCGCCAATGGGGACAACGAAGAGCGCGACAGCGTTTGGAAATGGAAACGGGCCGGTGGCGCGGATGCCTTGCGGAGGTGTATCCCACGGCGCGGGAATAGGGAGTACTCCGAAATACTGAAGCGCGGTCCATACGGCGATAACGATCGTGACAACACCAAGAGAGTGCACAAGTCGCGAGCGCTCTTCTTCTGTACGGATGACGTCCTTCAGCATGAGGAAGACGAGGAGTGGTTCAAGGATGTAGGCGCGCCAAAGGCCGAATGCCGCGAGGGTGTCTTGGGCGATAAATATGGAAACAACGGATGCAAGTGCAAAAAGAAGGATCGCTGGTACGAAGTGCTTAGCCAGTCTCCCTTTCCAGGAATTTCTCGCAGGTCCTGTCGCTTCGCACCCCAACTGCGGGCTCATCCGACTTCGTCGTTTTCGTCCTCGTCGGGGTCCCCGCTCGGCGCCACCCGCTCGACGTTCGCGCCATATATCCTTTAGCCAAAGAAAAAGAAGGAAAAGGATGGTGAGTTCGAGGAGGGTGGTGGGGAGTGGGCCGATGTGAAAACGCACCACATATAACGGAAGGGTGAGTGGGAGATAGGGTGCAAGCCGACGAACGAGGTTCATGAAAGCGGATTCTTAAGGGAAGGTGTGTCGCGGCGGAAGGACATGATGTCTTTGAGTGTCTTTTTTGAAACCGCGCCGGTTGCAAGTAGGGTTGCAACGTAGATGGCAGCGCCCAAAATGATTGGGATCCAGAGTGGGAGGTTGCGGATAGGCCAAATGGCGAGTCCCATAAGCGCTGCAGCGCCGAGTGCTTTTAGAGATGCAGAGGGATTCCAGCGTGTTTTGGAGAGACGGAAAAGAAGGATGCTTGCTCCGAGCGCAATCATGGTTTCAGACATGACGGTCAGCCACGCCGCCGCCCAAATACCGTACGTTGGAATAAAGATGATATAGCCCGCAAGTGTTACGATCGCCACAACAACATAGAGCGGCAGCATCTTGCGTTGTTTATCGATCGCCACAATGCCGTACGATGAGATTGTTCCAAAGAAAATGGCGCCAACGGCAAGTGTGAGGATGCGCAACACATCTCCGGATTGTGTAAACTCCGGTCCGGATATGAGGACGATTCCTCGAGTCGCGAGCACCATGGCTCCGGCAATCAAAGGCGCAGAAAGCATTGTCATGACGTCGTACGAGTTTCCCAGCAGCTGCTGGAATCGCTTGTGATTTTTGTTAGCCCAGTTTTTGGCAATGATCGGGAGGAGGATGCCGCAGTACATGAATGGGAGCGTGACCAGAATTTCGAGGACGCGGTAGGCGGCGCTGTAGATTCCGACTTCACTTTGCGTACGGACGAGCGAAAGGATCACGACATCCGCTTTAAAGTAGAGGAGGTTAAACAAAATCGCGATGCCAATGGGCCAACTGCGCGTAAGGAGCTTCTTCCAAAAAACGGGATCCACATTCCAGCGGAAGTTTGCGTACCGACGTGCCACAAAGATATTAATCAGGAACGCGACAGTGCTCCCGAGCGACACGAAGAGGACGATGGGAATGAGTCCAAGGCCGAGTGCGCGGGCAATGAGTACGCCGGCAAGGAGGATGACGCGCCCCGTCACTTCACTTATGGCCACAATGTTCATTTTAAGATGGCGCTGCTGCACACCAATCACAATCTGGTTCAGTGCCGTGGTAAAGAATGACGCCCAAATGGCAAAGAGCGCGATTTTGATCTCCAAAGGATATGGAAAGAGGAGGCCGATGAACGGCGCAATGCCGAGGATGATAAAGGCGGTGATGATTCGGAGCGTGAATGTGGCACTCACGACGTTATCTTCGTACTCCTTGTCGCCCGCACGTTCCCCAAGCATTTGGACGATCATGACGTTTAGCCCAAAATCGAGAACAATGGCAAAAAACTGAAGAAAGGCATTTGCCGTGGAGTACATTCCAAAGCCTTCCGTCCCAAGGTGCCGCGTTATGAGCGCAACCACAAAAACCCCAAGGACGGTTGAAACCACTTTTCCGGCGACCTGAACTCCTGTGTTACGCGCAAGGGCGCGGGCTACTGACATGACCCCATTAGAGCAGATTCTTTTAAAAGAAAAAAGGGTCGTGCTATCCTAACGGTACATGTTTAATCGTTTGCACTTCTGGATGCGAAGCACCCTTCGATTTATGGTCGTCGGGATTGTTTTTGCTTCTCTTTTTTCCTTTGGCGTTCCTCGTGTGGATGCGGCGCTTCCATATCAAGCGGAGGTGTCAGACGGATTCGTGACACTGGCTCCGGGGCAGGTGAAGCTCATCACGTTGAAATTTAAAAATGTGGGGACGGAAACATGGATTTCCGGAATGGATCATGTGGCCGTATATCTCTATGGAAATTCCACGCCGTTTTACCACCCGTCGTGGCATTCCGCGGATCTTCCAAAACCGATTGAACAGGCCTCGGTTGCTCCGGGGCATATGGCGTCCGCATCATTTTATGTGAAGGCTCCAAGTACGCCCGGGACGTACAATGAACGGTTCCTTCTTTCGTATGGGCCGAATGCGTGGATGAAGGGTTCGGTTGTACCCGTGAGTTTTACGGTGACGGAGGCAACGGCGACACATACATCTGCGCCAACCACGGGAACGATTCCAGCTTCAAGCGAGTGGAGTGCACAGCTGGATAATCTTGGCGGTATTGAATGGCAGTTGGATCCGTCGGAGAACGTTTTTATTAACGTGAAGATGAAAAACACAGGAAGCAAGACATGGCATCGTGACGGTGCGGCGTTTGTTTCCTTTTATACGTGGGGTCCGAAGTATCGAGAGAGCGCATTTGAGACTCCGCTCTGGAAGTCGCAAGGTCAAGCCGGATTCCTTGTTGAGGATTCGGTGCCACCGGGTGGCATTGGGACATTTAAATTTGAAGTTCGAGCGCCGGCGACCGAGGGAGTGTATAAGGAAACGTTCCAATTGGCTGCAGAAAACACGGCGTGGGTCTCGGGTGGAGAAATTACCTTCCCGATTCGCGTTGGTTCACACAATGAGGTGGTGCAGGCGACTCCGGAGGCTGCCGGCGACGCGTCCGGATACGATTCCGTCCTTCTTTTGACCTCGCATCGCACAGTCTCGCTTGCTGGAAACGGCCGTGTGGAACTCACGCATGGGTTTAAGAATTCAGGTTCGGTTGTGTGGAACACGCGCGGTCTCACGTTTGTGAGCTTAACGCCTTCGGATCGACCCGGGGCCAACGTCTACGATTCATCGTGGCAGTCGGCAACGGAAGCGGTTGAGCTCAACGGAGAGACAAAGCCGGGTGAAATTGGATTTGTGAGCTACACGCTCAAGGCCCCGTCCCTCTCAGGTTCATATACGGCAACATTCCAACTCACGGCTGATGACATTGATGTGCCGGGCGGGTTAATCAACATTCCAATCACAGTTACAGCCGATGGTGCGATCAGCTCGGATCCGATTCAGGTACCCAATGCTCCGGCAGTGGATCCAAATTCCACGGAACCGCCGATTCTGGATAAGCTCGGAGGTCAACTTCCCGAAGAACCCATCATCCGTGTTGGTGTATACGCCACAAGCGATGATACGAGTGTGATCCGCGGACTTCAGGGAAGTATCAAGGTGCTGAAAAATGGATCTTCTGTTTGTACGCTGGCCGCCATGCAAGAGGTGAAAGTGACGTATAACCGCTCGAGCGGTGTGTATGCGGTGAATGGTCCCGGATGTTCGGATTCCGGATCGCAGTACTACGTGATTGAAGCGCATGACGGGATTGCGCCGCTTGAAGTGACGGATTTCTATCGCCCTGTCTCGTGGCTCCCCGGTGCAAACGATAATAAGTTTCGTGCACGACTCGAGCTTCGATACACACCGAAGACGGACAAGGTGTGGTTGATCAACGAGCTTCCGGTGGAGGACTACCTCTATGGTCTTGCTGAAACGTCCGACGTGAGCCCACTTGAGTTTCAAAAGACACTTCTTACCGCCGCGCGCACATACGCGATGTATCACGTATACCGCGGCACCAAGCACGCGGATGAATACTTCACCGTGGATGCAAAATACGACCAGGTGTACCGCGGATATGGGCAGGAGGCTCGCAGTCCGAACATTGTGAAGGGGATTGACGCAACGCGTGGGTACATTGTGACCTACAACGGGGAGCTTGCAATTACGCCGTACTTCTCGCGCTCCGACGGACGCACGCGGGACTGGACGGAGGTGTGGGGTGGAAGCGGATACGCGTGGTTGAAGTCTGTGCCGGTGCCGCATGATATCGGGCAAACATTGTGGGGTCACGGAGTCGGGATGTCCGCTCGCGGCGCGTTGTACATGGCGTCAAAAGACGGGGCGCTTTACCAAGATATTTTGAAACATTTTTATCAGGGAACGGAGCTTCGCCGCGCATATCAGTAGTTTGTTATAATTGAACCATGCGAATCCCCCTTGCGATTTTTCTGGCAGTTTGGGCGCTCTTCATGTTGGTATTTCTTGTTGCCTCTATTTTGACCGTGCATCAAGCAAGGAAGTATGCGATCCGCGGTTCCGGCGCAACGGTCTCGACCGCGCTCTTTATGGGGGTTGCGGCGGTTGCCCTTATATTAACCATTTTGTATTTCATGACTGTAGACTGGAACCAGATTTTTCGGTTCGGCGGAGCAGTCACCCCTTCCCCTTACATTTCCCTATGATCGAACTCAATAAGCTGCCAGGCGGGAGTCCGGATGAAAAAATCATTCTCGTGTTACGGCGGCATTGGTTTGAGCTGATCTCACTCGGGATCTCAACGTTTCTTGTCATCATTCTGCCTCCCTTGGCGTATGTTGGCGTTCGTTTTGGAAATCCGCGGTTTTTTGACTCCCCGATTTTTACACCGCTCTTTGTGATGGGGCTTTCCATCTTTTTTCTGTTCGCCTGGCTCTTTTTGTACCAGCACTATCTCGATTATTACCTCGACACATGGATCGTGACAGACCAGCGGATTTTAAACATTGAACAGCACGGTCTTTTTGCACGAACCGTTTCCGAGCTCCGCCTTTTTCGTGTTCAGGATGTAACGGCGGAAGTGCACGGTATGCTGCAGACGATGTTTGATTACGGCGATGTACATGTGCAAACGGCGGGCGAAACACAGCGTTTTGAATTTGAACAAGTGCCGGATCCGAACCGGGTGGCAAAGGTGATTTTGGATTTGGCGGAAAAACAGCGAAAGGCGCAACTTGGGGAGGTTGCCCGCGCCGGCGGAGTTGCTTAGCTCTTGATTCCAAGGTGCGTGTATGCGTGTTCGGTGGCAATGCGGCCGCGTGGCGTGCGTTCAAGCAGTCCTTCTTGCAGGAGGAACGGCTCGATCACTTCTTCGAGTGTCGTGACATCTTCCGCAGTGGCTGCGGCAAGCGTTGTGATGCCGACGGGGCCGCCATTAAATTTTTCAATAATCGCACGAAGCGTGCGTCGGTCGGATTCATCCAGCCCGCGCGGGTCAATTTCAAGTTTGTCGAGCGCCGTTCCAACCGTTTCCGGAGAAAGAACATTGTCGGCGCGGACCTGCGCATAGTCGCGGACGCGTTTTAAAAGCCGGTTGGCAATACGAGGTGTTCGCCGGGAGCGGGTGGCAATGATGCGTGCGGGATCTTCGTCGATGGGAATGTCCAGAAGTGTGGCACTACGTCGTACGATGCTCCGCATTTCATCCTCACCGTAGAAGTTTAAATGATGGATCGCGCCAAATCGGTCACGGAACGGCGCGGAGAGAAGTGACATGCGTGTGGTGGCACCGATGAGTGTGAAGCGGTTCAAATCCATGCGGAGCGTGCGTGCGGTCGGCCCCTTTCCGATCACGATGTCGAGTGCAAAATCTTCCATGGCCGGGTAGAGCACCTCTTCGATAGAACGGTTCATGCGATGGATTTCATCCACGAACAGCACGTCGCCTTCTTCGAGGTTTGTGAGGATCGCGGCAAGATCACCCACGCGTTCCAGCGCCGGCCCGCTCGTGACGTGAATTGTGGCATCCATCTCATTCGAGATGACGTGCGCGAGGGTCGTCTTCCCAAGCCCCGGCGGCCCGTAGAGTAGAACGTGCTCGCAGGGTTCTCCCCGACCTTTTGCAGCTTCCAAAAAAACGGAGAGGTTTTCCTTGATTTTGGGTTGGCCGATGAAATCCGCGAGTGTTTTTGGACGAAGTGATACATCGACGCCGCGGTCTTCCTCACGGAGTGTTGGGGTTGTAAGCCGTTCTTCCATATCGAACCTAGATTAGCCCAGGCGCTTTCATTCGTCACCCTTTTGGGCTAAGATCGCCGTGTTCATGATTCATTTTATATCCAACGTTTATGTCTAAAAAAGTATCACTTTTGGTGCTGATTCTCATCCTCCTTGGAGGTGGGTTTTATTTGTACGCGACGCGCCCAACGAAAGGGCCGAGTGAAACGCCGGATGCCATGATGGAAGATGACGGCACCAAGATGGAAGATGACGGTATGACGGTGGAGGAGAATGAGGCGCATACGAAGTACGAAATTACATCCGGGAACGCGGAATTTCGTATTGGTGAAGTGTTGCGCGGTGAAAAGATTACGGTCATTGGAGCAACGGAGGATGTATCGGGAAGTTTTCGTTTGGATGAAGAGGATTTGTCGGCGTCATCTTTTGGGAAGATTCTCGTAAACGCGCGGACGCTTGAGACGCCGGAAGAAAATCGTAACAACATGATGCGCCGGTTTATTTTGAAATCGGAGGATGATGCGAATGAATACATCGCCTTTGCTCCAAAGCAGGTACTGAATTTGTCGGGTGGCGTTCAAACCGATGAGAAGATTGTATTCACCATGCTTGGGAATTTAAAAATCGCAGGTGAAGTAAAGCCGGTATCGTTTGACGTTGAGGCGATGTTTACGGATGAGGGGACCGTTGAGGTGCGTGCCACCGGATCGGTGAAGTATAGAGACTTTGGAATCACAATTCCGGAGGTTCCGTTTGTTGCCGGAGTTGAGGACACGGTGTTTATGGTGATTGAGTTCACGGCGGAGCGTGTCTAATCGCGCATATCAGACAAGAAAAAATCCCTGGCATTACGTCAGGGATTTTTAGTAGTTATCTCAGGAGAAAAGGTTCAACAAAACCCACGGTGGCACCAAAGTCATTGGCTAAGATCCTCACGAGAGATTCAAGCTATCAAAGTCATTTATTGAAGCGGAGATTGTGGAAAGAAAATGTAATGCCAAAGTCGTGTCAGCTTTGTGGATGGGCAGAGCGGTCTTCGGATGGTAGACTCCCCTTGGAATTGGATCACATAAATGGAGATCGTCGTGATAACAGGCTGGACAATTTGCGAATTTTGTGTCCTAATTGCCACAGTTTGCAGCCGACACATCGAGGAAGAAATATGAAAAAGCGACAAGGGCGAGTGGCGTAATCAGGTAACCGCGAAGGACTTAAAATCCTTTGGGAGCAATCCCGTGTGGGTTCAAATCCCACCTCGCCTACCACATTGAAAACATCCTCATCGGGATGTTTTTCGCTTTTTGGCAAGGTATGCGAGAAGTTGTTTGTAGGATTTTGTGTTGAGACCTTTCAACTACGTTCTTGCGAGTTCAATTTGCCGTGTCAGAAAGTCCATCATGGGCATGCCTGCAGCCCGTGCTTCTTTTGGACAAAGACTTTTTTCTGTTAAGCCGGGAAGCGTATTAATCTCTAAGAAGTATAGAGTGTGACCTTTCAGAATAAAGTCGGAGCGTGTGAGTCCGCGACACCCAAGAAGTGTATGCACCTGTTTCGCGAGTTCTTGAATCTTTTTTGTGAGCGCGGGGCTAATTTTCGCTGGGCAAATTTCCTCCGTTTTTTCTGAATCATACTTTGCTCGATAGTCAAAAAATGCATCATCAAAAATGATTTCTACAGGTAGAAGCGCTTGTATGGACTCGGGATCGTCCGCATTCCCCAGTACTCCACACGTTAATTCCTTACCCTGTATGTATTCCTGCACCAGAATGGTGTTGTCTTCCTGTAGGGCATCGTGAATCGCCCTATGAAGTTGATCGTGTGAAGATACTACGGCTACTCCTATGCTCGATCCGGAACAGTTTGGTTTTACGACGGAGGGGAGCGGGAGGCTTTTGATTTGCAGTGAGGGCAGTTGATCCTTGCGAAGGGTAACTGTTTTGGGGAATGGAATATCTTCGTTTCTTAAGAAAGAAAATGTCTTCTCCTTATTCATGGCGAGCGCGCTTGGAAGCACGCCTGAGCCGGTGTATGGGATGTCGAGTATTTCCAGCAGCGACTGAATTCGTCCATCCTCCCCGAACGTTCCGTGGAGTGCATTGAATACAACGTCCGCATATTTTTTTAGTTCTCCAAGATTGCCGTAGGGAGGTATGCCAAACGTTTTCTGTTCAGAATGAGCATTGTCTGTTTCGAGGATTACGCATTCGCCATCCCGAAGTATTTCAATGAGAGTTGGGATGTATCGTGTCCGATCTAGATTATTAAAAACTTCCTTTCCAGAAAGGAGGGAAACTTCTCGTTCATTAGACAGTCCGCCACAAAGAATGGCGATACGTGTGCGGATGCGTGTAGCGCAGGTCATAGTGCTACATAATGATATCTACCGTTTTTTGGCAAGGTATGCGAGAAGTTGTTTGTGGGATTTTGTGTTCAAAATGTCCGACGACGAAGCCCATCCGCGGCGCGCAATCGCTTCACCGAGCTTGATGAATTGGAAGTGCAACGGATCGTGCGCGTCTGTGTTGATGACGAGTTTCACACCGGCTTGGACCGCCGCACGAACGTGAATATCGCGGAGGTCGGAGCGGTCGGGAAAGGCGTCAATCTCAAGTGCCACGCGATACTTCTTTGCCGCAGCAATCACGTCGTCCATGTCGATATCGATCGGCTCGCGTTTACCGATCAGCCGCGCGGTTGGGTGGAATAGACAATCTACGTGCGGGTTAGACATGGCCTTTACCACGCGCGCGGTTTGTTCTTTTCGTGAGAGTCGGAACGCAGAATGGACAGAGATCCCAACCCAGTCTAATTTTGCGAGTGCGTTGTCTTTTAAATCGAGCGAACCGTCTTTACGAATGTCGCATTCCGTTCCCTTGAGGATCCCAAACCCGCGGAATTTTTTACGGAGCTTCTCGATCTCTTTCCGCTGTTTGGCATATTTTTTTTCATCCAATCCGCCAATGAACGCAAGCGCTTTTGTGTGGTCGGTCACGGCGATGTACGAAAGTCCAGCGTCTTTTGCAGCGCGCACCATTTCTTCGATAGAAGCGTTTCCGTCCGTCCAATTGGTTTGAACCTGCAGATCACCCTTTACACTCCCGTACGGAATGAGCTTTGGAAGTTTTTTCTTTTTTGCGGCTTCGATTTCGTCCCCGCCAATGCGAATTTCCGGCGGAGGCGTTGCCATCCCTAATTTTTTGTACACCGCGGCTTCGGTTTTTGCGGCGAGGAGTTTTTTGCCCTTGAAGAGCCCGTACTCATTTAGCGACATCTTTTTGGAGATCGCATATTCACGCACGAGGACGTTGTGCCGTTTGTCGCCCGTGAAATATTGCAGTGCCGCGCCAAAAACGTCGTCCGGTACCACACGAAGGTCGGCATCGAGTCCGATTTTGAGCCGCACCATGCTTCGCGTCTTCCCATGTTCATGTACGGACTGAACCTGCGGCAGACCTACGAACGCGTCCATGACTGCTTCGGGGTTGGAGCTTGTCGCGAGAAGATCAATGTCACCCACCGTCTCCTGCATGCGCCGGAGAGATCCGGCATACACGCATCGCTTTACGCCTTTTATCGTTTTGAGTTCGTTGATGATCTCGTCGGCAATCGGCAGCACAGAACCTAAAAGCATCCGTCCACTCGATTTTTTTAAAAGCCCAAGCGCGTGTTTGATTCGTTCCTCGCTTTTTTCGCCCCAGCCTTTAAGTGTTCGCAGTTTCTTTTTTTGGAGCGCGCGCTTCAGGTCTGTGAGATTTTTGACCTTCAAATGTGTGTAGAGATCTTTGATGTGTTTTGGGCCGATTCCCTCGATTTGCGAGAGCTCCCACATATCCACTGGGAACTTCTTTTTCATGGCCGCGTATTCTTTGATCTTTCCGGTTGAAAAGAACTCGTCAATTTTTTCAGCAATGCTCTGGCCGATGCCTGGGAGTTCTTTGAGAGCTTTTACGCCGCCTTTTTCCCACGTGTCGCGTACATCATCGCCGAGTGCGGTGATGGATTCGGATGCAAGTTCATACGCGCGCGGTTTGAAGCGCGAATTCTTCATCGTCTCCCATGCGCTGAATTCATAAAAGATTTTGGCGAGCTCGTTTGTACTCTGTTTATGTCCCTGTGGCATAAAATGAGTATAGCGCGGACTGCGATTTGCGTGGAAAAAAGAAGAGCCCCGCCAGATGTATTCCAGCGGGGCCCAAGTGTCACAGCGCGAGGCTTTGTGACTGAGTGAGATCCAGGATCCACAGATCCGGGATCCAATCGTGCGAGGAGTCTTGTCCCGTCCACCCGGTGTGCGGGATCTCGGACAGGTCCGACCACAGAAGGAAGTCGGTTGCTCCGGAGTACGGTGCGTCTTCCGGGCCATCCTCCAGCCCCTTCTTGGGAATGTAGTACGTCTCGCCGATCGCGAGCGAGATTTCCCCCGTTGTTGCGATTTGATCCAGCAGCGGAGACGACTGCGGATCAGTCCGCAGTGGCGAGAACGTAATCGTTGCACCCGTTTGGACGCCCGCGTTGGTACCACGGATGGTGTAGACCCATCCCGACCCCGTGATGATCTCCTCGTTGGTCCAGCATACGTAGAGCCTGCCCGTGGACGAGCTTGGAGCAATGTCCGCACCCGCGTTGCAGGGGCCGTTCCCCGGGCAGACCACGATGTCGTACGCGGAGAACAGAACCATTTGTGAGCCCTTGTACAGACGAAGCTGCTCGATACTGAAACTCCCGGACTTCGCGTACACGAAGCCGATTTGGTGAAGTCCCACGGCTCCGGCTTGGTCGCTCGAGACATTGAACTTCATGAGCTCCTGCTCCCCGTTGAGGAGCGTGGTCGACGGGAGGCTTATCTTGGTGACGGTCGGCTTGCTCTTGCGCACGACCATCGGATTCGCCGGCTCGATGCAGGTCTCCCACTCAGCTTCGTCCACGTCCGTGTAGCTCACGAATGTGAGCGACGGCGTGTGGCCGCTTCGCGGAACTCCGTGCCAGGCGTTGTTCGCTGCCGTGCTTGAGAGCACGGGGGCGAGCTTGGCCCATACGCGGAGCGGGTAGCTGACTTCACCCGGCGGGATTTCGATTCCGCCGTTGTGCTCAGTGTTGAGCAGGAACGTCTTCCCGTCTTCCAGCACCGTGGTGCCGGTCA
>JBNLCE010000013.1:0-13420 GCA_050303655.1 Patescibacteria group bacterium | reverse complement strand
ATTACTGCTGAGGCGTTGGTGGATTTTGAAGGGCAGGAATCATCTGTTGTGGCGGTTGGGGAGCAGGATATTCAAAACGCACTTCAAACGCTTGAGTCGGACGTTCTTTCGTCGGCCAAGATGACGCTTGCGGCAGAAGCCGGGATTCCAGACACGGAGTTTGAAGACTCATGCAATGACCCGTCACGATGCTGGATGGGGGTGTATGTTGTTGAGGAGGTGGAGGAAAAGACGAATGTGAGTGCCGGACAAAAGACTGACGCGTTTCTTGCGCAGGTGAAGTTGAATGTAACGGCCGTGTTTTATCAGCGCGCGGATATGGAGGCGTTGGTGCGCACAAAATTGAAGGAGCGTTTGCCCGAAGGGCGTGAATTGGTCGACTTTGATCCTGCAAAAGTCGTCTTTACGCTTGAAAACGTGGATACCGACATACGCACAGCGCGGATGTCTGTGTTTGCCCAGGCGGCCTCGCGTTTGACCGAGCAGAGCCCGCTCCTTTCGCCCGAGAGTATTTCGGGGTTGACGATTGGGGAGGCAACGTCCAAGATTCTGGATGTTCCGGGTGCGGAGTTTGTGGACATTCAACTTCGACCTTCGTGGTCGCGATCGCTTCCCAAGCAGTCCGGAAAAATCGAGATCGTGATCCAGTAGATTCCGCGACAGCCTACGTGCCAGAATCGCGAAGTCCACTCGTCCTCATCGGCTTCGCCGTATTGCGGGCGAGTGTCTCCACGATTCACCATCATCCAGGCTTTGATTTCTTTGCCAGTAGAAAATATGGAATTTCCAATTGAAACAAAACGTCATAGCGCGGCGCATGTGATGGCCGCCGCAATTAGCCGCCTCTTTCCGGAGGCGAAGTTTGGTGTCGGACCGGTTATCGACAACGGATTTTATTACGACATTGATATCGGCCGTCCGGTGACGCCGGAGGATCAGAAGAAGATCATCAAGGAGATGCACAAGATTCAAAAAGAGGATCTTGAATTTATGCGCGAGGAATTGAGCATTGACGACGCGATCGCACTTTTTAAGGAGCGTGGGCAGGATTACAAGCTGGAACTTTTGAAGGATTTGAAAGAGCGCGGCACCACAAAGCTGTCCGACGAAGAGGCAGGTGATTTGGATCCGGAGAATCCGACCGTCATCTCTATCTACCGCATGGGTGATTTTGTGGATCTGTGCCGCGGCCCGCATGTGGAGCGATCGTCTCAAATTGGCGTGTGGAAGCTCACGAAAATTGCGGGTGCATATTGGCGCGGGAATGCGGAGAATCCGCAGATGCAGCGTCTGTATGGCTTGGCTTTTGATACGCAGGAAGAGCTCGACGCACATCTTCACATGCTTGCGGAAGCGGAGAAGCGAGATCATCGCAAACTTGGTGCACAGTTGGATCTCTTTGTTTTTTCCGAACTCGTTGGCCCTGGACTGCCGCTGTGGACGCCAAAAGGCACGCTCTTGCGCAATGTGCTGGATGATTTTGTGTGGCAGCTGCGAAAGGCAAAGGGGTATGAGCGCGTGGAGATCCCCCACATCACAAAGAAAGATCTCTACGAAACGAGTGGACACTGGGAGAAGTTTAAAGATGAGTTGTTTAAGATTAAGACGCGGGAAGACCATCTCTTCGCCATGAAGCCGATGAACTGTCCGCATCACACGCAGATTTTTGCGCGACGCCTTCAGAGCTACCGCGACATGCCGCAGCGTTATGCAAACACCACAATGGTGTACCGCGACGAGCAGTCCGGGGAATTGCAGGGGCTTTCTCGTGTGCGGTGTATTACGCAGGATGATGCGCACGTGTTTTGCCGCGCCTCACAGGTGAAGGAAGAGATGCTGAAGGTGTGGGAGATTATAGAAGCGTTTTATAAAGCCGTTGGTTTTGAAGAACTCGACGTCCGCCTTTCATTCCACGATCCGGAGCATCCTGAAAACTATCTTGGCTCGCCAGAGGTGTGGAAGAAGTCGGAAGATGCGCTTCGCGGCCTTGTGCAGGAAAAAGGTGTTACCGCAACAGAGGCTCCGGGCGAAGCGGCGTTTTATGGCCCGAAGATCGATTTTCTTGCAAAAGACTCCATTGGCCGTACGTGGCAGGTGGCGACGATTCAGCTCGACATGAACCTTCCGGAGCGGTTTGATCTTTTCTGCATCAACGAGGAGTCTGACCGCGAGCGGATTGTAATGATCCATGCCGCAATCATGGGTTCCATCGAGCGATTTCTTTCAATCCTCATTGAGCACCATGCCGGCGCGTTCCCGCTGTGGATGTCTCCGGAACAGGTGCGTTTGCTTCCGGTTGCCGACCGACATCATGAGTTTGCCGAGAAGTTTGCCAACGAGCTTCGCGAAAAAGGCGTACGCGCTCAGATGGATCTCACGGCCGAGTCTGTCGGGAAAAAGATTCGCGGAGCGGAAAAGGACAAGGTGCCGGTGATGTTGGTGCTTGGGGATAAAGAGATCGATGGGGGAGAGTTCATGGTCCGTCGCTACGGAAAAGAGGAACAAGAGTCGCTCACCAAGGAGGCGTTTATTGAGGGGCTTCTCGAAGAGATCCAAAATCGAAAATGATTTCCAATAAAAAAACAGGATCAATTCGATCCTGTTTTTTGTTTCTATCCTTACCCGATTTCTTCTTGTTTGGCTTTACGCGACTTCTTCTTGCTTGCCATGGCTTGCTGGAGCAGCGCGTTGTTTTCGATTCCAAGCTCCGAAGCTGTAGACATGATTTTTTCCTCAACTTCTTTTGCCTTGTCTTCGAGACCTGCATTGTTCTTCATGTCCAGATATTCACCGATCAGTTTCACGAAGGATGATGGGTCTTCGGCGCCCACTTCATTCAGCATTTCTTCAATCCGGCCATAATGTGGGACAAGTTTCTTCGCGCGTTCATAGTCCGTATCCACGGGTTCCTTATCTTTTGCAAGTTCTTCCAAATGTCCGCTCGGACTGATGCCGATCTCCGTGGCGATTTCTAGAAGATCTCTTCGAAGCTCGTTTGCCTTTTTCTCCGCACCCGCTTTTTCCAACTCTTTATACTTCGCCATGAGGAGGACGAATTCCGCGGTTGGATCTGCCTTTTGCACGTTGTACTTTTCAACAGCCGAGCTGATTGACTGGATGAGCTGTGGTTTGTCGGCAAGCGTTGCATTGAATTTAGGACTGTATTCGTCCCAGAGTTTTTCCGCATTAACGTATGTGTTGGCTTCCCCAATCCCCATCATCCGGCTCTCGGCATATTCTTTTACTTTTTCCGGCGAGGTCGTCATCTGTTCCGCGGTGAGCGGCTTTGGAACCATGCCGGTGTCAAACTCACTGACGTCAACGTCAACAGCGTCAGGTTCTTCATCGAATTCACTGACATCCACGTCTACGGCGTTTGGCTCCTCATCGAATTCACTGACGTCAACGTCAACAGCGTCAGGTTCTTCATCGAATTCACTGACATCAACATCTTCTTCAACCGGACGAGGTCCAGACTCCGGCGCTTTTTCTTCTTTTGGCGCGGCTTCCATTTTTCGGGCGGCGCCTCCTTCGAATTTAGGCATATGTTTAGTTTGTGGTTAGTAGCGAGTAGTAAGTAGTATCTTAAAGAATGGGGGTCAGGTTTTCCAGCGGCGGCGCTGTGCGGCGCGAATGTTCTGCCGCCGGCCAATTGATCGAGCCGGGCGTTGCATCCGGCTGGTCCCTTGTGAAAGCGACTGCTGGAGGAGGGAGTTGGTTTTCATCCGTAGCGCTCGCGCGACCTTAATAACGTCGTCGTGCAAGGCATCGGCGCGCTCTTTGTCCAAAAGATTGTCGCGGACGTCGATGTATTTACCGATAAGTAGAATAAAGTCGGTCGCAGCCCCTTGCCCGGATCGAATTCCATACTTGCTCGCCATCTGCATCATGGCGCCGACCGCCTGAACATTCTTGTCGAAACGATTTTTTGATTCTTCCCAAAGCGTATCGGAATGACGAACAAGCGATTTGGCGCGATCAATGGTCATCGGCTGTTCTACAGCGTGCGCGGATTCATTAAGCCACTTGGGTGGCGGTGGGACATCTTGTTTTGTCGGAGCTTCTTTTTGCCTTCGAGATTCCTCCCGATTTTTTGCGGCGCGATACGTATCATATTCGGATTCCTGGTTCGTTTTTCCGGCGAGCCAGTGACGGAAGTTAAAGAGCGTCCGTTTCAAGAACGGGCCGCCGCCCGCGCGGAGTGTTTCCGGATCCGCTCCGTATTTTTGTGTAATTTCTTTTTCTAGATCTTTCGAAGGTTGTGCTTCTTGTTGAATTTCAACGGCTGGTGTAATTGGCGCAATGGCTCGTGCCGCATCCTCCGTTTCCATCATGGTCGCTTTGAGGGCGGTGCTGATTTTGCGGAGGGACTCGTGGTTCTCGGAAAGAACAAGATTTGTTTCGTTCTTCCAACGTGGATCTGTATTTCGAGCTTGTTCTTGCAACTCTTCAATTCGATCGCGAAGGTCCGCCAGCTCATTCCGGTAATGCTGCATCCGATTTTCATCTGCCGCACCGCGTGCAAGATCCACATTCATGCGGTGAACGATGTCGTTGGTGAGCTGGCGCTCTGTGTTGGAACGGTCTTGGAGTTTTTTAAGCGACGTGCCACTGATCCGATCCATAATCTCTTGCCGTTTCGCGTCGTCAAGATTTTCCTGTTTTTCTTGGATGATCACTTTCGGCTCCGCAGCACGCTCCGCGTCTGGCGTTGCCGGTTTCTTTCGCTCCGGAACTTCGGTGACGACGGATTCCGCTCGCGCACCCATCTTTGCCGTTTCTCGCCACGGGTTCTCTGCGGGCGAAACCTCGGCTTCAGATCTCCACGGGTTCTCTGCAGGTTGTTCGGCGGCTTGGCGCCACGGGTTTTCCGCAGTGTGGTCTAAAGCCACGGCGGCGTTTCCATCAAAGCGTGCTGTCATAATATTGTTGCCCAAAGTATACCAAAAACGAGCGGGTTTCGCTCGTCTTGGATGGTGTTGTTTTTTCTCGTTATCCCTTTACGATCTTTTCAAAGACGTTCGGGTATTTTTGTGCAATCTGTGACAGCACCTTACGATCCAATTCAACGTTCTTGGTTTTCAAATCATGGATGAAGCGTGAGTAGCTTGTTCCAAGTCCACGCACAGCGGCGTTGATCCGGATCTGGCTCAAACGGCGCATCACGCGCTTCTTGTTGCGGCGGTCGCGGTAGGCGTATGCACCGGCTTTCAATGATGCGACACGCGCAAGACGGAGCTTGGACTTGCGGCCCCACTTCATGCCCTTTGTCCGCGCAAGGATATTGCGGCGGCGCTTGGTGTGTTGTGTCCCTCGTTTAACTCGCGGCATATTTATCCGATCAACTGCTTAATATTCTTCATGAACGCCTTGGAGACGGTTTTGTCGCGGCGCTTCTTCCGGGTGATGTTTCCGGAATCGCGGGAATTGAAATGATCCTGTCCGCCGTAGCGCTTCAGGAGCTTCCCGGTTTTGGTCATTTTGACTCGTTTTGCGAGTGCTTTTCGTGTCTTCGTTTTCATACTTAGCTTGTTTTTGGACCGACAATCGCCGACACGTTTCCGCCCTGGCGCTTTACATCCTGTTCAACGAACAGGGGGTTTTCGGTTTCAAGTGCTGCAATGAAATCACGAATTCGCTGTTGTGCCAAGTCCCCGTGCGCTTTTTCGCGTCCGCGGAGGATCATTTCGATCTTCAGCTTTTGGCCGGCTTTCAAGAATTCGCGGGCTTTTTGCAGGCGAACATTGCGGTCATGGTCGCCCATTTTGACCGAAAGTCGGATGCCTTTTACCTCTACTTTTTTGGCTTTTGCCTTTTGCTGGCGCATCTCCTTTTCCTTCTGATATTTAAACGCGCCGTAATCCAAGATTTTACACACCGGAGGCTGAGCCTTTGGTGAGACCTCTACAAGATCCATCTCGCGTTCACGTGCCATTGCCTTTGCTTTGTCCGTTGACATCACACCAAGCATGTTGCCTTCATCATCGATCACGCGCACCTCGGGTACGCGAATACGATCGTTTGCACGATATTGGGTTCCCGTATTTTGGGGTTTTGATCGACGTCGGTAATGGATTCGCATGATGTATGTATTGGGTGGGTCGAGTTTGCGTAGGTGATTGGGCTAGCTGAGCTGGCCTCACCTCGCTCTCATGTATCGCTCCGTCTCTCATGAATTGCGAAGCTGAGCTTCGCCCAAGATTCATTCGAAACCGAGCTGAGCTCGGTGGTGGAGATGGGGGGAGTCGCACCCCCGTCCGAATCGGACTCCTAAAACCGTCATTCACAGGCTTGGTCCGTTCAAGGCGTGTCAGGATTCGGTGGACGAACGGACAAGAGCCGAATCCGTACGCATCGTGCCGATGTCGAAGTGTGTCAGATGCGACGACGCACTTCCGAGCTCAAATAATGACGATCGATCCCGAGGCGTTGAGCGCGCGACGGGCGATCGGGTACGCGACTTATGCGAGTACCATAGCAGGTGCCGGTGCACGGAACGCGTGAGCGACCGTGGCCTTCACCTTGTTCAAGACGTTGGCAGTTGTCTGTGTTTGAGGTTGTTTGCAAGTGACCTCACACTTGGCCTGCAGGTTGTAAAAGCAACGATCCGTCAAAGCTCGGCATCCCCATGCTCGCTTCCGCCGCCTTGCACTTCGTCTTCACCTTGCGGTGCCGACTCGTGCCCCAGCGGCTCGCTGCGCCTTGCTCGGCTACGCCTCGCAAAGTCATTCAAATTCGTGCAGCTAGTGCAGCGCTGTGCGGATTTCACGATCAAGATCCTTCCTCTTTATTTTACTGCGCTTATCGTGGGTTTTGCGCCCGCGCGCAAGCGCAAAAGAGAGCTTGATGTGACGGCCGCGAGGATACAACGAAAGTGGCACAAGTGTCAAGCCCTTTTGGCTCGTTTTTCCAATGATTTCTTCGATTTCCTTGTGCGTCACAAGTACCTTGCGTTCGCGCTCTTGATCGTAATCCGTAATATTCCCCGCCTTGCTATAGGGTCTGATTTTGGCGTGCTTGAGCCACAGCTCACCTTCGGAGAGGCTTAAGTACGCGCCGGCAAGGTTTGCGCCCCCCTCGCGAATCGACTTCACTTCATGGCCAAGCAACACTAAGCCGCCATCGAAGGTTTCGAGGATTTCGTAGTCGTATCGCGCTCGTCGGTTTTCCGCGTAGGGCTTCATACCGAGTAGATCGTATAACGAATAGGGGAGGAATGAAAGAAACGCACCTATTTTTTGTGTTATAATTTTTCCATGGCCTCATCTGCCGAGCGTAGCGTTACTATTAAAACCTCCACGGTCTTGAAGGTGATCGGCGTGTTGATCGCACTGTGGTTTTTGTGGCTGGTTCGCGATATCCTCGCGCTTTTGATCGTCGCGCTCTTTTTGGCGGCGCTCATGCACCCGGCGGTTCGGTGGGGATCGAAGTACAAGATCCCGAAGGGCGTCATGGTTATTTTGATTTATCTGTTCCTCTTTGGCCTTCTCGCCGCGTCATTTGCACTCATCATTCCAACGCTCATTCCACAGCTCGGCCAGCTTGCAGAAACCTTTGGTGTGGCGCAGTACGTGAAAGGTTCGTTAAACGAATTTTTGGCGGCGTTCTCTTTTGACTCCATCTTAACCGGAAATTTGGCATCCAATATCGCCGCGCTCCAATCTCAGTTTTCGTCTGCCGCTGAAGGCTTGTATGGGACACTCTTGGAAGTGTTTGGTGGACTCGCCGGACTCGCCGTGGTTCTTGTGATGGCGTTTTATATGGTTGCGGAAGAAAAGGATGCGGTGCGCGCGTTCCACAACCTCGTTCCAAAAAAATATCAGGACTTCATCGCGAAGCTACTGTCACATGTTGAAGAAAAAATCGGGCGGTGGCTGACCGGTCAGTTGGCATTGAGTTTTTTGATCGGCGTCTTGTATTTCATCGGCCTCCTGTTTCTTGGGCTGCCTGGCGCGCTTGCTTTGGCGCTCTTCGCGGGTTTTACCGAATTCATTCCGTATCTTGGTCCTATTCTTGGCGGAATTCCAATTGTGATTGTTGCGCTCAGCATCTCGCCGTTCACTGCGCTTCTCGCTTTGATTTTGGTGGTTGTCATTCAACAGCTTGAGAATCAGGTGATTGTGCCAAAGCTCATGCAGAAAGCCGTGGGGCTCAATCCGCTTATCAGCATCGTGGCGCTTTTGATTGGAGCGAAACTCTTTGGCGTGGTTGGGGCTCTGCTTGCTATTCCGGTTGCAACGGCAATCTCGGTTATCCTGAACGAGGTTTATCATCATGAATGGAAGTAACGCGGCTCCGGGTAAGCCCGTTGGACAGAGCCCTGTGGATCAGGGTTCAACGCCCGTAAAACCAAAGGTTGGCAAAAACGCCGTTAGCGTTGGGCTGGTGTTTGTACTTGTCATCGTTTTTTTGGCCGCTCTCCTACTGTTTGCTTTTGTGAAAACCGGTTTTTATGAGGTTCCTGTTCTTTCACGTTTTTATCATGGGCCGCGTGTAAGTCGTGAGGTTCCTGCGGCGAAGGTGACCGGAGATGAGCTTCGAGAGCGTGCCGGGGAACGTTTGGTGGAATCAATTGCAGCCGGTGAGTCACCTTTCCGTTTATATCTTACCGAGTCGGAGGTAACGGGAGCGATCAGCGATTCAGCATCAACAGCTGTGCGTGGCGGAGAATGGGAGGTGGAAAATTCTCAAGTCGCCATTCATCCGAGTGGCGTCGAATTTACAGCACGGCTTCTGCGTGATGGAATGCGCCTGGATTTTCAGGGTCTTTTTGTCCCGTATATCCGCGACGGAGGTGTTCGTTTTCGGACCGCGTCCATCCGAATTGGAGATTATCCGATTCACCCGGCGCTTGGAACGCGCTTAGCTGGATCTGTTTTTTCACGTGATTTTGGCACGTGGGTCATCCAGTTGGATGAGATCGACTTTACGGACATTGAGCTTCGCGAGGGGAGTATTACGGTCTTTGCTCGCGAGGTACGGTAGGTGAAAGTAGCATGATTCTTTTTTTCCGAATTCTTCCTTTTGTGGTTGCCGCGCTTCAAATCGTGGTTTTTCGGGAACAGCTTCGATATCCCTTGGCGTACCCGTGGATCGTTCTTATTGGTGTGGCCGCACTTCCGCTTGCCGCGCTTGTCATTGGGTGGGGGCGTCTTCATTTGGGGAACATGCTTGAAAAGATGGCGCCGGCGTTCCTCCTCCTTTCTTCTCTCGCATTTTCATTGCTTCTTTTGGAGGGTGACATTGCGCCGTGGATCGTGATTGTCCTTGCTGCGCTTGCTTCGTATTTCTCACTCGAGATGTTGTTTTTGCATGTCTATGTTCCAACTCGTTACCCGGTGAATGGAATCTCCCGATTGCATATTGCCTACGTTCCGATTGTTATGTGGTACGCCGCAGCAACCTCAACGGGGCTTCTTATTTTCTTGCACAGCAACCGCTTTCTTCATGTCCTTGGTGCGACGCTCCTTGGCGTGCTGTTGTTTCGGACAACCGGGCATCCGGGGGCAACAAAGCAGGCGAATCGAATTTGGATGTTTGTGGGTGGCCTCGCCGGGCTGCACGTGGGTGTGCTCGGTATTTTTCTCCCGCTCACCATGCCGGTCCAAGGTGTGCTTGCTGCGCTCATTTTATCTGCGACTCTCCGCGTACGTCGGTATATGTACGAACCGAAACCGTCTCGTAAACAGGCGTGGATTGAGGGCGCGATCGCCGCGAGTTTATTCGTATTGGTCACAGGTACGGCGTCGTGGCTCTAATTGCGGTATACTACTTTTATGGCATCACGGAAATCTGCAGATCGTCGCGAGCTCGTCGTGGCGATTTTGGTCGGCGCACTCGCCGGCGGAATCAGTGGTGGTGTAACCTCGTACTTTCTTCCGTCACGGACTGTTGTTCAAGAAACACCAACGGCAACATCCACTCCGCAAGGGCCTGTGTTTGTAAAAATTGAACCGGAGAGCGACCCGTTTCTTGTACCTCCGAAACCGCTTTTGGAGCGCGCGAGCGCCATTGGGGTCATCACGCTCAAAAAACGCGGTGCAACGGCGGTTCTGCGTAGCGTTGATCCGGAAGATGAAATTGGCCGTGCCGTTTCGTTAACGTCAGACGGCTGGCTTGTGACGGCGGCGGAGGTTGTGGAAAATCGTGAACCGGGCGCACTCACCGTGTGGATTGATGATACGCCGTATACCCCAGAACAATTTGTTTTTGATTCATTGAATGGAACGGCCTTTGTAAAAGTGGATGCGCAAGATTTAACCTCGCCGGTTTTTGGAAATACCGAGAGCTTGTCTCAGGGCGCGGAGGCTTGGTTGGAGGCAGAGGGCCACGCGTTTCGTCCGGCGATCGTATATCGGACACGAGTGCACGGGCTCCCGACTTCTCAATCTTCCGAGCGTTCGTATCGATATCTGACGGTTGTCTCACGTGCGGATGAGGCGGAGCTTGGTTCAGCGCTTTGGGATCCGCGTGGCGCGTTGCTGGGGCTCGTACGTGGGGATGGCGAAATGGCGCAGGTGATTCCGTCCGGCACCATTTCAACGTCGTTCGCTTCTTTGCTGTCTAATGGCGAGATTCGACATGCGGAGCTTGGGGCAACGGTACGCGATCTTTCAGATTGGCGAATCGACGGTGACCGTGAAGATCTTCCACAGCGTGGCGCAATCGTGCTTTCGGTTGATCGAAACAGCCCCGCGTCGGACGCTGACATTCGTGTGGACGATGTGATTCTCCAGGTCGAACGTGATATTCTGGACGGAACGGCGGATTTGGGAGAGTTGCTTGCAGAATTTCAGCCCGGGAGTGATGTCACATTTCGGATTCTGCGGGGTGGAGAAGAGTTAACGATTCTGGTTACGCTCGGAACGCAGGTTACGAGTGATGTAATTGAATAGAGTTCAAAAAAGGAGGAACATGTCATCACCAAATTTAACACGGATTTATATCCGATCATGGAGGTACCTTGTTGCCGCGTCTCTCGTTGGCTTGGTGCTGGCGGTCGGGTTTTCACTTCTTCAGCCTCTTCGGTATTCCTCTACGGTTCGGTTGTTGATTACGCAGACAAACGTGGCCGGGGTTGATCCGTATACCGCCGTAAAATCAACCGAACGGATTGCGCAGAATTTGGGGCAGGTGATTTTAACAACCAGTTTCTATAACACGGTCGTTGCAAGCGAAACGGTGGATGAGTCATATTTTCCGGAAGATGTGGCAAAGAAGCGAGCGCTTTGGGAGGACACGGTTGAAACATCTGTTTCGCCTGGAACCGGTGTGATGAGCGTTGTTGCATATCATCCATCAAAATCGCAAGCGACAAATATCGCGGTTCGTGTGGCGCAGGAGGTGGCGAACCAGGCGCCGAATTATTTTGGATATTCCGTACGAGTGCAGATTATTGATGATCCTTTGCCGTCATCGTTTTTCGCAAAACCCGATTTTATCCGCAACGGGTTGTTGGGAGCGGTACTTGGGTTTTTGGCGAGCTCCGTGTGGGTGCTTGGGCGTGTTCGAAGATAGGATCCGTACGGGTCCTGTCACCTCGCACCCCAACTGTGGGCACTCTCGCCTTCGGCGTCGTGTCCGCGTCGGGGTCCCCGCTCGGCGCCACCCGTTCGCTGGGCAAAAAAGGGAATTGTAGTAAAAATGGCTTAAATAGGCCATTTTTTGATATTCCATCCTGAAAACCCCCATGTAAGGAAAGTGCCCTTGACAAAAATCCGGATTTATGATATAAAGTTGGCGTTGAAAATAAGCTCATTTTCCATTGACGAACGCGTTGCCTCCTGCTAGTGTGACGCCTTCCAGAGATCGTTCATTTGTTGGGCTTTTGAAGCCGTTCCGGACTCCACTTGAGGACCTTCCTCCTTCCTCAAGTGTGAGCACGGGGCGGCTCCAGAATCTCAACCGGCCATCCAAAATTGGAGGATGGGGGACATAGACTCTGGTTACGGTGCAAATCGCGCCGTGATCCTTTGACAAACTCACACATGCGGCCAGGGCCGCAAGGAGATACGAATGAACAAGAAGATCATCACCATCATCGCGGCCCTGTTCACCTTGGCCGTCACCTCGTTCGCTCACGCGGATCCGCCCTCGGGTGGTGACACGAGCGGCGACGCGGCGAACCCGGCAACCCCGGGTCCGACGTGCGACGATGCGCTGCGCAAGCAGTGTCAGGACGCCGGGTGCTGCAGCGATGCAGGGTCCGGTGACAAGAAGGACGAGCCGAAGGGACGTCAGTGGAAGTACGAGTGCACCGACGGCGCCGTCTCGAACGGACCATACTCCTGCACGTGCTCGGACGAGCGGAACAAGCTCGTTCAGTATCAGGACTTCCTCCGGGGTGTTCTAAGGGTCAGCTGCGTTCCCAGCGCGGAGTGGCAGCAGAAGCAGGACGCGGCCATCGAGGCCCTGCAGCTCCAGATGAAGTTGCTGGGGGACGATCAGGCCAAGCTCCGTACGGAGATCATGACCGAGATCGGCCGTCTCCGTCAGCTGGTTCTCGACGAGATCCAGCCGATCAAGGAGAGGCTCGACGGCCACGACCGTGACATCACGGGCATCCGTGACGAGCTCGACGGCGACATCAAGCCCCGGCTCGCGGCTCTCGAGGAAACCACCAAGGACCACGAGGAGCGCCTCGACGACATCGAGGGCACCGGCGTTCAGTTCGGTCTCTCGGGCGGAGCGATGGGCTTCAGTCGCGGCGACAACGGCGCGGCTGGCGTGGGCCTCATCGGTGCCACTCTCAACGGGTGGATCGCTCCGTGGGCCGGTATCTGCGCACACGCCCTTCTAGGCGCGGGTAGTGCCGTCACCTTGGACGACACCTACATGACCGTCGATATCGCCGCGATGGCGTGCTTCCGCACGGACATCAACGAGGATGTCGACATTCGTGTCGGCCTCGGGCCATACGTGGCCCCCCAGTTCCGACCCGTCGTCAATCGTGACGAGGGCGAGGGAATGGGCAACGACATCGGCTACAGTGTCGGTGCCGAGCTCGAGCTCGGTATCGGTGTTCTGGACAGTGTCCTCGAGTTCGTTCCCTTCGGGATGGTCGGCTCCGGCGTGAACGAGGGTATCAACCCCGACACGCAGGGATTGATCGTCTCGGACGGTGTGCAGGGCGGTGGCGGTCTCCGTATCGTCATCCAGACGCCGACGCTCTGATCCGCATGTGGCCCCGCATCTCTTTTCGGAGGGGTGCGGGGTACTGAACTTTCTTTCGGGTTTTCCCGAGCACGCTCCTTTGTGTGCTCGGGCTCCCATGCGAGTCTATTTATTCAAGTAGATTCACATGGGAAAGGAGGAAATCCTACCCCAACCTTCACAATAAACACTAACCAACCCGCCGTGCATTCCGCATTGGGCGGGTTTGGCGGTTTCACTGAGCGCCACACTGGCGCTAGGCGCGAGG
>JBNLCE010000012.1:0-14769 GCA_050303655.1 Patescibacteria group bacterium | reverse complement strand
GCTCGTGGTGACGCTCATCATGTTCTCCGTGCCCAAGATGGACCAGGTGGTCCTGAACGGGGGCGGGGCATATATGGCGCACCGGGCTGCCGAACGGATGAGTGGCCTCGCAAACGGCACCGGCGGCATCGGCGGTGGATGGGATACCTTGCCGGCGCTCGGCCTTCTCGTCCTGTCATACATTGTCGTCTGGGGTATGCTCCAACTCCTAAAGGAGTGGAAGTCGCGTGCCAAGAACGCGTTGGCCATCATTCCCCTCTACTTCCTGGCCGCAACCGTCGCGAGCTGCGACAACAGCACCAAGGAAGACGGCATCAAGCTCGTCGAGCCCAACCCCGCGGCAACAGCGTCCGCGTCGGCGCGGGCTCCCTCGGCGCTCATGCCAAAGGAGGCACCGGACAGCGATCCACGTCGGCCCGGGCTCCCACCCCCGCCGCTCGAGGAGAGCAAGGACGCAAAAAAGAACTCGGGTGGCGGCTCAGCCAAGCCTCTGCCCACGGCTCAAAAGCCCGCGCGGCCCAAGCCTCCCCCAACCAAGGTCGCGGGAACTCCAACCCCGCGACAGCAGTCCCTCGCGGAGCTCGAAAACAAGCTCAGGGACTTCTAACCCGTACCTTTAACCTTCATCAGACCGTCAGGAATTCATTCCTGGCGGTCTTTTTTATTCTCAATTTATGGAATGACTTCAAAACTCACCGCGCGGTCCGTTTCGTGAAGAAGATGATATCGGGAGTCACGAAGAATAGCCTCCATCAAATCCGAGTGATCTTTTTTATCGATAAATACAAATCGCGCGCGAAACGTATCGTGAATAATGCTCCATGTTTCTTCGATGGAGATTTCGGTCGTCCGTCGGCGTGTGAGATCAAAGTACTGATCGGAAAGTGTCGATGACGCTTCGTACAGATACGTCGGATCCACTCCGGAAATGTACGCTGCGCGGTCTTCAATGCTCCATAGCATTGGAAACTCATCCCAGTCGGAATGAAAAATACGATCGCCGGGCTCAAGCCGCTCGGAGATTGGTACCATGGCATCGCGATACACGTCGTCCGGATAAATCGCCCCGTGAAGAGCTGAATACGCGCCACCGATTCCATACACGAACATAATGACAAATAAGACGAGCGGAACTGTTGAAAACGATTTCCAGCCGCGAGGGAACAGTCCCTTTCGCATGCGCCTCACGTCTACCATGCTCCACATCCACGGAAGCCATAGCCCAAGGCTAGGCGCAAGATATTCCGCACTCCTTCGGCTCTTAAACGTCAGCGCCACTAAAACCGACACCGGAAACGCAAATGCGATCGACGCGGCCATGGACTCTCGGGAGACTTCCTTTTTCCTCCACAACACCATTCCGCCAATCCCCAAAAGAAATACAACAAGCCAAAGCGCAAACCACGGAACAAGAAGTGATGCGTCTCCCGGGCTCCATTCATTCCCCAAAAACACGGCGCCGTGTGGCGTGCCCAACCCAACTTGCACGACCTGAAGCCACAAAAAAGAAAAGATGTTTCTGGAATTTGGATGGATCAAAAGGCCGGCGAGCGCACCCAGAATTGCGGCCGCGGGCTCACGAAGTACGCTCCATGATGGACGCTTGTTTTCGACCACTCCATGAAACAGCGCTTCCCCAAACGCGAGGAGTACAACCGAACCCACAAGATACACCCAGCCGCCATGCGAGAGCGCAAAGAGAAACGCGAGTGCGGCAAGTATGAATGGACGTTTTTTCCACGCCGCCGTAAGGCCCAGAATGAAAAATCCGATGACGAGCGGACTCGCCTTGCCAAGCGACAGTCGCATTGCGAAGGGAGGCGTGACGGCCAAAAGAATAGTCCAAAGTGCGGGGTGGGAAACTCGAAGCCACCGGAGCGCTCCGTAAAAAGAAGTGATACAAAATGCGGCAAGGAGAACAGCTACAATGCGTGCACCATTGTGCAGACCGAACGCGTGGACAAACGGAGACTCAAAGACGTGAAACAAAAAATGAAGATCCGCGAACATGGGATTAAATGCCGTAAGATCCAGCCACGGAAATGAACGGAAAGGTCCGGGACTCCAAAGGAGGGCGGAGAACTTCGCGTGATAATACGCGTCCGGGTCGGCAAACCGATCCCACGAAATGAGAAGAGAAAAGTACGCGAGACATGCCGCATACACCGCCCCCAATCGCTTCACATTTTTCATATCAATATCCTACCATCCTACCCTCCCACCGGCCTATTCTCAAAAAAACAAACGCCCCGATCGGGTCGGGGCATTTGCTTTCGTTGTACAGCGAAACTTAAACGAACTTATCCCTGGGTTGCGTTGACGAGCGAACCGAGGACAAAGTTGGAGAGTGCGAATGCGGCCACAATCACGATCAAACCAATAATGGCGTTGCGGATCATGGTCTTTGCCTTTGTCACACCGTCCTCACTGCCTCCGGCCGTCATCCAAAGGAAGCCGGCATACAGCATGTAAGCAAGGAGAACGACTCCGAGAAAACCGAGGGCAACATTGATAATCTGCCCAACGATTTCTGTAAGGCTCTTCTGCTCACCCACTCCAGCGCTGTTCGACACCTGACCAACCAAGTTTCCAGCTTGTTGAAACGGGTTGCTTTGCGCCGAAACGACGAGCGGGAGCGTGAGCGAGAAGAAGGCTCCCGACACTGCGCTCCAAATACGTGCACGTGTTTTCATAATTCCTGCATCTGTCATGAATAATTAAGTACCCGGACCGCCTGGTGGGACCTCCTGCGTTTGACCTCCACCACCCGTTGCCTTATCAAGGCGATCAATCACATACGAGGCAATCGAGTACGAAAGCGCCACGATCACAATTCCGATGATGGCATTACGAATTCGATCCTTTGCTTCCTGCACCTTGCCCGCCTCACCTCCGGCCGTCATATAGGTGTAGCCAGCCCAAATAAGATAGATAAGAAGGACGGCTCCTAGAACAGCGATTGCGGTGCTGATAAGACTCCCAATAACAATGGTCGGGTCGTCCACTCCCTTTAACTCATTCGGGGCTGCGGTATTGAGTCCGGTTTTGAGGGTATCACCAAAACCCTGTGCAAATACCGGCGTCACAGAAAACGACGCGCACGCGAGCATGGTGACTAAAATGTATGTACGGGTTTTACGAGTCATATCACAGTGAACCGATAGGTTCTTAGAAGTCTTGAGTTGCGGTGACAAGTCGAGAAATCACGAAGCTCGTGATCGCCCAGGCGGACAAGATAATCGCGAGTCCAATAATTCCGGAGACAATCAGCTTTTTAGCTTCGGATGTCTTTTCTTCATTCCCACCCGCAATCATGTACTTAAAGCCACCCAACAACACAATCACGACGGCAATAATCCCCAAAAAACTCAACGCCACATTAATGATACGCGCCGCGGTTTGGCGGACGTCGCCGGAACCGAGTTTGATTGAAGATTCAATCGCACCGACACCGAGATCATTTGTGGTGAGCGTATCCGGCTGAGCAAGTGCCGCCATTGGAAGCGCGAGTGACGCTGCCATTCCAAGTGCCGCAAAACTCCGCACGAGAGACATTTTTTTCATTCCTGCATGTCACCTCCTTTCCACGTGGAACGTGTTTTTTGCATATTACACATTAAAAAACTGTCTTCCACAGTAACGACATTTTAACACGAATACCTCGCACACGACAGCGTGTACGACAAGGGCTACGGCGATTGTTGAACCGTGGTCTGCGCCGCTCCGCTCCCCGCGCGCCCAATGGCATCAATGATTTGAAACACGATTGCGTACGACAACGCGATGATGATAAGACCAATCACCGCATTCATAAGCGTTGTTTTTGCGGATTGTACCTTTGAGCTGTCTCCTCCGGCCGTCATATACGTCCACCCGCCCCACAGAAACATAAGGAAAAAGAGCACTCCCACGAGCGTTAGAATCCCGCGGATCACATTTCCGATCACGCTTTGGATACTTGCGCCGGCAAATGGGTCTGGAAAGCCGTATGAATTTGAAGCCGCGAACGACACGAGCGGAACGGTCGCGAGCACAAGAGGGATGAGATATTTGCTTTGCTTCATATTACGGATTTGGCTTTGGAGGTTCGGCGAACTGCACAGGTTCAGGCTCCGGAGTTGTGATGTTCCCGATCAGAATATCTACAATAAACGTGGAAAGCCCGTACGCAAATCCGATAATGAACAGCCCGATTACCGCATACTTCATCGTATCTTTGGCTTTTTGAATACGGTCACCCGAACCGCCCGTCATCCAAAGGATCCCAGCGTACACAAAAACGAGAAGTGCGGACGCACCAAGAATACCAAGGAACGCCTGAACCACGCGTCGGATAAGCTCAAAAAGAGACGTGGTTCCAAGCGGATTAAAAAGCGTGGTCGGTGAGCCGGGGCTTGCTTTTTGAGCTGCGGCTGCAGCTTCTGCCGCCGAGCCTGTTGCAGACGCTTGACCCGTTTGTGCAGGCTCATCGATCTGCAGCTCATCCTTATCAACCTTCACACAACAACCGATTGTTCCGCACTGCAGGGTATTCGGGAAAAAATCGTACAAAAAAGTATCCGGATCTTCCTGCTTTTTTTCATCACACTTCGATGAAGTCATGCAAGCAAAGCTCTTTGCTGCCGAAACGCCGTATTTCTGCTGGCCCAACGTCAAACAATTTTCTTGCGCGGATGCATGCGAGAGGGGGATTAACGAAATAAACCCCAAAAAAAGAACGAGGATCACGGCACGAGGCATTGAAAAAGAAAATCGCATATTATTTACAACACAAAATGTTCGCCGGGCCCGGGCATAGGCCGGTCTGACACGTCAGTCCCTTTGATTGTGCGTCACTCAATGCGGCCTGCGTTGTATTCCCCTCAAGGGTTTGGCACGAATACCCCTGATCCTCCAGCTGGCTGCAGTTCTTTGGAGTACCGGACGCTTGCGGAGCAGATTCCGTGCCCGTTGTTCCACGAAGCGAATCGCTGACAAAGCTTACGATCGACCACGCCGCCATCACAATCACGAACCCGATAAGCGCACCTTTAATCGCGCTCATTCCTTTTTCAACTCGCGAAGGGTTCCCGAATGAGAGCAGATACATCGCGCCTCCGTATACGAAGATGGCAAAAAAGAGGGCGGCGGAAAGACCGAAAAGAAACTTCGCGAACGAAACACCTGTTCCGACAATATCATCCAGAGTGCAATTCCCGCTTTGCACGCACGAAGGCAAAAGGATACGTGTTTGCAACGGCTCTGCTTGTTGTGTGACGGACTGCGGCGTCTTCACCGTCTCGGTTTTGAGCTTACAACAACGCTGTTGCTCCGCACTTCCGATCCCAAGCGGACATCCGAGCGTTCCCAAATCATCCTCTGTCCCACTATTACACGAATCCGCGCATGAACCACCCGCCGCCGTACACTGGGCGATATTTGTGACCACTGCGCACGCGTTTTGGTCGAACGCCGAGCAATCATCAGTGCTCAAACAAGTGGTATTTGGGTTCTGGTCTTTAAATTGATCACACACGCCCTGACTTACACAGTTCCCACCAAGTTCAGGACATGTGGCGGCAAACGCCGTACGCCCAAAAGGAACAGTGCCGCCAAGCGCGAGGATAAAAACGAGAAACGTTCGCAAAAACAACATGGTCTAAAAGTCGTAGTTAATGGTCTGCGAAACTTTTTGCTGAGCCGTACGGACCGCTTGCGGAATTTCTTCCGTGCCGCGCAAAACCGTATCCACCATTACTTCGAGTGCAGACTCCATTGTGTCCGGATCATCTCCCAAATACCACGTCCGTGATGTAAGCGCCTGCGATGCGAACACCCCCACATTTTCATCTTCGTACTGGCCAGGCAAAAGTGACCGCCGCGCCGCCGGACGCTCAGCGGCATCCAAATACTTCTGCATTTCTTCGGGCTGAACCATGAAGTTCAACAAATTCCACGCCACATCAGAATCATCGGACTTCTTAGACACGGTAAACGCCCAATAGTTGGCGAAGTTTACCGTTGGATTGCCAGCGATTTGCGGGAGTTCCGCGATCCCAAGATTCAACTTGGGTGCGCGCGACGTGATGGTAGGGAGGTGATACGAATATCCAAAGAAGAACGCGAGCCGGCCTTGCACAAAGGCTTCAAGTGAATTCGGCTGATCCGCATCCCAGGTGTACACCTCCTTTATTGGATTTGCGAAGTCCGTATAAAACGACACCGCCTGATACGCCGGAGGTTCCTCGCGAACACTCTGCAAGGCAGAAGGGATTTGATGGAATACCGGCGTGCCATCATCAAGCGACATCTGCGCTCCGTTTTGCATCATGAGCACCGTCAAAATATCTGTCGCGCGCTCAACGTTATACGCTGTTCCAAGCGCAGCGCCATATTGGATGAGCTGTCCCTGTGTATCAACACGCGCAATCTGTGGAACAACCTCTTGGAAACCGCCCCACGTATCCGGAACTGTTGCCACACCTGCGGCATTCAACAAATCACGGTTCACATACATACCGAGGGTGTCTACGGAAAGCGGAAGTGCGACGATACGCTCCTCAACTTGCTTTGTATTCGGATCTTCCGACACGTCTACGCGACGTACGGTATCGCGCACGGCACCGTCAACAAAATCATTCTTATAATCGCGCAGGCTCATCGAGCGGTTCGTCTCAAGCTGATACACCTCCTGCTTTCGAACCGTCCCCACCACGCGACGTACCGCCACCTGCGTTTCTGCGGGCATGGGTTCGATCTTCGGAAGATACTTCCCCACCCATGTGTTGTGGATCAAAAAGACATCCGGACCCCGGTCTTCGGCCAGGGCGTTTACGAGCTCGGATTCGTACTCCTCCAACCGCAAACGACGATATCGAATCGAAACGTTTGGATGAAGGACGCGATAGTCATTAAATATTTCTTGATAGACATCCACATCATCCACCACTCCCCACACATCCAACTCGATGCGCCGAGCCGCAACCTGCGTGGCCTGATCCACACCGCGTGTGCACCCCTGACCCATCAAAACCGAAAACGCCAACACGGCGATACCAATAACACGCGCGTTCACTTTGAACATACATCCTCCATTGTACATGATTTACCAACCAAACGAGTAACTCGTATCACGAATCCCGTATCCCGTATCACGATCCATTCGGCTATCCCCCTCTTCCCCCTTACCCTAAGGGGGAGTTTGATCTTATTTCCGAGAATGCCGAGAAGGTCGTGAATCGTGGAGACACCCGCCCGCAATACGGCGAAGCCGATGAGGACGAGTGGACTTCACGATTCTGGCGCGAAGATTGTCGCTTTGAATAAAAACTACAACAACCCTTTGAGCATCTTCCTTGCCTCCTTCTTCATCTTCGGCTCCCGAAGCGCCATATCCACATTTGCACGCAACCACCCAAGCTTACTCCCCGTGTCATGATACGTCCCCTCAAGCACGCGCGCGTAGAACGGCCGCTCACGCATCAGCTCTGCCATAGCTCCCGCCATGTAATACTCCCCGCCTTTTCCTGGCTTCAGTTTATTCAATTTTGGAAAAATATCCGGCGTTAGAATATAGGCGCCCACCGCTGCGTACTTTGACGGCGCTTTTTCCGGACCCGGTTTCTCAACCACCCCCTTTACTTGAATGATTCCTTTCTCAATTTCCGCAACAGGATCAATGATGCCGTACTTTTTTGTCCCGTCCGCATCAACCGGAATTACACCGAGCACCGGATCACCGTACTTTTCGTACACGCGTACCATTTGCTTCAAGCGCGGCACCTTCCCCAGAAAAACCTCATCTCCGTACAAAATGGCAAATGGCTCATCGCCAATTAAACGCTCGGCATTTTGAACCGGTGTTGCATTTCCATACGGCCCTTTCTGTCGAATATAAATAAAATTCGCGAGCTTTCCGATGGACCGCACTTCATGAAGAGCCTCCTTCTTCCCCTGCTTCTTGAGCCACGCTTCAAGCTCAAAGTTATCATCAAAATGATCTTCCACCGGTCGCTTCATCCACGAAGTCACGAGGATAACCTCTTCAATTCCGGCGGCAACCGCCTCTTCCACAACGTACTGAATAACCGGCTTATCCAATACCGGCAGCATCTCCTTGGGCATGGCCTTTGTGGCCGGTAAAAAACGCGTTCCGTATCCCGCAACCGGGATAATAACCTTACGGATTTTCTTTTTCATACGGACTCTAGGATAGCATACAGACTCGTATCTCAATCATTTCACCCCTTCCCCCCTTACCCTAAGGGCGTTTATTTTTTCTCCGCGAACGGGTGGCGCCGAGCGGGGCCCACGACGAGGACACGACGCCGAAGGCGAGAGTGCCCACAGTTGGGGTGCGAGGTGACAGGACCTGTGCGGATAGACTTCACGATTCTGGCTCGCAAATTGTTGCTATCCACCGATACGGAAATAACAAACGTCCCCGTCTTGAACCACATATTCCTTTCCCTCAATACGCGTCTTCCCGGCCTCGCGGCACGCCGCCTCTCCACCAAGCTCCACAAAACTCTCCCACGGTGTGATCTCCACGCGGATAAAATTCTTTTCAAAATCCGTGTGGATTTTTCCGGCCGCTTCCGGCGCCTTTGCACCCGCACGGACAGTCCATGCTCGCGACTCCTTTGGCCCGGAAGTGAAAAACGTAAGAAGCCCGAGTGCCTTGTACGCGGCGACGGTGAGGCGATCTAACCCGGACTCCGTCTGACCAAGCGAAGCAAGGTATTCCTCTTTTTCTTTTTCATCCATGGAGACCAATTCCGCTTCAAGCTGAACGCACACCGGAATTCCGTCGGCATCAGCAACACCGGATTCCAACTGCGACTCACTCACATTCAATACCGGAAGCACGGGCTTCATCGTTAAAAGCGCATACGTGCGGACAATCTTTTTTTCATCATCGCTCCACTCCAGAGCACGGGCAGGCGTGCCCGCGGCAAGCGCGTCCAAGAGCTTTGCAAGCATCTTCTCCTCCATTTCAAGCTCCTTGGTTTTACCGGCCTTCATCTTTTTCCGCGTATTCTCAAGCCGCTTTTCCACCACGCTCAAATCAGCAAGCGCGAGTTCAATGTCGATGGTTTCACGGTCACGATCCGGATCCACAGTGCCGTCCACATGGATTACGTTTGAATCATCAAACGCGCGGAGCACGTGCGCGATCGCATCGCATTCACGGATGTTCGCGAGAAATTGGTTTCCCAGACCTTCGCCTTTCGACGCACCACGAACAAGACCGGCAATGTCCACAAACTCAATGGTCGTTGGAATCGTTTTTTCCGCAGATGACGTTTCCGACAGCTTTGTGAGGCGGTCATCCGGAACCGCAACAACGCCCACGTTTGGTTCAATCGTACAAAAAGGGAAGTTCGCACAATCCACCGCCTGCTTCGTGATGGCCGAAAACAGCGTGGACTTCCCCACGTTCGGCAAACCAACAATTCCGATCTTCAATGACATAATCTAGCGAGTAGTGAGAGTAGTGAATGATCTTCGTATCCCCCTGTCTCCCCCTTACCCTAAGGGGGAATTGATCTAAATACCTGGAACGAGAACACATCCTGCGAACGCAACGAAGCCGGAACTGCGAAGCGAGAACGACGCAGTCGGGCGAGAGAGCTGTTCCGCAGCCAGTGAGAAGGATGTGTTCGAGTGAAGACCCGTAGCGGACCGCGATTCCGGCAAGCAGACGGTTGCAACAATCTACTCGTAACGAAGCGCCTCCATTGGACTCTTTTGAGACGCCTTCCGCGCCGGATAGAGCCCAAAGATTAACCCAACACCCGATGATACGGCAAGCCCAAGGAGCGCGCCGGACACCGGGAATGCAAACACCCACTCCACATCAAGAGCGTTTGAAAGAACCACAGACGCCAAAAAGGCCAAAGATGCCCCGAGCAATACTCCAACAAGACCGCCAAGCCCAGTGAGGATGACCGATTCCAAAAGAAACTGAAACATCACATCTCCATCTGTAGCACCCAGCGCCTTTCGAAGCCCGATCTCACGCGTGCGCTCGCTCACGGTCACGAGCATAATATTCATAATTCCAATGCCTCCCACCACAAGTGAGATCGCGGCGACTGCGGCAAGTAGCGCGGTCAAAATATCGGTGATCAAACTCACCGTCTCAATCGCATCCGCCTGTGTTGTGACATGAAAATCATCTTTGCTCGGATCCTCAATCCCGTGAATTTCCCGAAGCGTCGCCTTGATATCCGCAACGGCTCGGTCCAACCCGTTCTCATCCTCCGCACTCACAAAGATAGCTCCAAAGTGCTCGGTACCCGACACATATCGTTGTGCCGTCGTGTACGGAATAATTGCGAGCTCGTCCACGTTCAGGAACGCGGCCTGCCCCTTGGGCTCTAAAACACCGATCACGCGATAGGATTTATCTTTAATCTTCATTTTTTCACCCACGGCGTCGCTCGCACCAAACAACTTCTTCTTCACCTCCGCCCCGAGTACGACCACAGCGGAGACTTGTCGCACATCCTCGTCAGTGATCAACCCACCGGCTTCAACCTCAACGTCCAACACGTCCGCAATCAACTCCGAGGACCCAAGAATACTGGCTCGAATCGTCTCTTGTTCAAATGTCATGGGAACCACCTGGATGATCATCGGGGTGATATTTGTGATTCCTTGTACGTTCGAAGGATTTTCAAGCGCCTCCAAATCACGCTCCTTCAACGAGTCCGTATACAACTCGGAAAATGAAGATGGCCCGTCCGGCTCGCGGCCCGGCTCAATCACAATGGTTTGTGAACCAAGTCCGCGCACCTGCGCCAAAATCAATTCCTGTGCACCTTGCCCGATGGCGGTCACAAGAATAATCGCCGTGATCCCGATCACAATTCCCAGAATCGTTAAAAGCGTGCGGGAAATATTTGAGCGTAATCCGCGATATGCCGTTGTAAAGCGATCCTGAATCAACATAATTTATTTTGTATATCCGTCACGCGCACGCCGACGTTCCTTAATCACCTCATCACGTTCAATGACTCCATCACGAACATACAACGCACGCTTTGCATGCTCGGCCGTGGACTGCTCATGCGTGATCAGAATAATCGTATGGCCGTGCTCTTCGTTGAGTGACTGAATAAAATCCATCACGACCTGCCCAGAAGCCGAGTCCAAGTTGCCCGTAGGTTCGTCGGCAAAAATAATGTCTGGGTTGTTTACCAGCGCGCGGGCAATGGCGACACGCTGACGCTCTCCGCCGGAGAGCTTGCTGGTGTCATGATGAATACGGTGCGAAAGCCCCACAAGATGAATGGCTCGTGTTGCTTCCTTAATACGTTTTTTTGCCGGCATGTCGGAATACACAAGTGGGAGCATCACGTTATCCAACACGCTTGCGCGCGGAAGCAGGTTAAATGCCTGAAACACAAACCCCATCTTCTTATTTCGAAGCTGTGCCAGTTCATCGGGCGTGTAGTCGTTCATGGTTTTTCCTGCGAATCGATACGTGCCGCTCGACTGCGGATCCAAAAACCCAAGAATATGCAGCAACGTTGATTTGCCGGATCCGGAGGGGCCCATGATCGCCACAAACTCACCTTCATCAATCGTAAAGGAGACGCCGCGAAGCGCTGCCGTACCATCCGGGTACACCTTTTTCGCGTTTTGAACTTCAATGAGTGCCATACTTATTCCTCAAACGATCGAAGAATCACATCGCCCTCGGCAATGTTCCCCATGACTTCTACATAGCCATCCGAACCGCGAAGCCCGGTGGTGATTTGGACGTCTTCCGTGTCCTCACCACGGAGGACGCGAACATATTGATCACCGTTTTGGCGGATGATGGCGCGCTGCGGCACAGCAAGAACATCTTCGCGCGACTCACCGTACACATCCACATTTGCGGTCATGCCGGATTTGATACGCTCGTCGTTTTCTGTAAAGAGGAGTGTTGTGCGGTACGTTGCAACGCCTTCAATCAACGTCTCGGCCGGGTCGATTGATGCCACCGTGGCGGCAAAAAGAACGTCGCGGCCATACGAGTCTAACGTCACTCTCGCCTGGTATCCCGTTGCGATCTTGGCGACATCCGCCTCAGGAACATGTGCTTCGATCTCAAAGTCCACGCTGGAGATAACGGTTGCTGCCGCACTGTTTGCCGTTGCAATTTCACCAACCTCGTAGTTAACCGCGGTCACAATTCCGGAAATCGGCGCGCGAAGTGTGTACCGATCCAGCTCGGTCAGCCTCTGCTGAACGGTGGCAGACGCCTGACGAACAGTTGCCCGCTGTGCGGCAAGGTTCGCTTCCGCCTGCTTAACCTGCGCCTCTTGGGCCGCTACTTCTTCGTCGCGCGTTCCGGCTTTTGCAAGCGCTAGATCCGCCTCAGCCGAGGCAAGAGATCGCTCCGCACTTTGAACCGTGGCGTTTGCGTCGCTAAGTGATTTCGTATTTGCCACCTGCTGCGCTAAAAGCGCCTGTTTCTGCGTATCAATGCTGTCCATTGCCGCAGACACATTTGCCCGCGCGGTGTTCACATTCGTCTGATACGAATCAATAGTTGTTTGCGAAATTCCAACGGCCGAATTCACAACATCAAGCAAACGATCCAGTGACGCCTTGATAATCACAAGCTCTGTCCGCGCATCCGTCATCGACGTATCACGACCCGCATCGTCACTCGGCACACTCGTTGCGATATCTTCGAGACGATCCAGAGCCAACAGTGCGTCACGACGCTTATTTTCAGCATCAAGTTCGGCCGAAAAGTTATTCGTCGTAAATGAAATCTGCGGAGGGCCCGTTGCGCTGTCGTTAAAGAGATCATCAACCTTGTTACGAAGTGCATCGTCCGCATCTAAAAACGCATCGGTCAAAATCGACGGTGTGTCATCTGAAATATTCTTTAAATTTGAATCCGCTTGCAACACAATCACGTCATACGATGCTTTGGCATTCGCCAGTGCTTGCTCCGCCTGTGCAACGGCAAGTTCTTTAACCGCGATTTCTTCATCACGTGAGCCGGCCAATAGCTGATTGAGTTTTACTTGCTGCATTTCAAGTGCCGCCTCGTACTGCGAAAGCTGTGCAGCCGCGCTGTCGTAACTTGCTCGTGCTTGCTCAAGTTGAGCCGATACGTTGCTCGCATCCATTTGCGCAACCACATCTCCGATTTCAACCGCATCTCCAATGGCCACCGGGATAAAAATCAATTTACCCGTCTGCACGAATGCTAATTCAACCTCTTCGGACGGAATCACGCGGCCCGTTACACTCACTTCTTGTGACACGTTTCGACGTTCAAGCGTCACCGTGTCCGGTTCCGGACCCTCCGGCGGTTTTCGCGTCGCTGCGAACGCGCCGATTACGAGAACAACACCCAAAACAACCCAAAGCCATTTGCGTTTGTACCATTTTTTCCGCTTTGGTTGGGGGATGAATTCCGGCTCCGGCGCTTTTTGATCCTCCGCATTCAGCTTCTTCAGTTCTTCCATATGATTCTTCTTATTTCGTCGATGTTATCACGCGATCCAAATTCTTTAACTGCTCCTTGAGATGTGATGCAAACGCCGCGATTCCCGAGACCTTCGCAAGAACAACCATATCATCTCCGACACCAAACACAAGCAGCTTTTCGCCTTTTTTGAGGCGCATTTTTTTACGCGCATCTGCCGGAATCACGGCCTGACCTTTTTCACCGATGGTCGTGGTTCCGTACAACGTATGTTCGTGGTTTGGCATCATAAGAAATGTAGGAAATGTATGATATGTTGGATTTTACTCCTCACCTTATTTTTGTCAATAAGAAATAAAAAAGACCGCGTCACGAGCGTGACACGGCCATCGTTAGTTCTCCCGCGGCATAAGGGAGCGAATGATCCAGCAAATGTCGTCGGACGTCCACACTTCACGATCCTCCGGAACGAGAAGCGTGAGCACCTCTTTGCCGGTAGGCAGATATCTTTTTGCTCCGCGGAATTCTCCTTCCTGCACAAAGTGGGAGAGCGGAGTCTCGACCACCCCTACGGACGGGGAGGAGGCATGGATAACCATGCCGTCGCCGCAAAAGAACCCGACGTGCCCAACGCCATCCGCTGGATCCGTGCGGTAGTATGGTCGCCGACCTTCTGTGAATACAAGATCCCCAGGCCGAAGTTCGCTGTACAGCACCCCGCGCGCGTCTTCGTCGTCACGCTGCTGAATGCTTCGACGCGGAATCTGGATACCTTTTTGGGCATACAGCCACTGCGTAAAGCTTGAGCAGTCAAACACGCTGGGCGCCTCATACGAATATGCGCCACGCCGATAGCTTGCCCGCCCAACAGAACGACGGGCCAAGGCGCACATATCGACACGCTGGACCTCGAATCCAGCTCTCTGCAAAAGTCCAAGGGCTTGGCTATCGGATATTCCGAGATCCAGCTCCTCCATCACAACCGCGCATCGTTTACCGACAGCACGAAAGTTCATCTCTCCTCCTTTCCGCTCATTCGAGCACGCGCACCTTACGTTACAACGCCTAAAATGACCAGCCGTCGTTGACCCACGCTTTGGATTATGGCATGGTGTGGCGGACAAAATTCCGCGGGCCCATAGCTCAGCTGGCTAGAGTGCTTCCATGGCATGGAAGAGGTCGAGGGTTCGAATCCCTCTGGGTCCACCATGCTGCAATGCTCCGCTTATGCGGAGCTTTGCAGCATCTGGGGTGGATTTTGAGGGAATCGAACCAAGGGATGGTAAGGGAAAGGATTTCCCTTACCTGCGGAGGAGAGCTATTCGAGAACCCGAAGGTTCTCGAAAGCG
>JBNLCE010000011.1:0-24417 GCA_050303655.1 Patescibacteria group bacterium | reverse complement strand
AATCGCCTCGCTGCCCCCGACGTTGAGCAGTGTCTTCACGTTGCGCGAATTGGATGGGCTGTCGACACGGGATACGGCTGTAGCTCTGGATGTTTCTGAAGATGTTGTCAAGACCCGCCTGCGCCGCGCCCGCCTGCATTTACGCGAGGAATTATCTGCCTTTTTTGCGGAACAAAACGGAGAAGTGAACGATGAGTGACCATAACTGCCAGCATTTACTCGCCCATCTTTCCGATTATATTGACGGGGAAGCCTCCACTGCTATCTGTGCTGAAATTGAAGAACATTTGGGGGACTGCGAAGATTGCCGCGTTGTTGTTGATACGCTGCGCCAAACCGTCGAACTTTATCACACGCTCCCACAACCGGACATGCCTGAAGATGTGCGCCTGCGTCTCTACAAATCGCTTGATCTGGAACCGTATTTCAAACCCAAATAGCTTTTTCCCCTGTTTGTGAATTCTTACACAACCCTTACACTCCCCTTATACGCCTTTTGCATACGGCCGTTATACTCCACAGCATCAAAATAAAAATTCAAAGGATTCATATCCGGATTTCATAGCAAGGAGCTATAACGATCATGTTCAAAACCTTATTTAATCGGCCAGCAGAAACTTTAACCAGAATCGAAAACATTAATGCCCCAGAGCTGAAAAAACGACTCGACGCGGGTGAGCCTATCTTCTTGCTCGACGTTCGTTCTTCTATGGAATATCAACACGACGGTCATATTCCTGGTTCGCGTTTGTTACCATTGAATGCCTTGAATAAAAGAATGGACGAAATTCCCGCAGATCAAACCATTGTTTGCGTTTGCCGTTCGGGAAAAGAACATGCGAGAGATTCGTGAACGCAGTGTCAGCTCGGCCGAAGCCCTATAAATACATATGGAAATGAATACCGCGTTTACCGTGACGGATTTTTTAGCACATGTGAACGATGTGCTTGGGCGGTCGTGGGATGCATCGATCGCGGTGCAAGGCGAAGTGTCCGGCTATCGGGTCTCACGCGGCTCGTGGGTGAATTTTGATTTGAAGGACGATGAGAATTTGGTGAATATCTTCATGCCGATTTGGAATCTCCACATTCCCATCGAAGACGGCATGCGTGTTTTGGTGTACGGAAAGCCGCGCGTGTATCCGAAGTACGGAAAGTTTTCACTTTCAGCCGACCGTGTGATTCCGTCCGGGGAAGGGGAGATCAAAAAGGCGCTCCATGCGCTCCGTGCACGTTTGGAGAAGGAGGGGCTTATGGATCCATCCCGCAAGCGCCCGCTCCCGCGGTTTCCGGAGCGTATTGCATTTATCGGCTCCAAAGAAAGCGCAGCCTACGGAGATTTTGTGCGCATCCTGCAGGAACGGTGGGGCGGGGTTCAGATCGACGTATATCACACACTTGTACAAGGTGATCGCGCTCCGGGGCAGCTCTGCAAGGCGATTGAGCTAGCAAATGCTAGCGAGTATGACGCGATTGTGATGACGCGCGGCGGCGGATCGTTTGATGAGCTCATGGCGTTTAACGACGAGGCGTTGGCACGCGCCATCCATGCGTCCAAAATTCCAACACTGGTTGCCATTGGCCACGAGCGTGATGTGACGCTTGCCGAAGAGGTCGCGGACGTCCGTGCCTCAACGCCAACGGATTGCGCTCGTCGTCTCGTTCCCGATCGACGTGATGTGCTCTACGAACTGCAGACGCTCACGGATTCCGTTCTAAGTCACATGAGCCGGGCGGTAGAGGCTCGGGAGGCCACGCTCCAGCGGTCCATTTCCGCTCCCATGCTTTGGCTGCGGTCAAAGGGGAGTGCTGTGGCGCATCTTGAAGAACGGGTGGAGCGAGATTTTGAGCACTGGTTTGAGTCTCTTCGGGAACGGCTATCTTCATCTATCCGGATGCTAAAATCCGTCGATCCAAAACGCGTCTTATCGCGCGGGTATTCCATTCTGCGTGACGCGGAGGGCAATGGAATTTCAAGCGTCCGCGGTCTCAAGACCGGGCAAAAAATTTCGGTCGACCTTGCCGACGGCAGTGCAGGCGCTACAATTACAAACGTAAAGTAATGACTATGCCAAAGAAAGCGGAAAAGAAAATCGACGTGGAAAAAGGTTTTGCCGAGCTCGAGGAGATCACGGCGTGGTTTGAGGATGGTGAGGGGGATTTGGATTCCGGGCTGAAAAAATTTGAACGGGCCATGACGATTGCGAGTCAGCTTAAGACGAGGTTGAAGGAGGCGGAGAATAAAATTGAAGAGATCAAGAAGTCATTTGAGTAGTCCTCGATCGATTCCCTCTCCGAGTACGCCGTTTTTCTGGTGAAAAACGCCTCGGTACTTCTGCAGAAGTAAGCCTCTCCGAGGAAATAAATGCTCGGACTTCGTTTTTATTATCGGTGGAGTAGAAGTTGATTTAGGGGAGAGGTGGGGATAGAATGAAATTGTATGGAGCGGCCCGATCTCAAACTGGCAAAACGCCTCGCAGAAGAGCTGGTGGGGAAATACGGATTTGAATATCCGATTGTGAATGTGTTTGCCATTGCCGAGGGTGAGGGGCTTTCGCTCAAGGAGTTTGACCCGAGTGGCAACGAAACGCTCAAAAAAACAGCAGGCTTTTTGGACCCCAAGGCAAAGACGATTTTCTTAAACAAAAACGATGCCCCGCAGCGGAAGATCTTCACGATCGCGCATGAGCTTGGGCATTTTATGCTGAAGCACGATCCGAATGAGTACGGCATTCTTCCGCGTTGGCAGCTTCCGGGCGTGAAGCCGGGGTGGATCGAAAAAGAGGCGGACGTGTTTGCGGTGCATCTTTTGGTGCCATCGTTCATGCTGAAAGAGATCCTTCGAACCTACAACATCCCGCCCAGCCTTTCGTCTGTGCTTGCGGGCTTGTTTGGTGTATCCGAGGAGGTGATGCGGTATCGGTTGAGTCTTGTGGCCGCAAGCAAGCCGGCGTGGCGGCGGGGGTTTGGCCTCCGCGCGAGAGCCAGCTATCCGTAATATGGAACAAAATCACGAAGGGATGTTGCCGGAGGAGGAGGTTCGCGAACCGGATTTGACGATGGACGTTGTTGAAGACTCCGAGGCGCAGAATCTCTTTTTTGATTTGCAAAACCAGCGTGCGCGGTTTGATCTGCTCCTGCAAGAGTATCAAGATATCATCGGCATGCGGCAGACGTGGTCCACATGGATTCTGCGGTGTGTTCTTGCCATCGTCGCCTTCGACATCCTGCTCATGATCCTCATTGGCGTGGGCGCGCTCAAATATTCAAATGACTGGGTGGTGCCGGCGTTTATTGGCGACAGCCTCATAAAAGTGATCGGACTCGCGATTATTATCGTGGGATATCTCTTTGGGAAGTCCAATAGCCACGAAACCCGCCGGGATTTGGAGGATGTTTGACACGGAGTCATATATATGGCATGATCCGGCCAACACTCAATGTCCTAAGACAGTAAGCGGCGAGTCAAAAAATCGCCTTAATTTCTTACCGAGGCTGTTGAAGAGGCAATTTTTGTCTTTTTAACCCACGGGACGACGTGGGTGTTTTAATTCTTACTTAGGCAGGTAGGGGCGTACCTACAATCCTACAATCCTAAACTATGCCAAAGACACGACTCGAAAAAGAAGAAATCGTTCGTCGATTGGCAGAGGAGTTCAAGGGTGCCAAGTCCGTTGTATTTGCGGACTACCAGGGTCTTTCCGTGAATGATGCGGATACCTTGCGCGCCAAGACGCGAAGCGAAGAAGTGACCTACATGGTCGCCAAGAAAACGCTTCTCGCCCGTGCAGCCAAAGACGCCGGTCTGGATCTCGATACCTCGTCCCTCAACGGGATGATCGGAATCGCGTTCGGAAAGGCGGATGAGATTGCACCGGCACGCGTGCTCGGTGAAATCGCAAAGGACTCAACCTTGAAACTGCTCGGCGGAGTGTTTGAAGGGGAAATCGTGGGTGAAGAAAAAGTCACCGCGCTCTCCAAACTCCCGTCCAAGCCGCAACTCCTCGGCCAGGTGGTCGGTACGATTTACGCGCCGGTCTCTGCCTTTGTTCGCACGTTGAATGCGATCAAGGAGGCAAAAGAAGCCACGGCGTAAGTCGAGGCACGTGTATCCGATTCCCTCTCCGAGTACGTCCTCCGACGTAACGTCGGAGGCCTCCGTGAACCTGCGGGTTCAAGCCTCTCCGAGGAAATCAAATTCACGTGATCGAATTCAAAATTCTACATTCCAAATTCTAAATTCATCCATATGTCTGACGAACAGAAGACGGACGCAGCTCCGGAAGCTGCTGAAGAGAAGAAGGAAGAGGCAACTCCCGCCGAACCGGCCAAAGAAGAGGTGAAAGAGGAGAAGCAGGAAGAAGAGAAAAAAGAAGTTGAAGTTCCTGCAGAGTTTAAGTCGATTGTTGAATCGATCGAAAAGCTCTCCGTGCTCCAGCTTGCAGAACTCGTAAAGGTTCTCGAAGAGAAGTTTGGCGTTTCTGCCGCCGCTCCGGTTGCCGTGATGGCAGCAGGTGGTGAAGCCGGTGGAGAAGAGAAGTCCAGCTTTGACGTTGAGCTTACCGACGCCGGTGGAAACAAGATCGCGGTCATCAAGGTCGTGAAGGAAGTGACCGGACTCGGGCTCAAGGAAGCCAAGGACATGGTCGACGGTGCACCGAAGGTGATCAAAGAAGGTGCGGCCAAGGCCGAAGCCGAAGAGATCAAATCCAAGATCGAAGAGGCAGGTGGAAAAGCGGCGCTCAAATAAGCGAGGCGCAATCCATCACAAAACACCCCATCACGGGGTGTTTTTGTATCTATTTACGGCATGGGGACGAGGAGGAGGCGGGTGCCGTCGACCACAATCATGCGTTTCGATGTTTCATCCGCATCAATATCCCGCAGAGAGCTGAAGTCATCGGATGTGACCTGCGCGCTCAAGGAGCCGTCTTTATTAAAGAGGAGGATTCGGTTTTCCGCCGGGTCAGTAATCGCGATCTTTGTTGCGTCCTGATCCGTCCAGATCCCGGACGCGGCCTTGAGTTCCGGATCCACGGTTGCAAGGGCAAACCCTTCTTGGCCACCCGAGGCGTAGCGCGCCACGGTTCCGTCCGGCTTGAGAACATAGACATTGCTGTCGATCGCAAGCCCAATGGCACCTTCAAGTGAGATATTGGACGCCTGAATGTATGCCTGACCGCTTGAAAACCCTCCGGTGATCGAAGGTGCGCGGTAAATCTGCCCGCCGTCCGGATCAAGCGTATATGCACGGTTTGCATAGATGACAAGATCGGATGTTGTGTCGCTTTGTGGAGTAAATGAGGCTTTCGCTACGTCATCCGTTTGCTTGTTGATGCTGTAAATCTCTCCATTGTTGGTGGCAAAGATGACGGAACGATCGCTTTGGGAGCCGGCGATGACGTCTCCCGTCCCATCCGGAAGAGGTAGCGTTTTGATCGTGGTGTTCAAAAGGTCGACTTTGAGAACCTCCCGATTTTGCGTGTCCACCACGTACGCGGCGTCTGAGGTAAGGACGGGTGCGCGAAGAGAACCACTTGGAGCGTCGGTCAGCGCGGCGAGCTCGGTTACGGAATCTGCCGGGTGAATTTTTCGCAAACGTTCACGAAGCTCATCAAGCTCTCCGCGGAGCGTCGCAACTTTTTCCACCTGCTCATCACTCTCTTGCGGAAGGGAGGCAAGGAGTTCATCGGCTTTGCGTAGGTATGACGCCGCGCGTTCATCGTTTGCATAAATCAGATCAGACTCGGCGCGATGCCGGTTGTCGGTCGCTTCATCAAACGTTGTATTCCATGCTGTGGCTTCTGCGGCGATGCGTTGGCTTCGTTTCCAAAAGAAGACGGTGCCAAGCCCCACAACCAGAATGACACCCGCAATAATCATGATGCGCTTTCGTTTGGGGGTGAACATACTGCCGTGGCCCGCGCTCATTCCACGGAGGCTGGTCATGAGTGCCGCGTCTTTTTTCCGCATGCGCCCAAGCCGACCCTGCAAGGCTTTTATTGCTCCCAAAAAGCCTGCGGGAACCGTGGGTTTGCGAGCGCGTCGGTCTTTTGACGGTTTTACATTTGGTGAAGGAACAAGGGACGGCGCAAGTTTTTGGTGTGTGTCCTTTTCCGTGTTTCGAAGTTCTTTGATGGACGCCGTGCTCTTCTCCTCATCTTCTTCCATCTCTTCCTTTGCGGCCTCGGGCATTTGAAGCTCACAGCATGAGATGATGGCCGCCAAAAAGTCATCGGGAATCCCGCGGGCTTCCAGATCATTTTTAATTTCAAGCGCGGCGGTGACCGGCGGGAGATCGGTGAGCCGCGTTTTCATGTCCAACTCTTTTCGCAGCCGCTCAAGATTTGTGGAACCAAGCATCAGCACATCTCCGGACTTCATGTCTCCGCAGATGAGCGAGGCAAAGAATTTTTTAGGGTCCACTTCCGCAGGCTGTTCGAGTGAGCCGAGAAGGTCAAAGCTTCGGTAGGTTCCGTCATCCTGCTTCTGCAGGAACATATTCATAAGCCGTCCCTGACCGGCCAGGCAGATGTGGTTTGGGGAAAGTTCAATGAGAAACAAACTTACTCGACCCCATGTGATGGGCGTGGGCTCACCTTCCAGAAATTCCGCGATAGCGTCGTTCACGCGCTGGATCAGTTTTTCAAAACGGGCGATAGGATCGCGCTCCACTTTAGCGATTAAGTGACGCGTACGCTCCACCGTGTCATTAATGACGTCCAAAAACCGTTCATACGCATAGAGCGTTGAAGAGATTTCCGCCAAAATGATAAGCTTATTCGAGGATTTAACGTTTCCTGTCCCGTTAAATTGAAATAACCCCAAGATTTTTTCATCCCGTGGGCTTTTGGCGACTTCCACCTCTGCGATTCTAAAGTGTTGTTCAGTCATGGGGTGTGGTTCACTCCTATCCTAGGACGTCTGACGCAAAATGTGCACCCCCTTGTCAAGAGTCGTGTGTCGGGGCAGGATACAGTAGATTGTATGCTTGAACACCTTTTTGGGTCAAAGACACGGACCAAACTGCTAACGCTGTTTCTCCACAACCCCGACACGTCGTATTATGTACGTGAGCTTACGCGTCTGATCGACACACAGATCAATGCCGTTCGACGCGAGCTTGATAACCTCACCAAGATTGGAATGGTGATGGAGGCGGAGCCACAAAAGCAGGAGGGGAAGAAAAAAGCCGGAGTCCGTCGTAAGTACTATAAGATGGATCCGATGTTTCCGCTCTTGAACGAGATCCGTCAGTTGATGATGAAGTCGCATCTTCTAATGGAGCGGAAGTTGGATCAGGAGCTCATTGCTCTTGGTGACGTGAAGTACGCCGCGCTCATGGGGACGTTCCTCGGTGTGCAGGACGCGCCCGTTGATCTCTTCATGGTCGGCAACATCCGTAGCGATGCCGCCGCAACGTTTGTGAAGAAGCTTGAAACGGATTTGGGATTTGAAGTGAACTTCACCTGCTTGCCACCAAACGATTTTCGATATCGGAAGGATGTGGGAGACCGATTCCTTTTGAGCATTCTCACGTCTCCTAAGAATGTTGTGATCGACACGATGAACCTTGAGGCTGAGCTCGCGAATGAATAAGTATGCCGTGGATCTTTATTGATACATCGAAGCCCGGCTCTTTCCGAGCAGGGCCTTTAACGGAGGGGAATTTGCCTAAAACACAGGAAGGTCGCGGAAAAAGCGTTCTTACCGCCCTTGCCAAAAAAGTCCCACGAGCGTCGTTTCAAAACATGGACGGCATTTGTGTGGTGGCGGGGCCCGGTTCGTTCTCCGCCGTCCGAACAGGCGTGGTACTGGCCAACCTGCTGTCACGTCTCTTCAAGCTCCCGCTCGTTCCCGTGCGTACAGAGGATGCTGAGGATCTTTCGTCACTTCGTGTAAAATTGGAAGAAGGTCGCTTCCCGACCGAAACGTACGTGGCGCCGCTCTACGATAAAGAACCAAACATCACACTCAAATCCAACGCATGAAAACTCCCGACCGTTTTACGCGCGCGCTTGAAATTATCCCCGGAGCTTTGGTGTGGGGGACGATCCTTGCGGCAGTTATTTTTTCGTTCATCCGGCCGCTGTGGGTTGTGTACTTCATTATTGTGTTCGATTTGTACTGGGTGTTTCGCGTGGCGTACTACATTCCGTTTCTTGTTGTTTCGTGGGGGCGATTTCACCGAAACGTTCGCGTGGATTGGCAGGCGAAGGCGGAGGAGACGGATGGGTATAACAACGTTCGACATCTTATTTTTCTTCCAACCTATAAGGAAAGTATCGACGTGATCCGTGGAACGTTGGAGTCGTTACTGGCATCCGCGTATCCGTCGGATCGAACCATGATTGTACTCGCCGGCGAGGAGCGTGACTCAAAAGCGTTTCAAGCCACCGCCGCCAGGCTGAAGAAGGAGTATGGGAAGCGGTTCATGGCGTTTTTCATCACAGAGCACCCGAAGGATCTGCCGGATGAGATTCCCGGCAAAGGATCCAACCTTAACTACAGTGGCCGCACCGTCCTTCCGGAGATCGATCGAATGGGGCTTTCGTATGATGACGTCATCGTTTCTTCGTTTGATGTGGATACCATCGTCCATCCGCAATACTTCTCGCGATTGACGCATTTGTATCTCACCATATCCGAGCCCACGCGCAGTTCGTACCAGCCCATCGCGCTCTACAACAACAACCTGTGGGATTCGCCGGCGCCGATCCGCGTGGCCATGTTTGGAACCACGTTTTGGCTCATGTCCGAATTGTCCCGCCCGGAAAATGCGATGACATTTTCATCGCACTCCATGAGTTTGCGTATGCTTGTGGACGTGGGTTTTTGGCAGAAGGACATTGTGAGTGAAGACTCGCGCATTTTCCTGCAAGGCTTTTTGCGCTACCACGGGCGTTACCGCATCACACCGATGTATCTACCGGTCTCCATGGACAGCGTGACAGGAGGGACGTACTGGGGTTCTCTGGGGGCGTTGTACAAGCAACTCCGTCGCTGGGCGTGGGGCGTGGAGAATTTCCCATTTATGGCGCGAGAGTTTGCACGTGATCCAAAGATCCCATTCCGTTTGAAGTTCCGATTTTTGTTCAAGCAAATTGAAGGAATGTACACGTGGGCAACGGCACCGATTTTAATTCTTATCCTAGGCCGTCTTCCGTTTTGGGTGGCGTCCGGGCATTTTCGTGAATTCGTCATTTTCCAAAATACGCCGTTTACCCTGCAGTGGCTTATGCGTATTGCCATGGTCGGTGTGTTTGTTTCCGCCGCACTTGCGTTGACCCTTTTGCCACAGCGGCCCGAACACGTGTCCCGCCGGTACGCGTTTACCATTTCCGTTCTCCAATGGCTTCTTCTTCCTGTGACGTTCGTTGTCTTTGGAGCGTTCCCGGCCATTGATGCGCAAACGCGTCTGATGCTCGGGAAATATCTTGGGTTCAACGTGTCGGCAAAGCGGAAGGAAACGACAACGAGCTAAATATGCGATCGGCTGAACGATGCTCCGTCAATATTGTGACGTGGAATGATGAGCGACATCTATTGCCGTTGTTTCAGTCGCTTGATGATCAGGATACGTCCACGTTTACCGTTACGGTGGTGGATAATGGATCGGATGATGGGACAATTGAATGGCTCAAGCAAAACCGTCCGGACGTTACGCTGCTCCGGAATTTTCGCAACCAGGGCTTTGCAAAGGCGCATAACCAAGGGATTGCTCTGGCGCTTTCTCGTTGGTCGTATGAAAATCTGGCAACACGGTATGTGTTGATTGCCAATCCGGACATGGAGTTTGACTCAAGCGCGATCCGGAATTTGATCGTGTTTATGGACGCGCATCCCGATGTTGCGGCTGCAGCGCCAAAGTTGTTGCGGATGGGGTTACAGCAGGATCCGGACGATCCGTTTTCACGCGAGCGCACATCCATTATTGATGCCATGGGGCTTGCGATTCGCAAATCACGACGCGTATTTGACCGCGCCGCCGGGGAAGAGGACACGGGGCAGTATGACGAGCCGCATGAAGTCTTTGGACTCAGCGGCGCATGTCTGATGGTTCGTGCTTCTGTTCTGCACGAACTCGCGCAGGCCGGCGGGGTGTTTGACGAGGATTTCTTTCTCTACAAAGAAGACGTGGATCTTGCATGGCGCCTTCGGAATTTGGGATATACGTCATATGTCGTCCCGTCTGCTGTGGTGTGGCATGAGCGTGGCGCTAAGATGGATTCAACCCGCCCGGGGCCTCTTACGTCCTTCATTCGCCGTCGCTCCAAATCTCCCATCGTAAACCATTATTCAACGCGAAATCACGCCTGGGTTGTCATAAAAAACGATCTGTGGGGAAATACGCTCCGACACGCGCCATGGATTGTCACATACGAGGTCGCAAAAATCGTAGCCAGCTTCCTCAGCGCGTCGAGCCTCAAGTCCGAGTGGACGTCTCTCATGGGATATCCCAAAATGTTCCGGAAACGGCGCGAACTCCGTGCACTCCATCGCACATCCGCAGAAGACATTCGCAAGTGGTTTGTATGAAGGTGACATTTATTACGGTTGGATATCACACGCCGCATCTGTTGCGGCAGCTGTTTCGTGGCGTTGAAGCCGCGGAATTTTCATTCCCGCACGAATACCTTTTGGTGAACAACGCGCCCGGTGACGGCACGAGCGAATACATCCGCCAGCGCTTCCCGTGGGTGAAAGTGATCGACGCCCCGGGGAACGTTGGGTTTGGCCGCGCCAACAATCTTGCGGCACGCGAGGCAACGGGGGAGTATCTGATGCTGTTGAATCCCGACATCACCGTCTTTAAAGGACAGATGGAAACGCTTCTTGAAGAAGCGGATCGCGTACCTTCGGCCGGAATTTTTGGCCCAAAATTGTTGAACCCCGACCGTTCGGTTCAGCGGTGGTTTTATCGATTCCCGTCACCCGGTGTTCCAATCTACCGCCGAACGCCGCTTGGAAAGACAAAACGCGGGAACCGTGTTCTCGATCGGTATTTTATGAAGGATCAGAACCCCGACGAATCCATGGAGGTGGATGGCTTCTTTGGGTCGGCGCTCCTTGTGCGGCGAAACGTGTTTGAAGAGCTTGGTGGATTTGATGAGCGGTTTTTCATGTACTTCGAGGATATCGACCTATGTCGCCGAACGTGGGAGAAGGGATGGCGTATTCAGTACGTGCCGTCATCCATGTTTGTACACTATCACCAGCGCAGTTCGGACGTGCGTAATCCGATTCAAATCCTACGGAATCGATTGGCTCGTGAACACATTAAAAGTGGCGTTCGTTATTTTTGGAAGTACCGGAACAGCCCACATCCCAGGCAAATGGTACAATAAGGAAGCTCATGCCCGAGTCTCCCAACTTTTTGACGTGTCCGGGAGCAAAAGAGCTTCCGCCGCCAAAAGAACATCCCACGCTGCCGGAGCCGCCGAAGCGGGGAATTTTGCGTACACCAAAGGAGGATCGGGCTCCAAAAAAGAAGCAGTGGTGGCTGCGTGTATTGATTGGCGCCATCGTTGGATTCTTGTTGATCCAAATGGTTCCTGCGGTGTACGCCTTGAGTCGTGCGGGGATTGCGGCACAACGTGCCAAGGTGGCATTACGTGCCGTTGAAGAGCATGTTCGTGACCTTGAGTTTGAAGCGGCGCGTGGCGATTTGGACAACGCGATTGACGATCTTCGTGAAGCGCGGACACATTTACGGACGGTTGGCGTGTGGCGCGATTTGCCGTGGAGTGGGCGTCAGGTGCGTGGACTGGAAGACGCGGTGTCGGCCGGAATCGAGACGCTTGGGAGTGTGGACGAATTGCTCGAGATTGGGCGGTTTGTGACCGAGGTTGTGCTCTCTGGCGAAGAGGTTGCGAGTGGAATCAACGTGGATATTGATCCGACGCGGCGGTTTGCTGATCTCACACCACAGGAAAAACGCGAGATGCTGCGGCGATTCCAAAGTGAGTTGCCGCGACTTCGACTTGCTCGTGACAAAATGGATATCGCGAACCAGCTCTGGATGCGCATTCCGGAATCTGACCTTGCCGCCCCGATCCGCCAGGCGCTTGCTCCGCTTGCCGAAACCATCCCAACGCTCGCAAAGACGCTGGATAACGCCGTGCCTCTAATTGAAGTCGTGGTTCCTCTAGCGGGGTATCCCGACCCGCGGCAGTTTATTGTCCTTCTTCAAAACGCGGATGAGATTCGTCCGAGCGGCGGTTTTATTGGAAATGTCGGGACGGTGACCGTAGACGGTGGAGAGCTGAAGTCGTTTGAATTCCAGGATGTGTACGCGATCGATAATCCGGTCAGTGACCTGTGGAAGGTGGAGCCGCCGGCACCATTGAAGCGGTGGCTTGGCTCTTCGAGCTGGTTTTTGCGCGACTCAAACTGGTCGCCGGATTTTCCAACGTCCGCCGAACGCGCGCTTGATTTTTACATCCGCGAAGTGGAGCTTGGCCAAGGTGCACCGTTGGAGCAAAAGCCGGACTCCGTAGTCGCTCTTGAGCCGGACTTTTTTGCGGCATTGCTTGGTTTTACGGGCCCCATCACGGTCGACGGCATCACATTTGACCGCGATAATTTTTTCGACACATTGCAATACGAGGTGGAGGTTCGATTTCACCAGCAGGGACTGTCTGTGGAGGAGCGGAAAGAGATTGTCGGGCGCATCGGGGATGAGCTTACGCGGAAGATTTTTAATATCCCGCTTTCCGAATGGCCAAATCTCCTCGCGCTCGTTCGTGACTCGCTGGAGAATAAGGACATCATGATTTACTCCCGTGATCCGCAATTGCTGTCTGTGCTCGACGCGCGCGGATGGACGGCACGCGTGAATCCAACAGAAGGGGACTATCTCTGGGTTGTGGACGGGAATCTTGCGGCGCTCAAGACCGACGGCGCCATGCGGAAGCAAATTAAGTATGAGCTCGATGCTGACCATCCGGACGGGCCGCTTGCAACGGTAACGCTCGTGTACACAAACACGGCTCCGGATTTCCGAGATTTTCGATACACACGCTACCGCTCGTACACACGCGTGTATGTACCGGAAGGAAGCCAGTTGTTGCGGAGCCAGGGGGCCATGAAAGATGATTTAAATAAAACCGGTGGAGTTCTCATCCCCGGAGAGGTTGATGTATTTCACGAGCTTGGGAAAACCGTGTTTGGCGCATTTTGGTCGGTCCAGCCCAACCAGACGGGCACGCTCACATTTACGTATCGCCTTCCGGAGTCGGTGCGCGATGACATCCGAAACGGAACGTATCGTCTCGACGTGCAAAAGCAGCCGGGCGTGAGTGACAGCACGATTGATCTGAATCTCGACTTTGGGAAGCTGCTGCAAAATGCAACGCCGGCGGAGGATCAGAGCGAGTGGGGAGATGCACGGTATCGCGTCCAAGATGACACCTTGCGCGATCGCTCCTTCAGTGTTGAACTGTGAGCGCATTTGTCTCTTTGGCAACAGCCTTCGTATCAGAATCGCGAAGTCCACTCGTTTCTTTTGGTATGATCTTCCATCCCTGCGGAGGCAGGGATCCATTCAAATGGACCCCGGACTAAATCCGGGGTGGAAAAAACAAGTTACGAGATGCGGGATGCGCGATCAAAAGGGTGTCTGTGAATTATTTGTATGGCGTGGTTTGGAAAAAAGGTGGGTATTGATTTGGGAACGACGACAGTGCTTGTGTACGTTCCAAAACGGGGGATCATCATCCATGAGCCCTCGGTTGTTGCGATTTCGGTTGTGGATAAGCGCGTGCTCGCCGTTGGTAAAGAGGCGAAGGACATGCTTGGTCGCACACCGGACACGATCGTGGCGCGACGGCCGTTGAAAGACGGAGTGATTGCCGACTACCGCACCACGGAAGCCATGCTCCGCTATTTTTTGAATAAAGCCCTCGGCGGAATGCGCGTGTTCCGTCCCGAAGTCATGGTCGCCGTGCCGGGCGGTATCACGTCAACCGAACGCCGCGCCGTGATTGACGCCACCATCAGCTCCGGAGCGCGCGCCGCGTACATTATTAAAGAACCCGTTGTCGCCGCAATCGGTGCCAATATTCCGATCGGATCCGCGTCCGGCCATATGATCGTAGACATTGGCGGCGGCACAAGTGAGATCGCCGTGATTTCCCTCGGCGGGATCGTTTCGTCATCATCCGTGCGTATCGGCGGCAATAAGCTTGATACCGCCATCATGGAGCACGTGCGGCGCAAATACGGACTTGCCATCGGTGAACGCACCGCAGAAGACATTAAAATCCGCATCGGATCCGCGCTGTATCTTGAAGACTCACTTGAAATGCAGGTGAAGGGCCGCGATATGATCAGCGGGTTGCCACGCGTGATTACCGTCACCTCCGAAGATGTGACCGACGCCATCCAGCACGAACTGCAAGGAATTGTGGAGGCGATTAAAGAAGTGCTCCACAGCACGCCGCCCGAACTTTCCGCCGACGTAATGGAAAAGGGGATGGTGCTTTCCGGCGGATCATCACAGCTTCGCAATCTCGATCGGCTCTTCGCAGACGCAACCGGTGTGCCGGCATTCGTGGCCGAAGACGCCCAGCTCTGCGTGGCAAAAGGCACGGGAATCGCGCTCGAAAACCTGGAGAGTTACAAGCGGAGCATTTTTTCGTCATAAGCTCCTTGTCCGACGTTGGACGTCGATCAAGTCCAATCTAAAAGAAAATTTCTATATTCCTCGGTATTCATATCACGAATACTTTTGACGGCTTCAATATCGATAATCGTTGGAAAATTTTCGATTTCCAGCCAATCTAAGTAGCTTGACCAACGATATTGGAGCAAAAATTTGTCTGCCAGCCTTCTTTTGTGTGTGCCGATTGCCCTACAAGTTTTTTTGTCCATAAGATCCAGAGCGTTGAGGTGTACATACCGAGATATGTGCAAGTAGTGCGCCTCATTTTGTACAGGCGTTATTTGATATCTACTTTGGAAAATGTGCCCGCTACGGTCGTATTTTTTATTGATATATTTCGTAAAACCACCGCCGAGCTTCTTCATGAAAAGGCTTATTCCATTCTCAGTTTTTTGCTGGAGAAAGAGGTGAAAATGATTTGGCATAAGACACCATGCAAGAATAGAAACGAGTTTCGGCTCTTGAGCCATCGGTTTTTTAATTGTTGCTCGGTGAGCATTAATCACGGCACCCGTATAGTTAAAATTTGTGAGGCTAACAGTAAATCGAGCGTAGTCGTCATAATCAAAGAAAATCGGGGATCGATAAACTCCTCTGTTGTAGACATGATAGTACTGACCGTTTGCGAAGGGAGGGCGCATACTGTGATCGACGTTCAACGTCGGTGAAGGCCTATTAATTCCACCGCTGCATCATTTTTTATCTTTTGTCAAGATTTTTGTGGATATCTTTAGGAAGTTTGTATAAAATATGATCGACGTCGAACGTCGATCATATGAAAGCTACATACAACAACGTCGTGATCGCGGAGAGCGACAAAACGGTTCAAATTGAAGGGAACGAATATTTTCCACCCGACGCTGTACAAATGGACATGCTCGAAAAGAGTCCAACGCCGTACACGTGCCCGTGGAAAGGTGTGTGCCAGTACTACAACGTGGTGGTAGACGGCGAGACGCTGAAAGATGCGGCGTGGTCGTATCCCGAGCCAAAAGAAGCGGCAAAGGAAATCGCAGGTCACGTTGCCTTTGGCGCGCCGGTTGAGGTGAAATAATTGACAAAACACGAAAAAGCCGCGAAAGTCATCGCGGTTCTTTTTGCTGTTTTTACCTGGAGGTACACGTGGTAGCGAATCGAGAATTGAAATTGAGTGAGAGGTTGATTGTGGCCGTAGACATCGAGTCGAGTGATGCGGGAGGAGCTGGGTGGCGTCTTCGCGACAAGCTTCTCCGTGAATTGGACCAGTACGCCGAAGAGGGCGTGGTCATCAAGCTGAACAGTGTGCTTCGTGCATTGGGCTATGGAGAGATCGACGAGGTGCACGACCGGGGCTTGGGATTTTTTGCGGATTTGAAGCTCATCGACATCCCGGCGACCATGAAAAATGACGGCGAGGCCCTTAACCATTACACGCCTGAGATCGTGACGGTCATGGCTTTTGCGGACGTGGATGGGATCGCTGAGGTTGTCAATGCATGCCCGGATACAGAAGTTCTTGCCGTGACGGTGTTGACGTCTATGTCCCCACTGTCCTGCCAAAATATGTTCGGTAAGCCTCCGGACGTGATGGCGGGGCATCTTTCGACCATTGTGGTCAGCGCAGGAGTGGGAGGTTTCATCCTCTCGCCGAAGGAGCTTGCAGCCATGCTTCCCTTGCATAAGGGAAAGCGCACGCTCAACTGCCCCGGCGTCCGTCCTGCGTGGTATCAGGACGAGAACGATGACCAGAAGCGGGTGATGACGCCCAAGGAAGCGATCCTTGCCGGTGCCGATCGTCTCGTCATGGGGCGCCCCATTCGTCGAGCAAAAAATCCGAAGGATGCTATCCGGCGTACGCTCGATGAGATCCAGGCTGGACTCGACGCTCGTGGCAAATAGCGCATCTCGCGCAACATAAAGGGCAGACGTTCCTACGCGTCTGCCTTTTTCATACCTATCGTGCACGTACCTCGCGCGTTATAATGGCGGCATGTTGATCGGCATTGATGCGTCACGCGCCAACAAAGTGCAGAAAACCGGGGTGGAGTGGTACGCGTGGCACGTGATTCAGGAACTCAAAAAAATCTCGGCAGAGGACGGAAACTCGTGGGTGTTGTATTCCAACGAGCCGCTCAAGGGTGGGTTGGATTCGTGCCCAAAGAACTGGTTTGAAAAACGCATCAATTGGCCGTTGCCGTATGGATGGACGCAAATTCGTCTCTCAATGGAGATGTCGCGGCATCCCGCGGACGTTCTCTTTCTCCCCGGCAGTACACTCCCGCGAAAATCCGGTCGCCGCACGGTGGTAACGGTGCACGATGTGGGCTTCCGGCGATATCCGCAGATTTATAAAAAGCGCCAGGTCCGCATTCATCACGCCGCGGTTCGTGAAATCAAACGCCGCGCCGATACGATCATTGCCGTGTCCGAGTTTTCAAAACGCGAGATGGTGGAGCTCTACGGCATTGATCCTGAAAAGGTCACTGTGATTTATAACGGCATTGACCACGACCGGTACCGCCCCATGACCGCGCGAAACGAAGTGGACGCCGTGCTCGCAAAATATAAACTCGCAAAACCGTTTTTTCTGACGGTCGGCCGCCTGGAATCAAAAAAGAATCTCGTCAACTTGATCCGCGCATTTGGAATTTACAAATCCCGTGTTGGTTCCGGCGATCCGCATACACTCGTACTCGTTGGCATCCCGGGGTATGGATACGAAGAAATTCAAAAAGAAATTGCCCGTTCACCGGTGCGGTCGTTCATCCGCGAGCTTGGCTATCTTCCGGAGTCGGATCTTCCCGCTTTTATGAACGCCGCAGACGTATTGATTCATCCGTCGTGGTACGAAGGTTTTGGAATCCCGCCCATACAGGCGATGGCGTGCGGTTGCCCGGTGATTGCCTCATCCGCGGGGAGTTTGTCGGAAGTGATTGGCGACGAAAATGCACTTTTCTTTCCGCCGCAAGACGCACCCGCACTTGCAAACGAAATCGCCGCACTTGTGCAGGATCATCGTTTCGCCGAACAGCTTCGTACGCGCGGCATCGAACGCGCGGCACGGTTCACCTGGGAGAACACGGCAAAAGAAACGCTGAAGGTTTTAACCGCTGGCGCGTAATATGTTGAAGCGGCTTCGCCAGGAGTTGGAGGATATTGGATTTAGCGATAAGGAGGCGCGCGTCTACCTCGCCCTTTTGGAGCACGGTTCGCTCCGTCCGCAGCAGCTTGCGCAACATTCAGGTGTCAACCGCTCCACCGCGTACTTGGCGCTCGATGTGCTCATGAAGCGCGGTGTGGTGTCGTGTGGAGATCAGGGCGGTAACAAATGTTACATCGCCGAGTCTCCCGCGCATCTGGAACGGATTTTTGAAGAAGAACAAAAGCGTTTGCAGCTCGCAAAGTCGCGGATTCGTGATTCCATGCCGCATTTCTTTGCCCTCTGGAACGCGATCGAATACAAGCCATCTGTCCGATTTTTTGAAGGGGAGGACGGAATGGAGCGATGTCGTGAGTTAATGTTGAAGCTCGCACATGGAATCGAAACGGGGAGCGCATTTATTCATTACGATCAGGAGACGCTCTATGCGGCGCAAAAACGCGAACGTCAGCGCCTCCGTTTTAGCAGTGGACGTCTTCGTATGCGCGTTCTTTATAGTATCGATGACGGCGTTCAGCCCCCGAGTTTTGGAAAAAATGCGGAGTTGCGTCGGATCCCGAAGGACGTCGTGTCATTTCGTGGGGAGGTTAATGTGTTTAAGACGTTTGTTCTTCTTGCAACAGCAAGCCCAACGATCACGGCCGTCGTCTTAGAGAATCCGTCCATGGCGGAATTGTTTCAAGGATTTTTTGATCTGGCGTGGCGTTCCGCGGAATGTGTATAAGAAAAGGCCCCCGAAGAGGCCGAGAAAAGACTCGTTGCGTTTTTGTGAAGCTGACCGTTGATCAGACGGTGCTGACTACACGAGATGGGTTAGAGATGTTGCCCCGCGACTTGGGCAGTAGAGTGTCCAGGTTGACATGAAACGTGGACTGGCTCCGCCGACTCCACACTGACGCGTGAGCGGCTCGGGTGGCGGAGGTTGGGTGACCCATCGCACCCGACGATTAACCAACGAGTTGTGGCTGTGAAAAAGGACGAAATGGTCCGAGGTTACGGACTGGCGCGTGAACGCATGATGCGCTCCTTCCATTGGCTATGCTTCTCTTTCTCTCCCATCGGTGTTCTCACCGTGGAGCCCACGACGAAGTCAATATTTTTTCCTATGCGACCGCACGTGGAGAAAGAGGAGGAGGCGGTAGAGTTTGGGCGAGAAGCGTGGACGTTATTTTTTCTACCTACAGACGTCGTGCTTGCGCGTATGTCACACAGGTCATTTTTACAATAGCACAATTCGAAACACATTCATTGCGTTTATCCACAGAAAAAAAGAATCCCCCACACCGCACCGTCGAGTGACGATGGGTATGGGGGGGCGAGGAGTGTCCTACGGAACGATCTTCACTTGGGCGTTGACGAGCTGGTCGGCGGAGGTTGCCTCCGGCTTCGGAGGCGATCCGAACTGGGGGACGAGGATGAAGGGGATGGGGAGTCCGTTTGGCCCCCACAGCTTGAGCGTTCCCTGAACGCTGCCGCAACCGCCTTGGTTGTAGCACATCCGGTCACCCCACCAGCGGGCGCCGTAGGGATCGTTCGGGTCGCCCTCCACATGGATGTTCATCTCGAGGCCTGTTGCTCCCGACCCAGCCGGAAGGTCGCATTCCAGGACGCTGTCCGTGGTGTCGGAATCCGGACACAAGGACTGGTAGCACGCCGGGTTGTCCGGGGTACCGTCGAAGTCCTCGTCCCAGCAGTTCACCAAGGTGCCGTTGTTGTTCACGAACCAGTGGAGCGTCATGAGCCCGTACGTGCCCGCGACGTTGCCGTCGGCCACGTAGCACATGCGGACGTAACCGGCTGGCGGCGGGTTCACGAGGGGGTCACTGCAGTCGCCGATGACGCCGCTGCCCGATCCGCCGGAGCCCGACGAACTGGTACTGCCACCGGATCCGCCGGAGCCTCCCGAACCACCCGTTCCTCCGGACGCTCCGGATCCGCTCGAGCTCGTGGAAGCGCTGCCTCCCGAGCCACCGGAACCGCCGGAGCCCGACGAACTGGTACCGCCACCGGAACCGCCGGCTCCTCCCGAACCGTTACAGTCGCTGACGGCGCCCCACTTGCCCTTGCCGTTGTTGCAAAGGTAGACGCTGCAGCCATCGGTGCAGTACAGGCCCGGGGCATCGCAGGGGGTATCCGGGTCACAGAGCTGACTCGGCACCTCCTTGTACGCACCGCCTGCGCAGTGGTAGACGGACTTGGTGTCTTGATTCACGCAGAAGTCCCCGTTGGGACTGCATGCCGCTCCTTCTTCGCACGCGCCGTTGGCGGGCTGCTGCGTTTGTTGCAGCACCTCGAACTTCTTCCCTTGGCAACCGGCGATCGCGATGATCGCGAGCGCGAGGGTGCTGAGCAGAATGATCGCTCTCGTTCTCATTGGCTTCTCTCTCCCTGGCCGGATCCGGCCACAATTGGGCTAAAAAGACGACATTTTGGTTATTTTTCGTCTTCAGCCGTTGTTGTGTAAAGTGCAGTTGTAGGCCTATCCAAGCAGAATACGTGCTTTTCGTCAAGGCGTAAGGGGTTATCGATAAGATCGCGTGATGCGGTGTGGTACCATTGGGGGAGATATGTCCGATGCCTCATGGGCACTTTTTCTTGTTCTTCTCGTTGGAGGAATTGTGATTGCCACCGGTGCACCATTTGGGCCGGTATTGCTCGTCCTTGCGATTTTTGGGCTCGTTTTGTCGTACCGTTTTCCGTACGCCACGTTTTATGTGATGGCGTTTTTAACACCGCTTTTGGGATTAACGGTTGCCATTCCAACGGGTGAGTTGGAAATTGGGGAGCGCGCGTTTGGCGGAGCGATCGATATCAACGTTGCGGAAGTGATTCTGCTCGTACTCCTTGCGGCATGGGGATTTAAGATTTTGTTGCTCTGGATTCGGCGCAACGATACAAACTGGCGTCCACGCTTTCCGCTCGGCTTGTCGTACGTTGGGCTTACGGCCGCGCACCTTTTGTCGGCACTATCGCCGCTCGAGCCGGAGACACTACAGGTCGTGAAGTACACGCTCCGTCCGGTCCTTTTATCATACGTTGGTTACGTTGCGCTTCCCGTCAACTTCATCCGCTCGAAACGACGGCTCGTTGCAACGCTGTGGGCATTGGTCGCCGCCGGAGTTCTTGCCGCGTTGAACGGTCTTTTTTCACTCTTTGATGTTGGCGCGTCCAGTCAATTTATCCGCCGCGCACATCCGCTTCCCGTATTCGGCGTTCCTATTTTAGGTGACAACCACAACCTTCTCGCGGAATTCATGGTTGTGACGGTGATGCTCACCATCGCACTCATGCTGCTGATCAAATCCGAACGCTGGAAACGGCTTTTAAAGGGCGCGGCATTTTTTCAGCTCTCGATAGGCCTTCTCACCTTTTCTCGCACCGGATGGATCACGTTTTCCGTGCAAGCCGCGTTTCTTGGATTTGTGGAGTACCGACACTTGGTTAAAAAATACGCACGGCAACTCATTATTATTGCATTACTGCTCGTGCCGTTTGCTGGTTACATGGTGAGTTTAAGTTTTTCGACCGTGGCAACAAGCAGTAATGACACACGGCTCGCGCTTTCGGAAATCGCGTGGGATGTGTTCCGCTCCAGCCCAATCCTCGGTGCCGGTGCAGGACGTTTTGTGGATATTGTTGGATCCGCATACATCTTCCGATTGGAGTTTGGAGATCCGCTTGATTCTCACGGCGTGCTTCAAAAACTCGCTGCGGAAACCGGGGTGGTTGGGATTGCGGCATTCGGGTGGGTTGTCTTTGTCTTTCTTACGACAATGTGGCGCCGTATTCACCAGCTGGAGCACGCGCTCCCTCGGCGCGTAACTGTGCTTCTCACCGCGGCGGCGCTCGGCGGATTGGTGTACCAGCTTTTAAACACAAACTACTGGACAGCAAAGATGTGGTTGCCAATCGGTATCGCGCTCGCCTCCGTATACGCGCTCAAAGACACCTCCCATGGTTAATGAAGTAAAAACGCCCAAGGTGATGCTTGTGACACACGCGCTTTCCGCGGGTGGTGCGGAGCGGATTGTGACAGATCTTGCCACACAACTTCCTGCGCATGGTTTTGACGTGGAGGTTGTTGCGGTTCTCGGAGGAGGCATGTTTAAAAACGAGCTTCGAAAAGCCGGGGTTCCGGTCACCGTCCTTCGTCGGCATGGGTTTGCGGGCATTGGAACGCTTCGCGATCTCTATCGACACTTTCAAAAAACAAAACCAGACGTAGTGCATACGCATCTGTTCCTCGCGGATACGTGGGGACGTATCGCGGCGCTTTTTGCACGCGTACCCGTGCGGATCGTGACGGAGCACAACATCAATACGGAATACCGCTGGTATCATCACATGGTAAACCGTATCCTTTTGCCGATAACATCCATGTTCGTTGCCGTCTCAAAAGACGTTGCACAAGATCTGAAGCGTTACCACGTGGCTACGCAAAAAATCACAACGATCCGGAACGGGATTGATCTTTCCCGATTTCGCGCGCGTGGAGCAAGGGATTTTCATCAACCACCACGGCTTATCTCTGTGGCGCGGTTCTTTCCACAGAAAGGCCATCAACTTCTCTTTGAGGCGCTTGCAGATGTGAAAGAGCCATGGCGCCTTCAGCTGGTGGGGGAGGGGCCGTTGGAGAAGGAGCTTCGGAAATCCGCCGAGAACCTAAAAATCGCCTCACGCATTGAGTGGCTTGGTGCGCGGTCGGATGTTCCAAAGCTTCTGGCGGGTGCGGATCTCTTTTGTTTTCCCTCGCAGTGGGAGGGCTTGGGTCTTGCGGCGATTGAAGCGGCATCGGTTGGCGTTCCGGTCATCGCATCGGACCTTCCGGCGCTCCGCGAAGTATTTAGTGATGATGACGTCATGTTTGTTACTCGTGATTCCGCGTCAGCATGGGCGAAGGCGATATCGCGCGCGCTCAAGAAGCCGAAGGCGCCACTCCGCAGAGCGAGCCACGCGGTAGCGACCGTTCATGCAACAATGGGGCTGGAACGCATGGTGTCGGCGCACGCGGATCTCTACAGAAAGGTTTTAGGTGATAGGTATTAGGTTTTAGGTTGTTTGTTCGATTTGAATCCCATATGAGAATTCTCCACGTCAATAAATTTTTTGATCTTCGAGGCGGTGCCGAGGTGTACATGCATGGATTGATGGCGCATCAGGAAGAGGCCGGACATGAGGTGCACGCACTTTCAACACGTGATCCAAAGAATCTCCCTTCTCCGGATCGGTCGAGGTTTGTGAAGCGGCGGGAGCTCTCCGCATCGGGCGGGATAAAAAGCGACATTGAAACCGCGATTAATTTTTTGTGGAATTCGGACGCAAAAAAAGCCATGGAGCTCGCCATCACCGAGCTTCGGCCGGATGTTATCCACCTTCACAACGTGTACCACCACCTCTCAACGTCGATCTTGGAACCCATTCGCAACTCCGGCGTCCGGTGTGTTCAAACACTCCATGACCTCAAGCTCGCGTGCCCAAATTACCGCATGTATACGGAAGGATCTCTGTGTGAGCGGTGCAAGGGGGGACGGTATTACGAAGCGGTAAAACATCGTTGTCTTGTAGAGTCGTTTCTTCCAAACGTGCTTGCCGCACTTGAAATGGGGATCACCAAATCAAAGCAATCCTACGAGCGGACCGTGCATCGGTTTATCTGCCCGTCTGATTTTATGGAACGGAAGATGGTGGAGTGGGGAGAGCCATCCACGAAGTTCACTGTCGTTCGTATGCCGGCCCAGCGGTTTGATCAGGCGCAACGGGGCGGAGGATATGCTCTTGCCGTTGGGAGGCTTGCGCCGGACAAGGGGTTTGATGAGTTGATTCGCGCGGCTTCGGAAGTTCCTCATCTCCCGATAAAGATTGCAGGTCGAGGACCTTTGGAGGATGAGCTGAAGCATTTAATCGCAGGTTTGGGTGCAGGCCATGTGGAGCTGGTCGGCTTTAAACGCGGAAAGGAATTTGAGGAATTGCATGAAAAGGCGGAGGTGTTTCTCGCCATGCCGCGCGGATATGAAAACGCGCCGCTTTCCGTGACCGACGCGATCAGTCACGGTCTGCCTGTTATTGGTTATGACATCGGTGGCATTCCGGAGATGATCGAGGATGAACGCTCCGGGTACCTTGTGCCGCACGGCAATCGTGATCTCTTTGTCGGCGCACTCAAACGGTTTGCCGCGCTATCCTCCGACGAACATGATCGGATGGCAAAAGCGAGCCACGCGCTCGCGCGGTCGCGGTTCCCAACGTGGGATGAGCACTGTGCACAAATTGAGGAGGTGTATCGGAGTTGAGTAAAGGTTTTTAGGTTACGAATCCTTCGGCGGTCGAGGAGAGAATTTCGGATTCTTTATTTTCCATCCCTCAACCCACTGACCAATACCGTCTTGGTCTCGTTTCTTCCGCACGGTCGGTTGTGCCTGCGACCAGTGAACCAGCGATTCAAAGTGAAGTTTGTATCGTCCGCGTACCAAGATGTAGCGGATTTTTCCGTCGCTGATCGCACGGCGAATGGTTCGCGGATGGACGCCGAAAAGACGAGCCGCTTCGGAAATGCTCACCCGGACAACCTGGGGCTGGGTCTGCTCTTTCATATATTCTTATGATTTAGATTGTC
>JBNLCE010000010.1:0-32062 GCA_050303655.1 Patescibacteria group bacterium | reverse complement strand
ATCGTTCGAGAAATTCTTAAAATCCAAACGCGAATCTCCCGGCCCTTCCACACTCTCACCGTGGCCGCGCAAATCAATCGCAAGCGATGCAATTCCACGTTCCGCAAGTGTAGCTTGAAGCGTTTTCCATGAAGAACGCGTTTCCGGCATGGAGTGAAGCAAAATCGCGGCGCCAAACGTCGTCGGAGCGGTCACCCAGTCTCCAACAATCGTCACATCATCAAACGTATGGTACGTAATCCGTTCCATATTCTGGATTATAGCAAAAAAAACTCGTAGCACGTATCCCGAATCTCGTATCACCCCGTCATCCTGAGCGCAGTCGAAGGATCCCTCTTATAATCAATTTAAAAGGGATCTTTCGACTCACTCCGTTCGCTCAAGATGACAGTGACTATAGCGTGGCGCACTTCGCGATTCTGGTGCGGAGGTGGTTGCTAAAAATCGAGGACTAAAACCTAATTTTTTCTCCGGGTTTCACACTTTTTGCCTGCGGTGACCGAAATACCGTTGGCGTTGCCGTTGCCTCCCGGGCTGATGCACGTGGAGCTTTTTCCGCCGGAGCACTCTCTTTTTGTGAGATCGTCTGCGACGACGAATCTGTTCCGCCGCGCCGGTTATCTGCACGAGAGGAATCACGATCCCCCGATTTCTTTCGCTTGCGTCGACGTTTCTTTTTTTGCGGGTCACGGTCGTCGGTTCCACCAACGCGCTCCTTCTTCCGCTCCACCTTCGCCCCCTTCGCCTGTTCAATCTCAGCGATGAGCGACAAATCTTCCGGCTCCTTTGCCTCTTTACGTCCACCATCCGTATCCGCTTTCTCCGGCATTTTAGGCAGATCCCCCACAATACGAGGTCGATTCGGCTTCCCCTTATCACGACCCTCATCAATTGGAGGCGGTTTTTTCTTTGTCTTTTGCTCCTCGCGGACGATCGGCATGCACTCTGAACAAAACACCGGTCGACTTGTATCAAGTTTCACGGGCATCTCCCACTTTTTCCCGCACCGTGAACAGGTGTACGGAAATTGAGGCTTTGGCTTTGGCGGGGTCTTTCCACTTGCCGAAGCTTGCATTCGAAACACTTCCAGCCGCTCCGGAGAAACACGGAGATACTCATTTGTTTCTACAGGCTTGAGTTCAACCTCAGCATCCTCTTTCGGAGGCTTCGGAGGCGCCGCTTTCACCTCACCACTCACCGGCAACGATGTCGACTCCACCTCACCCAACTCTTCTGACGCCACTTGAGGCTGGAGGAGCTGACGGATCCGCGCTTCCATCTCTTCTTCCTCCGCGACTTTTGGATCCTTTGTGACCTCCATCCCACTCCAACGTAGAACCTTTTCCTCGATAATCGGACGCTCCGTAGCGTATCGCTCACGAGACACGGCGACCACTTTCTCCTCGCTATCCGTAGACTTTGCAATTGGCGGGAGACTCGTGGCGGAAAACGGCTGTGTCGCAACACCATCCACCATGAGCTTAATGTACATGTTGAATTTCGGCAGGTTCACAAGGTCCTCCGGCGCAAATGTTGGCACAAATTCATTTTCCATAAACTGCGCGTCTTCCGCTCCCACACGCATGGAGATCAAGGTGCCGACGTTGCCGAAAATAGCCTTTGCAACCTCCTCTTCCAGCTGCGCGATGTACTGGTGCGCCACTGTAAGACTCAAACGATACTTTCGCGCCTCCGAGAGAATGGCGGCAAACGACTCGTTCGCAAAGTTTTGAAACTCATCAACGTAGAGATAGAAGTCGCGTCGATCCGCCTCATTCTTGATATCCACGCGCTCCATCGCGGCAAGCTGAAGCTTTGTGACAAGCATTCCTCCCAAAAGCCGCATGTTGTCTTCTCCAATCTTTCCCTTAGAAAGGTTCACGATCAAGATCTTCCCCTCATCCATCACCTCACGGGGATTAATGGTCGACTTCACCTGCGCCACAATATTTCGCACAATCGATGCGGAAAGAAACTGCCCGACCTTGTTCAACACCGGAGCAATGGCTTCGGTTGCGTACTTTTCGCTCCACGAGGTGAATTCGCCAAGCCAAAAGGTTTTTACAATTGGGTTACGAATCTTCGCCACCACGCGTTTCCGGTACTCCTTATCCACCAAAAGACGGCTCAACCCCAAAAGTGTAGCGCCCGGATAATCCAAAAGCGCCAACACACAGTTAAGCAGGATGTACTCCATTCGCGCGCTCCACACATCCGGCCAAATCTTTTTAAACACGCCCATCAGCCCGGAGGCAACAAGATGCTTCTGCTCGTCACGCGCCGTTTCAAGAATGTTAAAGCCCACCGGGTAATTCAAGTCAGCCGGGTTGAAATACACCACATCATTCACACGGTGCGACGGGATGTAATTCAAGAGCTTCTCCGCCGTGTCGCCGTGCGGATCGATGAAGCAGCACCCATGCCCTGCCAAAATATCGGAGAGCATCATGTTCTCCATGAGCGTCGTCTTACCCACACCGGTTTTTCCAATGACGTACATGTGCCGACGGCGGTCATCCGTTTTAATGCCAAAACGCCGGAACTGGTTCCGAAAATTCACCTGCCCAAACAGGGTGACTTCATTTTCGTGGTCGTGGTCGTATTCAATGGGCATACATTCTCGTAACTCGTAACTCGTAACTCGTAACGCGGAGCAAAAATTCGATTCTTGAAATCACATTCCGCACTCCACGTTCCAAGCTCCACGTTCCAAGTTTAAGCATACGGCAAATTAATCGGCGGTTCCGCGCGTTTGGACTCGGTCTTCTTCAATTGCGGAGCCTTCACCTGCGTTGTAATCGGGAAGTGCCACAAGCTCGCGAGTTCTTCGATGTTCATCACAAAACGCGTATGTCCCGCCCAATCAGAGCGCGAACGATATGCCGCAAGCAACCGAGTTTTCCGTCCGTTATTTCGTGCATTTTTTCGGACAAGAAGCGCACTACTCATACCAACCTTTCCTGACGGCTTCAGCGACTGCAGGTCATTTGTATTGTACTGCTTAATGGACCCGATAAAAGGATGGACGATTCGTGATTTCACCATCACCTCATGTTTTGCCGCGTAGATAAAACGAATTTTGCATTCGTACACGATTTTTGCCGCCTTTCGCTCCACAAATTCAATCACCTTCTTCTCACGCGACGTAAGCGACGTCATCCGTTTTTGAAGTGCATCTTTATCGGTACTCGCCTTTGGGATCGAATACAACCCTGCGACTTCCAACACTTCGGCAAGCTGTTTAAACGGCCACGTCACAATCTTCTCTGCCATAGACGTCTTTGCCGCAATCGGCTGACCGGTATATTTCTTAATAAATTCTTCGGACTTTTTCGTAAACGCCACCTGCGCAATAGGCGTAATCACAAGCTGATACCAAAACTGCTCGCCCGGTCCAAGCCGCGACATGTTTTCCAAAAGGACAGAGATGGGATCTTTATACTCACCCGAAACCTTATCCTCAAACTCAGGATATGTTCGAATGGGATACACATCGTCTTTTACGGGGATCATCTCCGTGCCAAAAACATCCCACTCCTTATCTGGATATCGTGACGGAATGGAGAGGGTGTAATCCTCCACTTCGGTAATTTCAGCGTCCGGGTACTGCGCGTAAATCGACGCCTCAACCAGATCACGGAATTTACGCTCCATCCGTACCACAAACTGCACGTGACCCTCAATGGAAATAATTTCGCACGAAATTGTTCCTTGCTTATGTCCCTTAACCCAAACCTCCAATGAGTTCGCAGGTGGGCTATGTGCGCCGGCGAGGTGGGCAAAAATATTCTCGACGGCACGCGGTGTCTGCTCGGTCATGCGCGGAATATCAATGGCGAGAAGCATGTACTCCTTTGACGCGGCCGCCTTACCGGCTCGACTGTCGAGCCAGAGCTCTTTTGCACCCCACAGAATCAAAAGGAGCAGAACGATCCAACCGCCGTGCACAAAAAGAAACCACATTCCGGCGTATGGGTTTCGCCCGAAGAGCTCAAGAGCCGTAGCTGCGGTCCTGAAGATGGAATCCAAAAATGCTTCCATGAATACCGTTAGTATACCAAAATTCCCGCCAACAAGGGGCGGGAATATATTTTCAACAGCCTAACACCCAATACCTAGCGCCTAGCACCTATTTTCTCCGCTTCCATCCATTGACCGTCACCAAAAGCGGCGAAGCGATAAAGATGGATGAGTAGGTTCCTGCGGCAATTCCTACGATGAGCGCGAGAGCAAACTCACGAATCGACTCCCCACCAAATGCGTACACCGCAACAAGAACAAGCAGGGTTGTAAGCGACGTGTTCAAGGAGCGCAGCAGTGTCTGCTTGATGGAGTGTTCAACAATCTCAACAAATGAGCCGGTTGTGCGCTGAAGATTTTCCCGCACGCGGTCGAATACCACGATCGTATCGTTAATCGAATAACCCAAAATAGTAAGAAGCGCGGCAATAAACGGTGTACCAATTTGCGTGCCGTAGATCTTACCCAACACCGCAAAAAGGCCGAGCGGAATGATCACGTCATGAAATGCCGCCACAATTGTAAGCATCCCGTATTTCCACGACGCGACAGGTGCCGACACTTTTCGGAATGCCCACGCCACATAGACCAAAATCGCACCCAAAATAAGCACGAGCGCGTAGACGGATTTTTGACGAAGCTCCTTACCGATTGACGGGCCGATGGATGTGAACTGAAGCTCCTCAATGTCGCCATGCGAATCGCGAATGGTTCCCAAAATACTCTGATGCTGGTCTTCATTCACGGTAAGCATCCGCAAGCTCATGTCCATGTCTCCAACCGGCTGAACGGTTACATCGCCCAGCTCCAGCCCGGAAAGGGTTTCCTGCATCACCTGCACGGTTGGACGCTCCTCCGAAAACCGAACGGTCATGAGCGAACCTCCCGTGAAATCAATTCCCTGGTTCAACCCAAATGAACCCAACGCCACGAGCGACCCGGCGATGAGCACACCCGAAATGGCGTACCAGAGCTTTCGAATTGCAACAATTTTCATAAATAGGATGGTAGGATTGTAGGTCTGTAGGAAGGTAGTTATTTCAAGCTTAAGGGAAGAGCCACTTTGTTTCACGAACCTTCCGCCATCCCGCGACAAAACGAAGAATGGCGCGAGTCGCCACCACGGCGGAGAACATCGACAACAGGACACCGATAGCAAGCGTGACTGCAAATCCCTGAATCACCGATGAGGTAAACCCGTAGAGCACGGCACACGCGATCAGCGTTGTCACGTTTCCGTCGCGGATGGATGACCATGCACGCTTAAACGCATCTTCCAACGCCGGCCGCAGCTCCTTGCCACTCTTCCGTTCCTCCTTCAAGCGTTCAAACACAAGCACGTTCGCATCCACGGCAATACCGATGGAAAGGATAAATCCGGCAATTCCGGAAAGCGTGAGCGTGACAGGAATCAATTTATAAATCATGAGCGAAACCGCCACATACAACGTGAGGGTCAGAATTGCGAGAAAACCCGGAAGGCGATACATCACAAGCATGAAGAGCGCGACCAAGAGCAACCCCCACAGCGCCGCCGTGAGCGACGACTGCACGGATGATGCGCCGAGCGTTGGCCCCACGGACTGCTGGTATACGAGCTCGATCGGAATTGGGAGCGCACCGGCGTTCAGGCGCTGAGCAAGTAATTTCGCTTCTTCAACCGAGAATGAACCGGTAATCACTGCCTGGCCGCCTGTAATCTCCTGGTTCACAGTTGGGATAGAAATCGGCTCACCGTCTAGATAGATAGCAACGGTCTTCCCCACGTTTCGGCGCGTAATATCGCCAAAGAGATCTGAACCTTCGCTGTCAAAGAAAAGCGAAACCTGCGCGCGACCCGTGTAGTGATCAAACGTCAATTGCGCGCTTTCGAGATGCTTACCCGTCAATTCCGTGTTTTTGTACGGCTCTGGCGGCGGCACAATGTCGGCCTCCGTGGTCTTTTGGATGACCTTTGCCGTGACGCTCACGTCATTCAGCGGACGCTCTTCCTCTTTTAAAATCAGGTGGAAACCAAACTGCGTTTCTACAACATCTGAAATGCTGCCGGCCTCCAACGGAAGTACCGCGTCTTCAAACGACTGAACCATTACGCCCGGACCAAACCAACCAAGGTCACCGCCCGTTTCGTCCGCACCCGGTTCTTCGGAATTTTCTCGGATCAATGTTTCAAAATTCTCAAGCGTTGCTTTTGCCTGCAATTCTCGGATCAATGTTTCTGCCTCCTCCTTCGACCGTGTCTGCTCGGAACCGGCTGCACCGGCAAAGGAGATTAAAAGATGACGCGCTTTCACCTCTACCCCCGCGTCTTTTACATCATCCACGCGCATCACAATGTACGCGGCCTCGTTTTCCAAAACCTCCGGATGGATCGTTCCCGCAGCGTCCTGTTTTACCTGATCAAAAAGATCGGCAATCTCAAACTGCTCACGGATGTACCCAAGATCCTCCCCTTCAAACGCCTCCGGATTTTCAAGCGCAGCCGCAAGGATACCCTCCGCTTCCTGCCGCTTTTCCGCGTTTTCCTGATTCAGCTGGTCACGCTCTTCTGCCGTAAGTTCCCGCTCCGTCTCCCCGCTCTCTTCTTTGAATTCCAAAATCGGCGTTTCACCGATGAGGTTGATGGCTTCGTTAATGTCTTTTACACCGGCAAGCTCTACCGTGAGCCGCCAGTCATCTCCGCTCCGCGTGGTCTGCACGAGCGGTTCGGAAACTCCGATGGCGTTCACACGTCGCTCAATCACGTCGCGCACACCTTCCATAGCATCGCCGTGGTCAGCTACCGGAACCTCGGAAAGATCCGCGGAATACTCAAGCCGCGTCCCTCCCTGGAGGTCGAGGCCGAGCACAAACGGAGTGCTGATCTGCGGAACGTTGGTTCCAAATTGCGCGTTCGCGGCGCCAATCCACCCGTTCGCAACGTCGGATCCTGCGACGGAGAGAGATATGACGAGCAAAAGCGCCAACATCCCCATGCGTCGAAGGACGCTTGCGCGGCGACCTGCGCCACGATGTAACCTGGTGTTTTTTGCCATATTCAATTGCCGGAAGTCTATCGAAAAGCACGGTTTCGTGCAAGAGACATGCGTTGAAACGCTCGTAGGACTCATGTCATACAGACTTGACAAAATATCATTTTTCTGCTATCTTGCGTTTGTCCAACAACAAGGAGGAGGACATGAACGAACAATACAATTGGCAGTGCATCGAGGGACACAGCGGCTCCATTCCTTCCGGTACCGCGCTGGAAGCAAGTGCAAAGACGCGCGCAACGGAAGGAAAGATCGACGCGATCATCCTATCGGCAGAAGACTGCCTGGACTGCTGCTACGAGCGGCTCGAGGAGGCCAGCGCGGCTACCGCTACATGTGCGGAGATATCTGCTTCTGCGAAGATGACTGCCTCGGCCTGGAAGAAATCCAAGAAGCACGAGCTGCGATCAAGACTGCTGAAGTACGCTTCGACACTCCCGCCAACAACACCGCGGCATAACACCGCCCCGAGAAGTCGTCACTCGACACTTCATTCGTGGGGCGGTCTTCTTTTATTAAATTATTCATCCACGGAATCAAGCACGATTCTGCTTTCGAACTTCCCGCGCTTCTCCGCTTTCTGCGACTGTAACAATTCAATCTCTTCGCGTCGAAAACCCTTGTGCTCAATGAGAGCATCAATAACCTCAAAAATATCCGCAAGCTCTTCTTCTGTTTCATCGTTTAAAAATTCTTCCACCTCTTCACGCAACTTCTCTTTCAGCCGCCTCCAATACTCCACATCGTCCGCGATATGCGTTACCGGCTCCTCGCCGCGAGATCGAATAATCTCGGGAATATTATCTCGTACCAGCTTGTTGTACGACATGTTGAAGAAAATACTCTAAGTCCGACCGTGTTTGTTCTGTGATATCAAAATCAAAAACCTCGTCCAACGAAACCCACTCAAGACCAGCGCCTTCGCCAACAATCATCTTGGACGCCTCAACCTCACCCTCTGCGTAAAAAACATACAGATGCATCGCCATCTCCTCAACCACATAATCACGCAGAGGAATCACGTTGCTTAAAGCGATCACAACGTCCGTCTCCTCCCGCAACTCGCGGACAAAAGCCCCCTCGGGAGCCTCCTCAACCTCAAAAGATCCGCCAAAGAACGCCCATTTGTTTGGATTGAATTTCGTATTTCCATCCCGGTGATGCAAAAGCACCTCGCCCTTTTTTGGATTGTACAAAAATCCGGCAACAGCAGGGGTCAACATGAGTTTACATCAAAATAACTTTCTCCCGACTCGAGGTACGTAAGCGCAAGTGCGCAGAACTCGAAAATCGGTTCCGGTAGATCATCCAGAGCATACCACTCCCATGATTCGCATTTCTCGGGCTCCAGCACCTGCGGCTCCCCGCTTTTCCAATCCGCAATCAAACCCACGTGGACGTAATGCTTCGGCGCATACTTCGTGACGTTTGCGAGAAATTGGAATCGAATGTTTGCAATCTCCACGCCGCACTCCTCCATCGTCTCGCGTGTTGCGCAGTCGGCAAATGATTCCATGTATTCCAAATGACCACCCGGAAACGCGAACTCGCCCTCACCGTGCGACCCTTTTCGCTTTCCAAGCAACACCTTCCCGTCCTTCAGGATCAAAACACCCACCCCGACTTTTGGATTTTCTTCGGTCATATCTTTAAAAATTCTTGTACAAATTCATAACTCAACCGCAAACGATCTTTAAAGTCATGATCCTCGATATGGAGATCTACAACGTCCCCATACTTTTCCAAAAACAGATCATGATCCGCAACAAGCTCATCAGCTTGTTCCAGCGTTTCGTGATACCCCTTTTTCTCCCAAAGCGACACAAGTAAATCCTTGCTCAAATCGAGACTGATAACGCAGGCTCGAAACCCGGCCTTGTCGGCCATATCTTGAAATTGATCCCACGCGCGATCAACACTTGCATCAAGAATAAACGAGCGCCCGAGCTGTAACACGTCTTTCAATCTTTCGTCGCGGCGCTTCAAATATTCCTGTTCATCCAACGTTCCCATATCTTCAATCACTTCGCTGCGAATAGAATCGTTATTGAAAATCGGAAGATTTAATTTCCAACTCAAATATGTCGCGATGGGACTTTTTGAACTCCCAACGGCTCCGGCAAACGTAATGATCGTTTTTTCTTTCATATTCAAGATTCATCACTCGGCTTTTCTCCGACAATATAATCACACCCCTCCGACCCAACATTCGCGGAATGAACCACCCCCTTCGGGAAAAAATATTCGTCCCCAACGCGGCACTCAGTCTCCTCACCGCTCATTCTGATGATAATCGAGCCCGCGAAGACACGCATTTTTTGGTCACCCTCGTGGGAATGATCAGGGAATACGTCTCCCGGCTTATCTACATATTCGTGCAGTGTGCTGTAACCCTCCTTCTGGAGTAGTTCTTTGAATTCAGATTTCGTCATATCCGCAGTTTACATGCTCGGTGCAAAATAAAAGAGACCTACTCCAGCGGTCTTTTTTTATTTCTCACAAAACCCAAGGATCAATTAAATTTCTCCTTAAAATAATAACCCACAACGAACCCGAGCGACGGCCCGACTGTACCAGCGATAAGTGTCACCGCATCCGTAGGATGAACAAATTGTTCATCACAGGCTATCGCTGAACATACATATTTTAAAAGCAATGCATTATAAGCCATAGCACTAAGCCACACGACAACCAAAACAATAAAAAAACCAGCTGTGAATATCATAGCGAGCTTGTGACGCGTGTAATTCTCCTTCCGCTCAAGCCGGGCGTCGCTATCTTCTATCTTCCGCGTGGCAAGCGACGTTTGACTCAGTATAGATTTAAATTTTTCCAAATCGGACATAGCATCATTCTTTTTCAAACGACCTCAAAAAATCTTCCACGGTTTCTGTATACTCGTCGGCTGCTTTCGTCTGTCTCTTTAAGGTGTCATATACAACCTTTGTCACCCGATCTAGATGAGGGGTTAATTCAGGATGCTCTTTTTTGATATCCTCAAAACTTATCACGAGCTCAATCAGAGGTTTAGTTGCGAGTAGAACCTCCTTAAATTGCCTATTAATAGCCTTGATAAGCTTATAATATTTTGCTTGCATATAGCTCCGAAAAAAGAAACTTTAAGTCTCTTTTTTAAGCACACTGAATACTAATTACCGTGGCACTTTTTGTATTTCTTCCCACTCCCACACGGACACGGATCATTGCGTCCCACTTTTTCGCCCGCGTCAGGCAACGGCTCCGATGCATGAGAGTCCCCCGTCTTCTTTGCCGGCCCCTGCAAACTCAACTTCCGCTCACCTCCGTGTGATGCCGCATCCGCCGCGCGTGCGGCAATCTGAATCTTAAAGATGCTGTTTGCCACCTGCTTATCGATGAGCGCCAAAAATTCGTGGTACATGCGATACGCTTCACGCTTGTACTCCACGAGCGGATCGCGCTGACCGTATCCGCGCAAACGGATCGCCTTCCGCAAATGCGTAATCGCGTCCAAATGCTCCACCCACAAGTTATCCATGGATCGAAGCAACAGCATTTTTTCAACCTCGGCCATCACATCCGGCTCCGCGACCTGCGACTCAACGACGTTGTAGGCCTCCTGTGCCAAACCGGAAAACGCCTCGATATATGCGGTGCGCTTCCACGCAAAGTCGTCTTTTTCATCCGCCTTCTTGGTCGCTTCTTCCATGGTGCCGGGCACATTGCTCTCGGTCGGAAAGAGTGCACGCATTCCTTTTGCGAGCGCCTCAAGATCCCACCGTTCGGATTCCTCCGCACCGGTGTGGAACATCACCGTCTGCTCAATCTCATGCTCAACCGCTTCCAACACCATGCCTTTGAGCGGCCGCTCCCCTTCCACGGTCGGCTGATCCGCCTTCTTCAGGATCTCATCGCGGCGCGTGTACACGGCCTCGCGGTGCTTGTTGAGAACATCATCGTACTCCAAAAGGTGCTTACGAATGTCGAAGTTGTGACCCTCCACTTTTCGCTGTGCAGACTCAATGGCTTTTGAAAGGATCTTGTTTTCGATCGGCTCGTCCTCGGGCACGCGAAGCAATTCCATGCGATCCTTCATGCGCTCCGAACCAAAGATACGCATGAGGTCATCATCCATGGAGACGTAAAACTGCGTGCACCCCGGATCACCCTGACGACCGGAACGTCCGCGGAGCTGGTTGTCGATTCGTCGGCTTTCATGCCGCTCCGTACCGAGCACAAACAATCCGCCGAGCTCTTTCACGGCCTTTGCCTCTTCTTCATCTTTCGGATTTCCGCCAAGCACAATGTCCACACCGCGACCGGCCATGTTTGTGGCCACGGTCACGGAACCGCGTCGACCGGCCTGCGCAATGATCTCACCTTCACGTTCGTGGTTTTTGGCGTTCAACACGTTGCATGGAATCCCGGCATCCTTCAGCAATTCACCCAAAATCTCGTTTTTTTCGATGGATGCTGTACCGACCAATACCGGCTGTCCTTTTTGGTGCCGTTCACGAATTTCACGGACAACCGCCTTAAACTTCCCAACCTCATTCTTGTACACGCGATCCGGAAGGTCCTCACGTGCATTCGGTCGGTTTGTGGGGATCGAAAGTACTTCAAGCTCGTAAATTTTATGAAACTCTTCTGCCTCCGTTGCCGCCGTACCTGTCATTCCCGCGAGCTTGTCGTACATGCGGAATAGGTTTTGGAAGGTAATTGTGGCCATGGTCACGGATTCGCGCTGAATCGTAACGCGCTCTTTGGCCTCAATCGCCTGGTGCAAACCTTCGGAATATCGGCGCCCCTCCATGAGTCGTCCCGTAAATTCGTCCACAATAACAACCGCGCCGCCTTTCACCACGTAGTCCTTATCCTTCTTATACAGCGCGTGTGCACGAAGCGCCTGCTCCATGTGATGCACCATGCGAACACCTCCGGCCGCGTACAGGTTTTCGATATTCAACCACTTCTCCATCTTCGCGATACCTTCCTGCGTGAGCGTGGCGGTACGAAGCTTTTCATCAACAATATAATCCTCGTCCTCCTGAAGCTTGGGAACGAGATCCGCAAAACGATAATACAACTCCGCCGGATCTTCGGCCGGTGAGGAGATAATGAGCGGTGTTCGCGCTTCGTCAATCAAGATGGAGTCGATTTCGTCGATCACCGCAAAATGAAGCGGGCGCTGCACTTTTTGATCGAACCGCGAGACCATGTTGTCGCGCAAATAGTCAAAACCAAACTCGTTGTTTGTTCCGTACGTAATGTCTGCGGCATAGGCTTCTCGGCGCGACACCGGACGGAGATAGTCCATGTCCACAAGATACGACCCGCTTTCATCGCGCTCTTCGTCGTGCTCCGGCTCGTTCTTAAATTCCGGATCGTACTGGTACGCGGCGGCGTGCTGGATACAGGCAACGCTCAGACCCAACTCGTGAAAGACCTGCCCCATCCATACGGCGTCACGTCGGGAGAGGTAATCGTTCACCGTCACCACGTGCGCACCCTTCCCCTCCAACGCATTCAAATACACGGCCGCAACCGCAGTCAGCGTTTTACCTTCACCGGTGCGCATTTCCGCGATCCATCCGCGGTGCATGGTAATCCCACCGATCAACTGTACGTCGTACTGCCGCTGGCCGAGCGTGCGCTTCGACATTTCACGCACCACAGCAAATGCCTCGGGCAAAAGATCATCAAGCGTCTCGCCCTTTTCAAGGCGGGATTTGAACTCTGCGGTCTTTGCTTTCAACTCCTCATCTGAAAGTTTTTGGGTCGTTTCTTCAAGCCCGTTGATTTTGTCGACAATGGGCTGCAATTTACGAATTTCCTTCTCATTCGGATCTCCAAAAAGCCCGGAAAGCATCTTTTTCATAGTCCCCGGATCGTAGCTGATTTCCCCATTTTTCTCAACCCAAACACACTCTTTTTATAAGAAGGGCAACTTTCGAGCGAAAATGACTCTTCGAGTACAGCGAAGCCGGTTCTGCGAAGCGAGAACGACGTAGTCGGACGAGAGAGCTGTTCTGCAGCCAACGAGAAGAGTTCATTTAAGCGAGGACCCGAGCGCCTTACCCTTTTCTCATCTTATCCCTCATCTTATCCGCCCTCTGCGCCAATGTTTCACGCAGATGGTCACGCACCTTATCGATCGCCTTGTACAGCGTCTCGGTCGACTTTTCGATTTTTATCAAATCCCCGGGAACCTCCACCTTTGTGGAGCACGTAAACACGTCGCCTTTGTGATGATGTTTACTCTCCATCCCCAGATCCACGTCCATTTGGAGAATATCCTGCCCGTATTTCTCCAATGAATTCATCTTTTCCTCCACGTACTGTCGAATCGCCGGCGTGAGTTCAATACCCACGGCATGAATATTGATAACCATATGCCTATACCCTAGCACGCGCGCAAAATGGGGAGTAGCCACAGGTTCGTATCACGAATCACGTATCTCGTATCATTATTTTATTTTCCCTTGAGCGAGGACATATTCTCCGAGCGCAGCAAGACTGACGCTCTGCGACCGCCCGAGGCGCCTCGGGGGAGCTGCTTCGCGGCAAGTGAGGAGGATATCGTCCGAGTGAAATCCGTGAATTCAATTCTGGCACGAAGATAGTTGCTCTTTTAAGAATCGAACCCTAAAAACTGCACCTCATTTTGCAAGCGAATCCCCGTCTTCTCTTGAACACTCTTTTGAATCAATTCAAACAACCCGTGAATATCTTCAGCCGTCGCCTTGCCGCGGTTCACAATAAAGTTGGCATGCACATCACTCACCTCTGCATCCCCGACGCGCGTCCCCTTGAGTCCGCATTGGTCGATCAACCATCCGGCAGGAATTTTTCCGGAAGTGATGAATTCGGATGGAATCTTTTCTTGAAAGAGGGATCCTTCGACTTCGCTCAGGATGACAGAAGAAGTCGCTTCATGGTTTTTAAACAAACACCCGGCCGAAAAACTCCCTTGCGGCTGTGTTGCTTTTCGCTTGGCAACGATGTCGTCCATTTGCTTTCGAGATTCATTTTGATCGCCACGCGCAAGCTCCAATGTCGCGGACAAAATAAAATGCGGTTCGCACTTGAAGCGGCTTTCACGATATCCAAATTCACATTCCGCGTTTGAGTAGTCACGGATTTCATCATTCTCAATTGAATACGCGCGCACGGATGACACCGCGTCTTTTGTCTCTCCGCCAAAGCATCCGGCGTTCCCGTACACAGCGCCACCGATGGATCCCGGAACCCCAACGCCCCACTCAAATCCGGTAAGCCCGGCATCCACACTTTTTCGCGCAACCAAGCCTGTAATGGCTCCGGCTGCGGCTGTGACATGTACGCCCTCAACCTCGATAGAGCGGTCCGTCGACTGAAGAATCACTCCCTCAAATCCGGAGTCGGCAATCAACACGTTCGACCCTCCGCCCAGCATCGCGTAGGGAATATCAAGAGCCATAGCTTTGCGGATTGCCTCAACAATTTCTTCCGAATCATCACTCGATAAAAATAACCGAGCCGGCCCGCCGATCTTTAAATACGTTTGCCGATGCATGGCAACATCGCGCTGTGCACCCGGAAACGCGGCAACAAAATCTTCGATTTGTTTTTCGGCAAGTGGCGTCATACGATTTTTCGAAGCTCAGCATCAATATCACCTGCGCCCATGATAATCACAACGTCATCCGGCTTCGCGAGGCTAAACGTCTTTGTAATTGCATCCGCCGGCGCGTCTCCAAACACCACATCCCGCGTTCGACCCGCACCTTTGTCCCGCGCCTGTACTTCCGTCACGAGCTGGTCGGACGATACGTCCTTATCTTCATCTTCATCGCGACCGGAAACCGCGTAGATTTCTGCGAGGACAAGAACGTCGGCAAGATCAAAACTCGCAACAAAATCATTGAACAACGCTTTTGTTCGATTGCGATGGTGGGGCTGGAAGCACAACACAAGCCGAGAATCCGGAAAGCCTTCCTTTGCCGCCTTCAGGGTCTCTGCAACCGCCGTTGGGTGGTGGCCATAATCAGAGTACACCCGATATCCATCCTTCTCGCCGAGGGATTCGAACCGTCGCCAAATACCCGGGAACGATTTTAGTGACGCTTCGACCTTCGTAGCATCCGCTCCCAACGCCTCTGCCATCTTCATGGCCGCCTCGGCATTCATGCGGTTGATGTGGCCCGGAACCTGAAGATCCATGGCGCGCGCTTCAACCTCTTCCTGCGTGTAGGAAACAACGCGGATATTCCGTGAATCCAAAAGCTCCTTTTCCGTCTCCAAAAGACGCCGAACGCGATCGTCCGACACATTTGCCACAATCACGCCGCCCTCCACCACTTTTTGCGTCAATTCATGAAACGATTCCAAAAGCGCATTGATGCTTGTAAACACATCGACGTGATCCAGCTCGATATTCGTCAGCACAAGACCATACGGCGAGAACTCCAAAAAATGCCGCGCGTATTCATCGCCCTCCACCACAAAAAGGTCGCTCGCGCCGATTTGGAGGTTCCCATCCTCAAAACCCGGGACCTTACTGCCAACGACAACGGTTGGATCCAAGCCCGCGGCCATAAGCGCCGTCCCGAGCATGGCTGTCGTCGTGCTCTTTCCGTGCGTTCCGGAGATCACGATCGATTTGAAGCCTGCAAACCACGCCCCAAGGAAGACGAAGTTGGTCATCTCCGGGATGCGACGTTCCTGCGCCGCCAAGCGCTCTTTATTCGTCTCCGGCGCCGCGGAGGTCACGACCACAAGCTCACAATCATCCGGAATGTGATCGGGCGACTCGCCGATATGAATCTCAGCGCCCTTTGTCTTCAAAATCTCGGTTTGGTCGTTCGCGTGCAAATCCGAACCCGAAACCTTTACCCCGGCGTGTAGCAGGAGCTTGGCCACGGCGCTCATGTTAATCCCCCCAACTCCGATGAAATGCACGGATTTCACCTTGCGGACATCAATATCGTTCATACGCGTGCATTGTGCACAACTATCTGATTACTGTCATCCCAACGAGCGCAGAAGCATTGACTTCCTGCACAAATTGCGGTATACACAACCAGAACCCCGAACCTTTGAAGGGAGAAATCAATGTCTGAAAAGATTGCACCGGTTTGGCGTAGACTTTTGCTTTTGACCGTACCCATCCTCGGCATGGCGTATCTCGCATACGTCATATACAGCGGTCCGTACAACCTGCTCATCCGTATTGGGTTTCCGCTCTTCTTTCTGTTCTTGATCGTTGAAGCCCTCTACCTTCTCGGCTTTCCAAAAACGATAAACTTCTTGGAAAAGCACATCCCCTTGGGATTCCGATCATTGCTTACCTTGGCATATATCTTGATGGGGCTCGGCTATGTCCTGTTAGACAAGTTCTACCAGAGAGCCGCGGGTGTTCTCCTGATTATCTGTGGAATCTATGTCCTCAGCCACAACGTCTACAACACGTATCTGAAAAGAAGAAAGGTCGGCACTTCGCCAACCCCAGCCAACCCCGACTAGCGACCCGGGCTCGGTCGCGCAAAAAGCCTCACTCGAGGCTTTTTTCTATATGTGACTTTTTCATGCTCGCGGCTTACCATATCTCTCATGCAAAACCTTCATCCACACGTCGCCAAAAGCGACCCGGAAGTCGCCGAACTTCTGAAGAAAGAATACGCGCGGCAATCCGACGGATTCACGCTCATTCCCTCGGAAAACCACACATCTTCCGCTGTGCTTGATGCGCTTTCAAGCGTGTTGAGCGACAAATACGCGGAAGGATATCCCGGAAAACGCTACTACCCGGGAAACGCGGTTGCGGATGAGGTGGAGTCGCTTGCGATCGCGCGCGCAGAGGAGGTGTTTGGCGTTCCGTTTGCAAACGTCCAAGCCTACTCCGGAAGTCCGGCAAACCTCGCGGTCTACTCCGCGCTCTTGGAACCGGGTGAATCGATCATGGGACTCGGCCTTCCCGACGGCGGGCACCTGACGCACGGATGGAAGTTTTCGATGACCTCCAAATTCTGGACGAGCCACCCGTACCATGTGAAGGCGGACGGAACCGTCAACTTCGACGAAATGCGGGAAGAAGCGCGGCGCGTAAAGCCAAAAATCATTGTGTGCGGCGGAACGGCGGTGCCTCGCGCCATTCCGTTTAAAGCGTTTGCCGAAATTGCGGACGAAGTTGGGGCGTATCTTTTAGCCGACGTGTCACACATCGCCGGTCTCATTGCCGGCGGTGCGCACGAAAGCCCCGTGGAGTACGCACACGTGGTGATGACAACGACACACAAAACACTCCGAGGACCTCGCGGCGCACTGATCCTTGCAACTCAAAAAGGCTTGGATAAAGACCCGGATCTCGGCAAAAAGATCAACAAAGCCATCATTCCGGGGCTTCAGGGCGGCCCGCACCTCAACACCATCGCCGGCATTGCCATTGCGCTTCGCGATGCGTCTACAGATGGATTCAAAAACTACGCCGCGCAGATTGTGAAAAACGCAAAAGCACTTGGCGACGAACTAACGAACCGAGGCATTCAGCTGGTAAGCGGCGGAACCGACAATCACCTGCTCCTCGCAGATCTTTCGGCCGACGGCTCCGGCCGCGGCATCTTTTTGGATAAAGCGCTCGAGCGCGTGGGGATTTACGCAAACATGAACTCCGTACCGCACGACCCGGGGCCTCCGCTGTATCCAAGCGGGCTTCGCATGGGAACACCGGCCGTCACAACGCGAGGGATGAAAGAGGACGAGATGAAAACGCTCGGCGAGTGGATCGCGACCGTGTACGAGCACATCAAAGACGAGAAACTTCCGGACGATAAAAAAGAACGACCCAAGGCCGTTCGTGCGTTCAAGAAACGCATTGCCGATGACGCGTGGTTTGCGGAGATGGAAACGAGCGTCCGCGACCTTGCGCGCAAATTTCCCCTTCCGTCTTAAGACTTCGAGAGCTCCGCAGCGTTCTTCATGAGCGCGGCAACCGTCACCGGCCCCACACCTCCCGGCACCGGCGAAAGCCAGCCGGGAATGTCTTTAATATTCTCCGCGTCCACATCCCCCACCACTTTTCCGTCCGAGAGACGATTTGTCCCTACGTCAATCACCACTGCGCCGGACTTAATGTATTCTCGCGTTAAAAACTTCGCGCGACCAACAGCGACAACAATAATGTCGGCATTTTGGATCATCTCGCGGTCCATGGTATCCGCCGCATACACGTCAGTGATCGCTCCCGCTTTTTCCAAAAGACGCTTGAGCGGCGCCGTAAATGTTTCCGAATTCCCAATTACCGCCGCGCGGCTCGCATTGATCCGTACGCCCGTCTCTCCAATGAGGCGCAAAATCGCCTCGTGTACCGGAGGAAACCGATCTGCCTCACCTGCGAGCATCTTTTCGTAGTTCACAGGGTGGAAGCCGTCCACATCTTTTTTCGGATCCATCTCGGCAATCACGGCATCCTGGTCGTAATGACCGGGCAACGGAATCTGCACCAAAATGGATTGCGTCTTCGCATCTGCATTCCATCCGCGAATAATCTCTTTCAACTCATCTTCCGAATACGTTGCGGGCAAGCGGCGGATATCCGTTTCAATTCCCACCTCGTGACACGCCTTCTCCTTAAGATTCACGTAAATGTGGCTCGCAGGATCATCCCCAACCAAAAGAACACCCAGCTTTGGGTGCAATCCGGATTCTTTAATTTCACGCTTCACCTCCGCGCGAATCCGCTCGGCAAGGCCGCGTCCGTCAATCATTTCCATCCGCCCGACCATACCACAGATTCTAGAAATGAGAAGACTCCACCCACTCTCACCCAAGAAATGAGAAGCGTATCCGAGTCTCGACTTCCTCGGAGAGGCTTGAACCTGCAGGTTCACGGAGGCGTTTTTCAGCAGAAAAACGGCGTACTCGGAGAGGGAGTCGGGCGAGGATTAAACGCTTAAACAACGCTTCGAATTTCGATATCCCCTTCGCCAAGTTCCTGCTTCAACCTCCGTCGTCGCGAAATGTATCCCGCAAGGATGACCGCGATCAATTCGATAACAAGCTGAACCAGCACCTCGGTTTCAAACAAAATACGCGGCCCGCGAAACGTAAACAGCAAGCCGTAACCAAGCAAAAGCACGATCGTTACCGCCATCCACACAATGGCAAGCGTTGCCGTATCGCGGTCTGTTGGCGGAGACGGATGAAACGCCCACGTGGCAAAGGCGTACGAAATGAAGAACACGGCGATCCATGTAACGATGTTGAGCGCCGTCCCCGTCACCGACTCCGGCAGGATGTATTTGTATACGGCAAAAAGTCCGTAAAAAATCGCCACGAATTTCAAGAAGGCGATGAATGCATACCGACCTACTTTTTTCATCATGCTCTTAGGATATCACGAAGCGACAAGCCCGAGGAGCCGGCTCGCCATCACCACCACAAAAAATCCGGCGGCCACAAACGGCATCACGGATTTCCATATAAACGGACGTTCCACCTTGTTACTCCGCATAAAGACAAACGCTGCAAGAACAACCACGAGCGCGTTTCCGCCCGAAAAGAACGTCCCCACAACATCAAGCGCCTCCAAAAAGTTTCGCGGCGCGATAAAAAGAAGAAGGAGCGGAATACCGAGTGCCACAAACCGTGCAACGATCCGCGGCTGATCCAGCTCAATGCGATACATCATCCTAAGGTCAAACGCCGAGGCAATGAATGATGTTAGAACGGCAAAGAGGCCGAGCGCCGGAAGCGTCCACCAAAGCGAGCTTGGAAGCAAATTCACCATTGCAACCCGATCCACCGCCACCCCAACCGGAACGGCCATGGCAATAAAAATTCCAAAGAGCCACGTGAGAAGCGCAGCAAGGAATGACCCAGCCACTACGGCGCGGCGCGTGCGATCGATTCGCCGACCGGTCACCTCAAACACCTCCGGGATGATCGTCATGCCAAAAAGCGAGAACAAAAAGACCCCAATCGGCGTAAACGCGGCATCCCAATTCATCCCCGTGACATGCGTCAAATCCGTCACCCATGCGGCACTTGCAATCAGAATCACGAGCACAACGAGAAGCGCCCACGTAATGAAGCTCTGCACCTTTGCCATCACGCGGAGGGCAAGGAGGATGGAAACGGCGCCGATCGCCCAAAACAATATCTGCAACGAGATAGGTGGAAGAGTGATATTTGCCCGCGCAAGGAGGATGCCAAAAAATTCACCGCCGAGAATCAAATACGCAAAACTCGCGCCGATCAGCTGCAACGACTGTGTTGCGGCCGTCACATATTTTGCCCACGGGCCAAGAGCCGCTGCGGTATACCCCGGAAGACGATGGCGCTTGGAATTGGATTTCTTTTTCTTGAGCTTCTTCTCCAAGAGGACGATGAGCTCCAAAAAAAGCAGGTGCGTGGTCAACACAACGCCCCACGTGATCCAAAACAGAATACTCCCAAGCAACACGCCCGCCTCGGCGATCACCGATGGCACGCCAAAAATACCCGCGCCAATAATCGTTCCCGTCATCACCAAAGTCGCGCGGATAAAGGTTTTTCGGATCTCCATACTGGGATTATAAAGGAGCTCGTAGCTCGTAGCTAGTATCCGTCATCTAGGAAAAGACGCTCACGGTGTCATTCCCCGACTTGATCGGGGAATCCAGGACTCAAGCTGGATCCCCGGGTCAAGCCCGAGGATGACGGGTGGCTTGGCTCGGACGTGCGGATATGATGAACTGGGAGTCATCAATAGTATGGAAGGCGACAAACTCACCCCGCAAAGTCTTGAGGCCGAGCAAGCGCTCCTCGGCTCCCTCATTCTGGATACAAACGCCATGATCCAGGTGGGTGATCGCATCACGCCCGAAGATTGCTACGCCGAAAAACATAAGATGATCCTCGAGACGATGATGGACCTCGCGCGCCGTCACGAGCCGATCGACCTCATGTCCGTTGCAAACCGCCTGGAAGAACGGAAGGAGCTGGAACGCATTGGCGGACGCACGTACCTCATCCACCTCTCCAACTGCGTGCCAACGGCGAGCCACGTCAAACACTACGCCGATATCGTGCAGAAAAAAGCCACGCTCCGGCGGTTGCTTTCGGCGGCAAGCGAGATCATGGCCATGGGGTATGAGCAGGAGGAGGACGTGGAGAATATTCTCGACGTTGCGGAGCAAAAACTTTTTAACGTCTCCAAAAACTTTCTCAAGGCCGGGTTCACGCCGATCCACGACGTGCTTGATACGGCCTTCGAGCGCATCGACGAAGTACACCGCGAAAAAGGAAAGATCCGCGGGATTCCAACACAATTTCTGGATCTGGACAGCATGCTTGGCGGTCTGCAAAAAAGTGACCTCGTTATTCTTGCTGCGCGTCCGTCCTGCGGAAAAACCGCGTTCGCACTCGACATTGCCCGCCAGGCCGCACTGAAAAACAAGACTTCTGTGGGCATCTTCTCGCTCGAAATGAGCAAGGACCAGCTTGTGGACCGCATGATCTGTGCGGAAGCCGGGATTGACCTATGGAAGATGCGTACCGGCAAACTCACCGACGACGGCGTGCATGATGATTTTTCGCGCATCGGTCATGCGATCGGCTCACTCTCGGAAGCCTCAATCTTCATTGATGACTCGGCCACGGCAAATATCATGGAAATCCGTACCAAGGCGCGGCGTCTTCAGATGGAACAAGGACTCGGACTCATCGTGATCGACTACCTTCAGCTCATGGAATCGCGCCGCCAGGGCTCGGATAACCGTACGCAAGAAGTGGCGGAGATTACCCGCGGACTCAAGTCCATTGCACGTGAGCTCAATATTCCGGTGCTCGCCCTCTCTCAGCTGTCGCGTCAGGTTGAACTTCAAAAACCCGCAATCCCGCGCCTCGCCCACCTCCGTGAATCCGGTTCCATCGAGCAAGATGCAGACATTGTGCTCTTTATTTACCGAAAGGCTGCGGATAAAAACTACCGGCTGGAAGATCTTTCGCCGGAAGAACGGAACCTTGCCGAGATCCACGTCGCCAAGCACCGTAACGGACCCACCGGCGTGGTGAAACTCTTTTTTGATAAGTCGCGCGCCAGTTTCCGCAACTTGGATCGCAAGCACGGGGGTGACCAGCTCCCTCCGCCGCCGGGTGGATCCGGAGGCCCGCCAATGCTTCAAGGTGTGAATGCGCCTCCCCCGCCCCTCGACCCCAACGCGCCGATTGTCACATCAAACTAAAAGCCGCCCACCGGACCCGACGTGTTGTCGGTATCCGATGAACGGCGTGAGTCACGAGGCGGCCCAGGCGTCGCGGATACGATGGAACTCCCGACCCGAGCATCGCGGGCAGGCACAGCACGCGATCAGCTCATCGCGAGTGAGCGTGCGACCCGCTTCGATGCGCTTCACATACGACTTCGGGAGACGTTCCAGCACCTTCAGAGCGCGGACGTACTCGTCCACGAACAGGCACTTCGCCTCGTCGGGGCAGAGCCCTACGATCACCCGGGCGATGAGAATGTCCAGGTCCCGATCCTCCACCGGCTCACCGTTCCGCGCGATGAGATCCATCACCGCCGCAGTGGCGAGGTGGACGTTGGCGCAGTAGAGTATGTGATTCATGAAGCCGAACTCGTACTCGAGGTCACGGCTGTCGCTGGGCAGCACGGCGTGAAGTACGCTCTCGAACGAGGGAATCTCCGGAACCGTCGCATTCGGCGAGTAGGTGAACAGGATCCCGGCGGCGGCGAACCGCTCCAACAGACTGGTCTGATCGTTGCTCATTCTGACACTCCTTCCGCAAAAATGCAGCAAAATTGATAAAAGGACGCAATTCGTCTTTGACGACGAATCAAAATGTAGCCGCAAGATACACGATTTTTGATGGTTTGTCAAGGACTCTTTACCTACCATCCTACTTGCCTACCATCCTACTTGCCTTTAATATCTTCTTATATGTTCAACAAACTCAAACAGGTGAAAGACCTACGCACAAAGGCGAAAGAATTGCAGTCAAAGCTGGGTGAAGAGACGGTGGAAGGTTCAGCCGGATTCGGGAAGGTAAAAACCACAATGAACGGCAACCATGAAATCACCGCGGTTTCGATTGACCCAAGTGCTATGGATGACCGCGCCAAACTTGAGGAAAACGTCAAAGAGGCGGTGAATGACGCGTCCAAGAAACTTCAGCGTGTTCTCGCGTCAAAGATGAAAGACTTGGGCGGCATGGATCTTGCACAGGAGATGCAGGAGATGATGAAAAAATGAAACAGATTCCCCCGGCACTGCGGAACGTGGCTGCGGAATTCGACACCCTCCCGGGCGTTGGCCCGCGCGCTGCGCTCCGTTTTGCATATTGGCTCATCACGCAGCCAAGTGACCGTATCCGACGTTTTGGAAATGCGCTTCTTGCGCTCGCCGACCGCGTAACGCTTTGTAACATCTGCGGCACATGGACCGAGGAAGAGCGATGCGAAATCTGTCGCGATTCTTCGCGCAACCGCAGTCAGCTATGCGTGGTCGCAACAAGCCAGGATCTCCGCGTGATCGAAGAGAGCGGTGTTTTTAAAGGCGTGTACCACGTACTCGGCGGGCTTTTGGATCCTATCGAAGGGCGAACGCCGGAAACGCTCCGCATGTCTCAGCTCGTATCGCGTATCTCAAATCCCGAAGCACCATTTAAGGAAGTCATTCTCGCGTTTGATCCGGACGTAAACGGCGACACCACCTCCCTTTATCTTTTGAAACAATTGGAACGTTTTCCCGTAAACGTGACGCGGCTCGCGCGCGGACTCCCCACCGGCGCCCAGCTGGAGTATGCCGACGGCAACACCATCGCCGACGCCATCCGAAACCGACGCTCATAGGTTGACACCCCCATAAAATCATGGTATAACGCCCCTGCACCCTAACAAGGAGAAATATCATGGATGCGCAGCACCTCATTGAGACGAGACTGAGCCTATTTTTCGAACATCCGGATCGAGAAGCGCTCATTCGTGAATACTTCCAGAGGCGGCCAACGGTTACCGTAACCGTGTACGATCCGCACTCCACCGGGGCACTCTACAAGTACTTCACCGACGGAGCGCGAGAAGGAGAAGCAAGGCACACGACCGACGGAGTTGTGGATGCAATCGATCTCTCAACTCTCGCCAGCATCGCCGAGGATCGTACCGACGACTTCACAGTGAAGTTCGTCATCCTCCCGGAGCCAATGGAGTCCAGCCAGATCATCAAGACCTGCAACCACGCCGGGCAGAGACCGATCACGCTGAACGAGCTCCTCTGTATCAACATGAGGACCGCGTTCTCCTGCTTCTTTCTTCCGGCGCTTGGGAGCACGGTCATCCACGGCGGCAAGGCATGCCACCCCGCGTTCTGGGACCAGCCATACCCCGATCTGGGCGTCTGCGGAGAGCAGAGCCTGCGACGGAGTCGTCGTCGAACAGCGACACGTGAGCTCCATGCTGCCCCCACAAGCATCACCTTCCCTCGCTTGACCATCATCCCCGTCGTCGACCTGACGTAGGAACGACACCACTCACTCACTCGCGTCCCGATGCTCGTCGGGACGCGTGTTTTTTATCCCATGGATTGACAAAAAGCTCTTTTCTTGATAAAAACGCCCCGCACCCTAACAAGGAGAAAAGGGAATGAAATCGGAAACCGCGATCATCATGTTGAATGATCTCTTGAGCGATCCCGTAACCGTCGAGCAAATCGAACGTTTCGTGGAGCGACGGAAGGGCGAAGGCTACCAAATCGCCAACTCGCCATTGACGACCCAGCAGCTCCTGAACGTCTTCGAGTCCAGTCTCTCTAGCCCACGAGCAGTCCACCGCGTGCGGGAAACGGATTTCCACAGCGCAAGTGACGTGGACGCACAAATGCCCCCGTGTTTCGAGATGGGGTATATCATGGTTCGGGAACGCATGCCTGTCTCGGCAGCCATCGCGAACTGCGGACACAAGGGTATGCGTCCGCTCACGTTCCGAGAGATCCTCATGCTCGACTTCGCCACAAACGTGTCGACAGGCTTCCTGATGCCGGCATTCGGAAGCACGGTTTCCCACGGTGATTCCGTCGGATATCCGGCGTTCTGGGACGAGAGCCGCTTCCACACCATGGGACTCGTTGAGAGCGCCGAGATCTACCACCGCGGGAACGGACGCGACTTCACGCGTCATCTCGTCGTACTCCCGGAGAACATGGGGTTGCCGCGAGGCACCCTCATCCCCGTCGTCGACCTCTCGTAGGAACGACACCACTCACTCGCGTCCCGATGCTCGTCGGGACGCGTGTTTTTTATTCAAAAAACCGCCGGTTAGGCGATTTTTGTGATTTTGACTTTCGTGAAGTGCTGACGATGCCCCACGCGGCGGCGGTATCGTGATTTCGGCTTATACTTCACCACACTCACCTTTTTCGCACGATCATGCTCCAGAACCTCGGCGGTGACCTTTTCACCAAGCGACGGAGCCCCTACTTCCACCTTGGAACCATCATCTTCAGCCAGCAAAAGAGTCTCAAAATTGACGCTCTTTCCGGCTTCCGCCTCAAGCTTTTCCACGTTCAACACGTCGCCTTCATTGACAACGTACTGTTTTCCGCCTGTTTTAATCACTGCAAACATATAAATATTGAGGCTTTTTGAGCTAATTGATCCAAATTCTACACAAGAACCCTCATGTCGTCAAGGGTTGACAAAAACCACGATTTCCCCTATTCTCCGCCCACGATGAGTCGGCAATCCGCCGACTCTGTCCTTTCAACCTACAAAACAGGATCAAAGGAGGTCTTATGTCGTTGATGTTCATGGACAAGCACCCCGAGCTCGAAATTGCCATCGCGAATTCCGGCGTGACCGAGAGCGATTTCGTCCGCATGACAAACGCCGTCATCGCCACCTACGACAAGCTGGCCGAGAACATGGTGGGTGCGTGGAGGACGAGCAAGCCCGCCCACGCCCGCAAGGCACGGCTGGAGGTCGCGGAGTTCGCCGACATCCTCGGCCTCACGTCCAAAGTCGTACTCTATCTGGCGCTCGCGGCCGCAGCCCACGACCTTGGTCGGATGGTGCTGGGTCACATGCGCAAGGGGACTCGACCCCCCTATTGGATGTACAACTACATCTTCGATCCGGTCGAGCGCGCCGCCCGTGGACTCGACCCCCTCATCGACGATGACCAGAAGCACGGATACGAAAGCGTCCAACTCCTCCTGCCTATCCTCGGTAGCTTCGCGGAAACGGACGCCGGCAAGTGGCTCGTGGAGGCCGTCCGTTGGCACAGTCTCAAGGACAATCCCACGCTCGACATGTGCCTCGGCTCGTCGGCATGCCTCGCGGTATGCCTCATCATCCGCGACCTCGACAAGGTCCTCGGCTTCCAGGACGCCGCAGACTACACGAGCAACCCCGAGCGTATGGCCAAGGAACGCTTGCAGAACTGGCCGAAGCAGGTCGAGCAGGATCCCAAGTGGGGCACCGAACGTGGTGCCATCGTGCCGGCACACTTCCTCATGGAGATTCCGCTCGAGACGGCCATCGTCCGGCAGGAGTGTGAGTCCTACGAGGCGTACATGCTCCAGTACTTCAAGTGGAGCTTCGGCTTCGGCTCCGAGGAAATGCTCAAGGTGGCACTGGCGCAGGGCGGTCCACAGATCGTGGCCGCGTACCTGCTGAAGCGGCTCGAGGCGACGCCGCCTCAGCGCGCGCATTTCTTGAATCAGCTGAGGAGCTGGCGCAACGGTCTCATCCTCAGCTACCTCGAGGCGGCCTAGCCAACCGCACCCACGCAGCACCTGCTGCACTTCGAACACCCCAAACCAATCGGCGAGGGGTGTTTCTTTTTTAACTGTCATTCTTCGGCTACGCTCAGGATGACAGTCAGCATAGTTGAGCAAATTCAAAACTCAACCCCAACCCCCTCCTCAATCCCCAACTCCGCGGCTTTGCCGGCGTTGAGCTCCAAAACAAGATCCGCGGCTTCTTTTGGACGATGCGAAGGCGGAATAGGCAATCCGGGATACGGCGGCGAAAGCGTCACCACATCCACCACAACCTGATTGGAAATCCAAATGATGTCGATCGGAAACTGCATCCCTTTCATCCAAAATGAATACCGGTCAGAGGTGGGAAAAACAAAGAGCATCCCCGCGTCATCGTCCAAGCTCTCGCGCCCGCCAAGCCCGAGCTGTCGCGTTTCATATGTGTCAACGACTTCCAAATTGAGATGCGAAAGATCCACCGTCCGTAGCGGTGTCGTTTCAATAACTTCGGGTTCAGACGCCTGCCACGGCAATTTTGGAAAACCAAAGACGCTGAAATAAATGCCCGCACCAGCACCCAAAATCAAAACAATAACGGCAATGACTCGTCCCATGTTTTGCGCACCAGATTCTGAGTGTTCTTTCTTCATACTACTCGCTACTCGCTACTTTCGTCATCACCCACGAGGAGAGAACCGTAAACGCCGCGAGGCTCGCAATCAAAAAGACCTTCCCCCTCGTCTGCAGACCCAAAGCAATTACACCCGCAAAAAACGCCGTTCCCCACAGCAGAAGCACGGCGGTACGATGCGGAACTCCGGCCTTCAAAAGACGAAAATGAAGATGCGTATCATCTCCGCTCCAAAACGGTGCTCCGCGGCGGATGCGTCCAAAGATCACGAGAGCGGCGTCCACAAGTGGAATGGCAAGAACCGCAAGCGCAACCGCGACCTTTGCGCTGGACACGATCGCAAGGAATCCGAGTGTAAAACCCGCGAGTGTACTCCCCGCTTCTCCCAAAAACTGCTTGGCGGGATGGATGTTGCGCGGTAAAAATCCCACAAAGGAACCGCCAATCACCGCAGAAAGAACAGCAACGCCCGGTTGAAAATACACGGGGCCAAGCGTGAGAGCTCCGATCATTCCCGACCCGATCACCGCCATGCCGGCCACAAGCCCGTCCAATCCATCAAGCAATTTCGTGGCATATGTTGCAAACAGCATCCACACCACGGTTGCAAGCGGCGTGACCCACTCCGGCAAAGGAATCCCGCCCGGACCGGATGGATTTGTCACCTGCAAAATAGCTGTTCCGCTTACATAGACGACAATCGCAGCAGAGATTGGGAAGACGATTTGGATCCACGCGGGCCGCGGCTTGATGTCGTCCGTCATCCCACCGAGCAGGAGAATTAGGATCCCAACCGCGAACCCAACCATCTGTTGGAGCGCGATTCCAGGGAAAAAGCCGTTCCAAAACAAAATCCACGTGGAGATGAGGATCGTGAGTCCAATTCCCACGCCGCCCAACATCGGAGTTGTTTTTGTATGAATCTTTCGTGAGTTCGGCCGCGGCTCGTCCAGCGCCTTCAGTTTCCACGCCCAGCGGCTTGAGGCAATGCTAAGCGCATACGACAAAATCGCCGCAAACAGCGCGACGAGAACGGCGAGAAAGATAAAAAAAATCCGCTCAACCATCCCCCAAAGTGTGGCAGTTTCTCACCCAATTATCAACCGACAACCTCAAACACAAGGAAAAGCGAGCAGCATACTCTACGAACGCAGCGAAGCCGGTTCTGCGAAGCGACCCCGCCAAGCGTAGCGCCCGGCGCGGGGAGAGAGCTGTTCTGCAGCAAGTGAGGAGAGTATGTGCGAGCGCTACCGCTCTACCCCCAAACCCCCATCATCATGCAACACAATCGTATCGCCCCGATCCGCCTCTTTGCGGAGCAAAATATCCGCAAGCTGATCATCCACACGCTCTTGAATGACGCGCTTCAGAGGCCGCGCACCAAACAGCGGATCATATCCCTCCGTTGCCAAAAGCCGCACGGCTTCATCCTCCACACGGAATTCCATCCCCTTCTCCTTAAGCCGCGCCGCGACTTTTTGAAGTTCCAGCTTTGTAATTTGTAGAACATCTTCCGTTGAAAGAGGCGAAAAGACGATAATGCCGTCAAAGCGGTTCAAAAACTCAGGTCGGAACACCCCCTTCAACTCACGCTCCAACATCATCGTTCGAATCCGCTCCATTGCCGTGCCTTTTGCGACCTCGGATTGGATAAACGCGGTGCCGGCATTCGACGTCATGATGATCATGGTATTTGTGAAATCAACGGTGCGCCCCACGCCATCGGTGAGCCGCCCGTCATCCAGCACCTGCAAAAAGAGATTCAAAATATCGGGATGTGCCTTCTCCACCTCATCGCACAACAAAAGAGCAAATGGCTGTTTCCGCACCGCCTCGGTCAAAAGCCCGCCGCGCTCATCACCCGACGCCCCGATCATGCGCGACACCGAGCTCGGATCCTGGTACTCGGACATGTCGATACGCACCATCATGTCCTCATCGCCAAAATATTCAGCCGCAAGCGCCTTCGAGAGCTCGGTCTTTCCAACACCAGTCGGCCCGAGAAAGAGGAACGATGCGATCGGCTTTTTCCCCTCGCGAATTTCGCTGCGCGCGCGACGGAGCGCTTTTGCAACGGCCGAAACCGCCTCGTCCTGCCCGATAATTCGCGCGTGGAGCAACTCCTCCATCTTTAGCAATTTTTCCGTTTCGCTCTTTGTAACATCCTGCACCGGAATGTTTGTCTTTGCATGCACAACCCCTTCCACGTCTTCCGAAGAGACAACCGCGCCCGCGCCTCGCTCTTTTTTCGCCGCTACCGCAGCCTCGCGAAGAATTTCAATCAAATTCTGCGGAGACGCAACGTCGCGCAAATAGCGCTCAGCAAGTGTTGCCGCGCGCTCAAGAGATGCGTATGAAAAGAACACGTCCTGCTTCCGCTCCATGTACGCGGTACGAGCCATGGCCGCGCGCACGGCGTCATGGATGTTGAGCGACTGAACCGGAACGCGCACCAAACGACTTCCGAGGTTGCTCCGCTCCAAAAATTCGGTCCATCCACGCGGCGTTGTCGTTCCGATGACGAGAATCCCACCACGTTCCAATTCGTTGGCAAGAATGTCCGCCAAATCCATAGATCCTCCGGATCCGGCAAGCGCCTCAATCCCCTCCAGGACGAGCACCACATTCCGCGCGTCGCGCACTTCACTCATGGCGTCCAAAATCCGCGTGGATGCGTCTGCCGGAGCGCCAACCAACAGCTCTTCCACGTGAATGGAAACAAGCCGCTTATCAAACAACACATTCGGCACATCCTCTTCCACCATCTTTCGCGCCAGCCCTTCAATGATTGCCGTCTTTCCCACACCCGTATCACCCACAAGGATGACACCGTTCGCACCACCCTCAATCGCCTGGAACACACTTTGAAACACGTCGCCCCGCCCCACCGGGGATGCAAGTTGGCCTCGCAGTGCCGCGCGCGTCAGATCGTCGCTGAAGGATTCCAACAGCGGAGCTTGCCGCGCGGTCATGGAGCGGTTCATGGAGCTTTGTGGCTTCAAGCGCGCAAGTTGCACAAAGCGCGTGTGATCCTCCCGAATTCCCTGACGTAAACGGATCCACTCACCTACCGCCGTAACATGTTCGGGAGGAAATCCGTGCCGGTTCATAAGCTTCTGGAGGTCAGCTGACGCGGCAAACGACTGCAAAAAAAGCTCGGTAGGCGACACATGCGGCCTTCGGTCTTGCCGGGCAGATGCATACGCGAGCGCCAAAACACGTTTCACCTCGCGCGAAAACACAATCGGTGGATCCCCCGCCGGCGCCACCTCCGCCATATGCCGTGCCAGATCGCGCTTGATGTCATCAAATGAAAGACCGAGCCGCGCCATAAGCAATCCTCCGGTTGGACTCGTGAGCGTAGCGGCAAACACCATTTCCGGCAGAACCTGCGTACGACGCAAATCCTTTGTGATCTTCCAGGCGCTCTCCACAATGTCACGCGCCTCCTTGGAGTAATACGGCGCCACGTCAAACCGATGGTTCGCGCGCGACGTGTCCGCGTCATACGTCTCCTGCTCCTTCCGCGTCATCTGCGACACCGGAATCGTCTTCTCCTCATGCCCATATTCACGAAAACGGAAGACCAAAAAACAAGTCGTCAAGAGCCCAAATCCGTAGAGTGTGACAAACCAGTGCCCGCCAAACCAAAACGTGAGGTCAAATACATCGGCGAGGGAGGGTTGACTCGCGATGCCGTACACCAACGCCACCCACGTCATCAAAATGAACGTAAAGAGCGCAACATGGAACATCGTGGTGACACGGTGCTTCAAGCGCCGAAGTGTGATGTGAAATGCGTCCACCGGCTCGGTCCACACCAAAAATCCGTCGGGAGAGGCAACGCCAATGCCGGCACCGCCGCAGACACGACAATTTTTTGACGCCCGTGGATCACCTCCACACGCCGAGCAGATAACGGCCGTTTGTTCGTGTGGCGCGTTCATAGACGGATGTTTGCGAAGAGATTCGTCACAATAAAAAGGATGATGAGAAACGGCGCCGCAAGCCACAACAGAAGACCCAAAAGGTACACCAGTGCTTCAAGAATGATTGCGAAGGTGCGGCCGATCAGCACAACGGTTCGCATGAGGACGCTGATCAACCGACCGGCAAGATCATGCTGACCGTACATGGGAACGAAAAAGTTACGGATCCAAATGCCGAATCCGTACGCACGTGCTCGGTACTTCAAAATGCGGAGGAGTGTCGCAAACACGTCTCGAAAACCGCGCGTGTACCACCAGAGCGGGAACCACGCGATACTTCCGAGGAGGTCAAACAGGATAAATTTTGCAACCGCCCCACTCGCCGATTTCATGTGTCCATTATAGCGTATAAACAAAAAAGAGCCGCTGAGGCTCTTTTATTCTCTACGCACACGTCATTCGTCACTTCAACGCATAGCTCTTGGATGCCGGGTGGACGTACTCCACGTATCCAACCGGCACCAAACCCAACGCATCCGCGCGCGTGCCAAGCGATTCCACGGATGAGAGCCGAGCTGCTTTATCCTCCAAGATAAGCACCTCGGTGTGAACCTTTTCCTTCTGTTTTTCCGCGTCACGCAACATAAATCCCTGCGCCGACGATTTGTTCACCTGAATGATATATCCAAACGTCATGCACAGGGTTACCCCTAGAACCGCGGCGTTTAGCATCGT
>JBNLCE010000009.1:0-33764 GCA_050303655.1 Patescibacteria group bacterium | reverse complement strand
ACTGAAAAACGTCTCCGTGAACCTGCAGGTTCAAGCCTCTCCGAGGAAGTCTGACGTAATACTCAGACTTCTTTTTTAGATATAATTATAAAACTATGACCGACTTCACGACCGCACTTGCGGATGCCCGCCAGGAACTTACACGGCTTGAGGAAGAAATGGCGCGCCCGGAAACACTCGCAGACCAGAATCGTTTGCGGGATGTTTCGCGTGCCTATGCGGCACAGAAGTCGGTGGTGGAAGCGGGGGAGCGATGGGAGCGGGCGGAAAAAGCGGTGCAGGATTTGCAGGAGACGCTAGCGTCGGACGACGAAGACATGAAGCTCCTCGCAGAAGGGGAGAAAGATTCCGTTGAAAAAGAATTTGAAGAGGCCGCGTCTGCATTTCAGTTGGCATTGATCCCGCCGGATCCGCATGACGCCGGAAGTGCCATTCTTGAAATCCGCGCCGGTGCCGGTGGAGACGAGGCTTCCATTTTTGCGCACGACCTATTCCGCATGTACGTCCGGCTTGCCGAGCGACATGGGTGGAAAACCGCGCTCATCTCTGAGTCGCACACTGACCAGGGTGGGTATAAAGAAGTTGTTTTTCGTATCGAAGGTGATGGCGCGTTCGGAGCGCTCAAGGTAGAGCAAGGCGTTCACCGTGTTCAACGTGTTCCGGAAACCGAAAAGCAGGGACGTGTACACACGTCGACGGCGACCGTTGCGGTGCTCCCTGAAATTGAGGAAACGGAGATCTCGATCGAAGCCAAAGATTTACGTATCGATACATTCTGCGCCAGTGGAAAGGGTGGTCAGTCTGTGAACACGACGTATTCCGCAGTTCGTATTACGCACTTGCCGAGCGGACTTGCGGTGTCGTGTCAGGACGAGCGTTCGCAGCTGCAGAATAAGGAGCGCGCCATGCAGATTCTCCGCGCCCGTTTGTGGGAGATGGAGGAGGAGAAGAAACGGAGCGAAATCGAGGCGGAACGGCGCTCACAAATCGGGCGGGCGGAGCGGTCAGAGAAGATCCGCACCTACAACTACCCGCAAGACAGAATCACGGACCACCGTGTGTCGCATTCATGGCACAACATCCAAAATATCTTGGATGGTGATTTGGACGAGGTTATCAATACGGTAAAAACGGGGCTATTAGAAAAGGGGGCTTGACATTTTTCATGTTTTTTGGTTGATTGAAGGCGCCTCAGCGACGGTCGTTGAGTGTTCAATGTCCCTTTTTGGGACGGGAGGTGCCCCATGCGGCATATGTACTTTTTGACAATCGTAGCAGCCGTGCTCGTGTGGGGCTGCGGTGTGGCTCCCGGAGAGCCGCGTCCCACGGGGAGTTCCTCGAGTTCGGGCGACGGTGGTTCCGGGGGAGACGTCTCCGACGGTGGAGGAGGTTCGGACGAAGGAGGCGCGCCTCCGGAGTTCCGCAAGGACTGCTCCGATGTTCCGCCCAACCACTTCGTGGTGAAGGTCTGGACGTCGGTGAAGCCCACGGGTCACATCGGCATCGACGGCTGGAAGGCGGGTTCCCCTTGGGGGAATCTGTGGATCGAGCCGGATCCCGAGTCCAAGACTACGGTCTGGGACGACGGCGAGCACTTGATCGGTGACGAGATCTGGATCCACATCGGACTCGGTACCGGTGAGACGTGGACGAACGATCTCGGTGAAGAGCCCCACAACGTGCCCGCCATGTGTGGGTCGAGCGGGTACTGCAACTTCCCACACGTCACGTGTTACGGGACGGACAACCCACTGACTCCAGCAATGGACGGGGACGTCCTCATCTACGCGACCAACTAGGTCAAATGCCCCGGCTGGTATAGTAACCATGTCCGGGGCAGCTCTTTATACAAGGACTTTCCATCGAAAGGAGGAGACGATGGGTAACACAGGTTTTTTCACCACACTTCTCGTGTACATCCTCACCGCCGTCGGCTGTGGGAATGCGTTTCAAACGGGGAGTGAAGGCGCTGGCGGTCGAGCGAGTACGTCGTCTTCGGACGGCGGTGGCGTTTCGACGTCGACATCCGGGAGCACGACCGGGGTTTCGTCCTCGGGCGGCTCTGGTGGCAATGACGTTTGTCCTGACGGGCAGAAGCGTTGCAACGGCAACTGCGTCGACATCGACGACCCGGAGTTCGGGTGCACGGATGACGCATGTGATCCGTGTGATCTCGCAAACGCCGACGCAACGTGTTCGGAAGGTGCGTGTTCCATTGGGGGCTGCGCTGACGGATACGACGACTGCGACGACAAGCCCGGCAACGGGTGCGAGATCGATCTGACGTCTGACATCGATAACTGTGGTGAGTGCGGTCACGAGTGCGACCACGGTTGCGAGGCGAGTACGTGCAATCCGGTCTGCGGACCGGGCAACCTGCTCATGTCCACACAGGGCCTCTCGCTTTGCTACATCAACGAAGACACTCCGCCGAATAGCTACATTGCGCTGGCGGGGAAGGTCGAAGGGCAGGACACATACCAGCCACTCGTGCAGTCGGACAATACGCTCTGTATCGCAACATCGATCTCGGACACGAGCTTGGTGTGTAATCTGGGGTTGGTGACGCTTCCTCAAACGATCAAGATCCGTCCGTATTCCTTTGGCAACCCGGATGGAACAGGCGCCAAGTATCCGCTTTGCGACCCCCCGGGCTATCCTTCGTCGGATTGCGAGGGGAGTCTGGAGCCGCGGGTGAATACCGTGAGCGTCACGATCTTCATGGATGACAATGATGCGGGTACACCCCCACCTCCACCGTCGTTCTACACGGAGTCGTTCGAATCGCTACTCCAGATCAACATCCCAATCCCCTGAGATCTCTCAGGGTGACTTCGCCCCATCGGGACACTCCGGTGGGGCTTTCTTATTGACAAAAAGGGGAAAATGTGGTATTAAGAAGACAATCGCACCTTACTTTTGAAGACCAAACCCAGGACCAGAGGAGGAGAACATGGGAGAACAGAAGACGATTTTATTTGTGTCGATATGTACGGTAGCGCTTGGTGGATGCTTTTTGGTTGCATCCGTTGACCGCGATCTGATCAAGGGAGAGGGCGGGGGAGATCCAACGACCTCTTCATCGACAACGTCAGCCGGCGGGTCGAGTTCCTCGACCGGAGGCGGCGGTGCAACGTCGACGGCAACGACAGGCGGAGGAGGCGCAACGTCGACCACCTCCACCGGAGGTGGTGGCGGTATGGACTGCCTGCCGGATCAAAAGCTGTGCGGCGGTAACTGCGTCGACATGGACGATCCCGCCTACGGTTGCACGGACGACATGTGTGATCCATGCAACCTCGCCAACGCCACGGCAACGTGTTCGGGGGGCGCGTGCGCTATCGCGGGCTGTACAGGCTCGTACGACAACTGCGACGATAATCCTGGCAACGGATGCGAGGTCGATCTGACGTCCGACATCAACAACTGCAATGGGTGCGGCAATGTCTGCGCTCATGGTTGTGAAGCGAGCAAGTGCAATCCGGTCTGCGGACCCGGCAACCTGCTCATGTCTACGCAGGGCCTCTCGCTCTGCTACGTCAACGAAGACACTCCGCCAAACAGCTACATAGCGCTGGCGGGGAAGGTTGAAGGGCAGGATACGTACCAGCCACTCGTGCAGTCGGACAACACGCTCTGTATCGCAACGTCAATCTCGGATACGAGTTTGGTGTGCAATCTGGGGTTGGTGACGCTGCCGCAGACAATCGAGATCCGTCCGTATTCCTTTGGCAACCCGGATGGAACAGGCGCCAAGTATCCGCTCTGCGATCCGCCGGGATTTCCCTCATCGGATTGCGAGGGGAGCCTGGAGCCGTGGTTGGAAGCTGTGAGCGTCATGATCTTCGTCGACGACAACAATGCAGGAACGCCTCCGCCTCCGCCGAGCTACTACACAAATTCGGCGGAAGCTCTGCTTCAAATCAACATCCCAATCCCCTGAGATCTCTCAGGGTGACTTCGCCCCATCGGGACTCTCCGGTGGGGCGTTTGTTATATCCCTTGCCAAAATCCACGTCTTTTGGTACCCTCACGCCACGTTAATTAACCCCACATCTCCCCACATTTTCGTCCGAATCCTCCCATATTTCATGGGCTCGTACGAAGGGAGAGAGGAAAAAAGGAAATTTTATGCAAAAAGAACTTCCAACGCTTGAAGCGTTATTGGACGCCGGTGTGCACTTTGGTCATAAGACCTCAAAGTGGCACCCAAAAATGGAGAACTACATTTACGGGTCGCGTCAGGGAATCCATGTGATCGACCTTGAGAAGACTCGCGAGGCATTGAAAGATGCATTGGATTTTGTTCGTCAAACAACCGCCCGCGGCGGAGTGGTGCTATTCGTGGGAACGAAGAAGCAGGCTGCTGACATCGTGGAAAAAGAGGCGTCTCGCGCCGGCATGCCGTTTGTGAACAAGCGGTGGCTTGGCGGAACCCTGACAAACTTTGCGGTGATCCACCAGGTGATCAAGAAGTTTAAAGATTTGTCCCGCAAACAGGAGCAGGGTGAGCTCTCGAAGTACACAAAATTTGAACAGTTGAAACTCTCGGGAGAAATTGAGAAATTGGAAGAAAGCGTTGGTGGAATCCGTGAACTGTCCCGCATTCCCGACGCCGTGTTCATCCTCGACATCCGCCGCGACAAGACCGCGCTTCGTGAAGCACAGCGCCGTGGCGTGAAAATCGTTGCGCTTTGCGACACGAACGTAGATCCGACACAGGTTGATTACGCCGTACCGGCAAACGATGACGCCGTGAAGTCTATCGAGCTTCTGACCGCACTCTTTGCCGACGCATGTGAGGCCGGAAAGAAAGAGTGGGAGTCTGCACGCGCGCGCCTGGGTGCATCGCTTAAAACAAAGCCGCTCATCAAAGAAGTCGTAAAATAATTCTCAAAAACCAACACGCAAAACTATGTCAGATGCAAAGCAAGTGATGGAGCTCCGCAAAATGACGGGAGCCGGCGTCCTTGATTCAAAGAAGGCGCTTGAAGAGGCGGGTGGTGATGTTGAGAAGGCGGTTCAGCTTTTGAAAGAGCGTGGTGCCGCAAAAGCCGCAAAACGCGAAGGCCGTGAAACCGCGGAAGGTGTTGTAGCCTGCTACATCCACCACACCAAAAAGCTTGCGGCAATGCTCGAACTGCAATGCGAAACGGATTTTGTGGCGCGAAATGAAGCGTTTCAGGAATTGGCGGACAATCTTGCGATGCAGGTCGCAGCCATTGATCCGCTGTACGTCTCTCCGGATCAGGTGCCGGCAAACGAGCTTGAAAAACAACGCGAAATTTTTAAGGAAGAGCTTGAAGGTGAAAACAAGCCGGACGACATAAAGGAAAAGATCATCGAAGGAAAAATGCAGAAGTGGTTTTCCGAAGTGTGTCTTTTGAACCAGGCGTACTTCAAGAATGAAGACGAAACCGTGAACGAACACATCCAGGCTGTGATTGCGAAGACGGGAGAAAATATTTCCGTCGCGCGCTTCACACGCTACACGATGTAACACGCATATCAATGAACCGTCCCGTGGGGCGGTTTTTTGATTCGTGTTATTCTACGGATAATTATGGCACGCATTGCAATCAATGGTTTTGGCCGCATTGGTCGGAACACGCTCAAAGCGGGGTTTGGGAAACGTGGATTCCAAGTTGTGGCGATCAACGATCTCACGGATCCGGCGACGCTCGCATATCTGTTGAAACACGACACGGTATACGGACACTATCCGGTTCCGGTTCGCGCCACGAAGACGCATCTCATCATCGGCCGCACAAAAATACCGGTGTATGCGGAAAAGGATCCGGCACAGCTGCCATGGAAAAAACTTCGTGTGGACACGGTGCTCGAATGCACAGGAATCTTCCGGACGCGCGAGGATGCGGGGAAGCATCTTGAGGCGGGCGCGCGTCGTGTCATCATCTCCGCGCCTTCAAAGGGAGGGGATGTACCAACGCATGTGATTGGTGTGAATGAAAAGGACGCCGGTAAGGCCGAGGTTATCGACAACGCGAGCTGTACCACAAACTGCATTTCGCCCATCGCCGCCATCATGGAGTCGGCGTTTGGTATTTCAAAAGCCATGATGACAACAATCCACTCGTACACCGCGGGTCAGAGTCTCGTGGATGGTCCGAATAAGGATCTTCGTCGTGGCCGCGCGGCAGCAGAAAATATCGTCCCCACATCTACCGGAGCGGCAATTGCCACCACAGACGCGATTCCAAAATTGAAAGGAAAGTTCGACGGCATTTCCATCCGCGTACCAACGCCGGTTGTCTCGCTTTCGGATTTTACATTTGTACTCAAAAAGAAAGTGACGGCCGCGCAGGTGAACAACGCATTTAAAAAGGCAGCGAGGAATCCGATCTACAAGGGTGTCGTGGAAGTGACGGAGGAGCAGCTTGTCTCAAGCGATTTTATTGGGAATCCGGCCTCGGCTATTGTGGATCTTCCCATGACCAAGGTCGTTGGAGGGAACTTGGTGAAAATTCTCGCCTGGTACGATAACGAGTGGGGATATTCGCATCGTTTGGCAGAAATGGCACTCCTAGTGGGTAAGCGTTGATACGCCCATGTTTTTCCGTGTTCAGAAACAAAAGAAGGCACTCGTGGAGCATCCGGAGGCATGGGTGCGTATTGTGTGTATTTCAAATATTTCGGCAGGGAAGAAGTCAAAGGAAGAGATTGAGCGCGTAGCCATTGAAGCGTCGGCGCAGAATGCGGATATTGTCCTTCTATGCGGCGGAGTCGTTGTCGGCGCAGCGGACACGATTCGTGATGCACAGCCACTTGCGCAGATTCGTGCGCACCTTGGTCATTATTTTGTGTTGGGAGAAGGGGACTTGCAGGACAACCCCACAGAAGTTCGAAGTACGCTTTCTTCATATGGGTTCCGTGATGTAACAAATGTCGCGTGTACGATGCGTAAACATGGTCGCGCATTTCGGGTGACGGGGATTGATGACGCGGCGCGTGGTGTCCCGCTGGATCCGAGCGAAGCGGTGGAGCACTCCACGCCTCATGTCATCATGACGTCCCGCGAGCGGAACATTGATGGTTGGGTCGCGGATATGATTGTGAGCGGAGACGCAAAACGCGCCATCCGCGTGATTGAGCTGGGGATATAGGCGGCGTGATATGATGTGGCTATGAAATTGCCGCGGCTTTCATTTTCCAAATCCCTTCGTGGCGTGCGTGTTTTGGTGCGTGTTTCGTGGAATGTACCGCTCAGTGGTCGCTCTATTGATACGGAGTCACTCAAAATTCAGCGCTCGCTTGAAACGGTTGATCGTCTCTCCAAGCGCGGCGCTATCGTTATCGTGATGACACATTTGGGTCGTCCAAAACGGAAGGACCCTAAGCTCTCCACGCGGCAACTAGCTCGCGCGATTCAAAAACAGGAGGGAATTCCGATTACATTCCTTCCTGATGCAGTCGACACAGTAAAAGGTGTTGCTCGAATCCGTGAAGTACTGGCGGAAGCAAAACCCGGCGAAATTTTTTTGCTTGAGAACGTCCGGTTTTTGAAAGGGGAGACAAAGAACGCCGCATCACTTGCAAAAGCGTACGCGTCGTTGGGTGATCTTTTTGTGAACGAAGCGTTTGCAGACAGCCACCGGGCTCATGCGTCCATCACCGGCATCGCGTCGTATCTTCCTTCGGTTGCCGGACCGTCCCTTCTTGAAGAAGTGGCCGCGCTTGAGCGCGCGCTCAAGTCACCAAAGCGACCGTTATACGCGATCGTCGGCGGTGCAAAGCTGTCATCTAAAATCGGGGTGGTAAAAACGCTTCTCAGAATGTGCGATACAGTATTCATCGGGGGCGCGCTCGCACATCCATTCTATCGCGTTATGGGTCACACGGTCGGAAAGTCAAAGATGGAGAAGGGGGTGGTGGAAGAGGCGACGCGTCTTTTAAAAAATAAAAAGCTCGTGTTGCCCACAGATGCACTTGTGGCATCATCCATCTCGAATCGAGCGTCTGTGAAGAACGTAAGCTTGGATCAACTCACAGCTCGCGATACAATTGGAGATATCGGCGTCCACACAATGAAAGCGTGGACGCGGGAAATTCAAAAGGCGAAGACCATTATTTGGAACGGACCGCTTGGCGCGCATGAATATTCACCATTTGCACACGGGTCAGACGTGATCGCGCACGCCGTAGCTCGTCGAAGCACAACAAAGTCTGTTTTTGGCGTCGTTGGCGGTGGAGACACGCTTCCAATTCTCGATCGCTTGAAGCTCGCGGATGACGTTGACCATGTCTCAACCGGCGGCGGAGCCATGCTCGAATTTATCACCCAAAAGGGAAAGCTTCCGGCACTTCTTGCATTACAAAAACAAAAAAAGAAACGATGACACTCAAACAAAAACCAGGAGAAAGTAAAAAAGAGCACAGCACGCGCCTTACGATTGCCAAGCGCACGTTGGAGTTGATGACAGCAGCGCTCGCGCTCGTGGCCGGTCTTGCGTGGAACGACGCGATCCAAACGTTATTCCGCAAGCTTTTTGGAGAACAGAGTGGGTTGATTGCAAAATTCGTATACGCCGGATTTATCACGGCGGTGATTGTTCTTTTGGGTTTTCGTCTTTCAAAGATGCAGAAGTTACTCGAAGAACGTTTGAACAAATCGTCATAACCATATGATCAATCGTAGTGTCATCACAAAAGTACACGCCCGCGAAGTGTTGGATTCGCGTGGGAATCCCACCGTTGCCTGCCGGGTGACGCTCCGTTCCGGTGTCACGGCAGAGGCGAAGGTTCCGTCCGGCGCATCCACAGGGACACACGAAGCGCATGAGCTCCGCGATGGAGGGAGTCGCTATGGCGGGAAGGGTGTGCAAAAAGCCGTGAAGAATGTAAACGGCGAGATCGCGCGAAAGCTCCGGGGGATGGATGCGCGTAATCAAAAAAAGATTGATGAAGCGCTGATCATGCTCGACGGGACAAAGAATAAGTCTCGTCTTGGTGCTAATGCGATCCTTGCCGTGTCATTTGCTGTTGCACGCGCCAATGCAATCCACAAAAAACAGCCGCTTTGGAAGTCACTCCGCACTACGTATCGATTTGAAAAAAAGCCGCGCCTTCCCGTACCGTTTATGAATGTGTTGAACGGGGGAGCGCACGCCAACTGGTCGCTCGACGTGCAGGAGTGCATGATCGTCCCCAAAAAATCCACCATGCGCGAACGGATTCGTGTGGGCAGTGAGGTGTTTCATGCGCTGAAGGCGCTTCTTGCGAAGAGAGGGCTTGCGGTGACCGTGGGAGATGAGGGTGGGTTTGCGCCAAAGCTCAAAAATGTGGAGGCCGCATTTGAACTTCTTGTGGACGCGATTAAATCCGCTGGATACAAGCCAGGCAAAGATGTATTTTTGGCCACGGACGTTGCCGCCAACGAGTGGTGGGACACGCGGAAAAAGAAGTATGCACTTCGTGCTGAAAAGCGGACAATGACAGCGGATCAGCTCACTGAGCGATACCTGATGTGGCAAAAGCGCTATCCACTTTTCTCTATCGAGGACCCGTTTGCCGAAGATGATTGGGCGGCGTGGAGTGAGGCGCTTCCTGATTTGAAAAAGAAATCTCTCGTTGTGGGAGACGATCTTTTTGTGACAAACGAAGAGCGGCTTGAGCGCGGCATCGAAGAAAAGGCCGCAAACGCGATTTTGATTAAACCAAACCAAATCGGGACGCTTTCCGAAACCGTGCAAGCGATTAAAACCGCGCAAGCGGCATCGTTTGCGATTGTCGTCTCTCACCGCTCCGGAGAAACGTCGGACACCACCATTGCCGACCTTGCGGTTGCCTGCGGGGCGGAGCACATTAAAACCGGCTCCCTTTCGCGCTCCGATCGTGTGGAGAAATACAATCGGTTGATGGAGATTGAGGAAGAGATCGGGTAACGTTTATTTTTCTTTCACCGTCTTAAGCGCCCGTCGGACGTTCACTTTGTGCGTGGCGAGAATCGAACGAAGCTGCGCACGGTAGGCCTGGAGGATAAATCGGTACTGCTCAATCTGGTCGGGTGACGGAGGCATAGGGAAGTGACAAGCGGGATGTAATATGCTAATTTTGCCCTAGAAACACATGGGTGGCAAACGAAAAACAACGACGAAAAAAACAAGCTCCACTCTGCCGCGGATCGTCTGCGTGGTGGGGCCGACGGCTTCCGGGAAAACCGCGCTCGCCATCCGTCTGGCTTCGCAGTACTCCGGGGAGATTATTAATGCCGATGCGCGCCAATGCTATCGGGATTTTATTATCGGGACGGGTACGCCTCCCGGAAAACGAAAGAAAATCGGGTCACGCTCGGCATACATGGTGGAGGGAATTCCGCACTACCTGATGTCGTTTTTGGATCCAACGCATGTGCTTACGGCGGCGGAGTGGCAGGAAGCGGCGGTTCGGGCGGTGACGGGAATTGTACGTCGAAAGCATCTTCCGGTTGTGGTAGGTGGCGCAGGTCTGTACGTGAAAGCCTTGGTTGATAACTACGCGTTTCCAAAGGTGCCACCAAAGCCGGAACTGCGCGAGGCGTTCCAAAAAAAGCCGCTTTCGGAATTGGTTGCCCTGCTCCGAAAGGTGGACCCTGCCGCCGCAGAGATTGTTGATCTCAAAAATCCACGCCGGGTCATCCGCGCGCTCGAGGTTGTAACGTTCACCGGAGAATCCTTCGTTTCGCACCGCGGAACAAACCCGCCGGTTGTGGACGCGTTTCAGGTTGGAATCAAGTGGGCGCGTGCGGATCTGTACGAGCGGATCGACTCCAACGTGGAAGAGATGGTGGAGCGGGGATGGATTGATGAGATTCGTGAAAATTTGAAAAACGGGATTCCAGAGGACGCGCCGGCCATGACGTCAATCGGATATCGCGAGTTGTTGTCGTATATCCGGGGTGATCAGTCGCTCGATGACGCAATTGCTGCGTGTAAAAAAGCGGTGCGGGGATATGCCAAGCGGCAGGAGACGTGGTACAAGCGCGACCCGCGAATTCACTGGGCGGAAAACGAAGATGAGGCCTTTGGCCTCGCCGCCGCGTGGTTGTCGGAGTTAAAGTAGCTCCTTCAACATCTCCTCAACTTCTTTTGGATTTGCCTTTCCTTCGGTCGCTTTCATCGTTGCTCCGAGGAACCATTTCAAAATCATCTCTTTGCCGCCGCGGTATTCGGCGACCTGATCCGGATTCTGTTCGATGATACGCGTGATCTCCGCACGGAGTTTTTCCGGGTCCATGTCCTGACCCAGGTCGTGCTCTTCCATAAGATGCGAAGGATCGGCACCTGTCTCAAGCATGAGCGCCAACAGTTTTTGCCCGTTTGCGCTGTTGATTTTTCCCTCTTCAAGAAGATGGAGGAGCTCGGCAAAATTTTCCGGCGTGATCTTAACATCTTCAATCGCGATCCCGTGTTCTGACATGAGCCCCGCGAGTTTGGACGTGAGCCATCCGCCTGCAAGTTTTGCGTACTTCTTTTTGGAGACGTTCATGATCTCATCGCCGCTTGCTCCGGATTCATCGGTCGCCTCAATCCATGCGGAAAGTTCACCCATCACGTTTTCGGCATACGAAGCCCATCCGTCGTTTGCAACGAGCGTGCGTGCCACTTCAGGGGCGAACCAATATTCCTCTTCAAGTCGCGTCCGCATCTCGGCCGGAAGTTCTGTTTGTTCGGCGGAGAATCGTTCGCGGAAGCTTTGCAGATCCTGCGGAGGTAGGTCTGGCTCGGGGAAGTAGCGGTAATCCGCGCTTGTTTCTTTACTCCGCTGGTCGAATGTCACCCCTTTGTTTTCATCCCAGCCACGCGTTGATGCAACCGGAGGGGTGTTCGTGTCGTAGAGCTCATTCTGCCGTTCAATTTCGTGGGTGATGGCGCGCTCTACAGAGCGGAACGAGTTCAGGTTTTTGATCTCCACTTTTGGGTTCAAGCCGGCCTTCAGTGGATGGTTATTTTCATCCACTTCCAAAAGTGACACGTTGGCATCACATCGCATCTGTCCCTTTTCCATTTCGGCATCCGAAGCTCCCACGGATCGGAGGATCGCACGGAGTTCCTGGAGGAAACGTTTTGCTTCTTGCGGCGATCGCAAGTCGGGTTCGGTCACAATTTCAAGAAGCGGCGTGCCGGCACGGTTAAAATCTACAGCCGATCCATCGCTCAAGTGCACGTTCTTTGCGGCGTCCTCTTCCAAGTGTGCGCGGGTGATGCCAACACGGATGTTCTGGCGCGCGCCTTCATTCTCCGGAACGGCAATGGAAACGTGCCCGTCTTTTGCAACCGGCAAAAAGAATTGTGATACCTGATATCCCTTTGGAAGGTCGGGATAGAAATAGTTCTTTCGATCAAACGCTGACGTGTCCGGAATGTTGCAGTTCAGCGCAATGCCGGTTTTTACCCCAAGTTCAATCGCATGTTCGTTGAGAGCGGGGAGTGTGCCGGGATGCCCGGTACAGATGGGGCAGATCGCCGTGTTTGCCGGCGTTGAATCAGGCACATTCTCACAACCGCAAAACATTTTTGTTTCCGTTTTGAGCTGTGCATGAACCTCAAGTCCGATAATCGCAATCCGTTTCATAGTAACAACATCTATTCCCCACCCCTGCGAAGGCAGGGGTCCATTTGAATGGATCCCGGACTTCTCGCGCTACGCTTGTTGAATCCGGGATGGAATTTATTTTTACGCCTTTGTCTTTAAAAGTGCGCGGAAAAGTTTTACCTGGAAAGCCACCACGAGCGGAAGAAAGACGGCCATCACAAGCATTTGTAAGAATTGTGTTACGCCGTAGGCGAGAAGGTCGGTGTTGGTGGATGAGAAGAATCCCGGCCCGGTGATGAGGGAGACGGCGAATGTGAGTGCTCCGTTCACCACGAGCATAAGAAGTCCAAACAACACACCGCCCACGAGGAGTCGCCACGCCACATCCCACCAGCGTCCTTTTACGAGCGCACGTGATGCAGCGAGCGCCTGCGTTCCGCGTTCGCCTTTGTCGACAAGAAAGAGGTCGGTCATGCTAAGCGCGACTCCGAAGTAAATACCCGGAAGGATAAGCAAGAGTGACGCACCAAATACAACAAGACCGGAGAGGATACTGACCCAGAGGTAGGGGAGAAAGAGCTGCCATCCCATCTTTCCTTCTTCCTGAGCTGTTTGTGGTTTCTTTTTATCTTCCAGCCGCAGAACGAGCATGAGGAGTCGGACACTTGCCCATACGGTAAGAGCGCCCGCGCCGAGCGAAACAAGGACATTTAGCGCTGCAAGTGAGTCAGATGAGCGAGTGAGAAGTGCGCCCACGAATGTAATAAGACCGGCGTACAAAAAGAGAACCGACGTTTTGATGGTGGTGTTCCAGTTTTTGGTAAATGAGCTCCAGGAATCCACCACAAGATCCCACGCGCGGGGCAGGGATTTGGAAGGGGTTGATGTTGTCATATGGGGTATAGGGTAGCGAAAAACAGGGGAATTGGAAAGAGCTTTTTGGTTTCTCACTCGCCCGATTCCCTCTCCGAGTACGCCCTCCGACGTAACGTCGGAGGCCTCGGTACTTCTGCAGAAGTAAGCCTCTCCGAGGAAATCTGGACTCGTTCGCACGTCAGCGCTCTGAAGAGAGTAATTTTGTAAGGATTGTTTGGTAAATGTGTTCGTGGATGGTGTCGATGGGAAGGAGTTCGCCGTTTGGAGCGCAGTCGATTCGCATCCAACATTCATGCGTGTCCATGTCACAGAGTTCTAGGTAGGTTTGCTCCGAAGCCTCGTGGTGTTTCCGGTCCGCTTCGTGGATGTCTCGCTTTTCACCCTTGAGATACGTACGGTCTCCTTTTTGCGAGACAAGATCGAACGCCGTCGACGTCGGCACGTGGAGGAAGAGTGTGAGATCCGGCACCGGAATACCGTGGAGGTCGTATTCAATGCGATTTACCCAGTCGAGAAATGTTTTGCGCGCAACCGGATCATCCATCTTGGCCATTTGGTGTCCCTTGTTCGCCGACACGTACCGGTTGGAGAGGACGATGGCGCCACGGTCCAACGCCGCGCGGATTTCTTCCGAAGCGTCGTAGCGGTCGAGGGCGAAAAAGAGTGAGGCGCGGTATGGCCCCACGGAGTGCATGTCGCCGTATTCACCGCGAAGATATTTCTCCACAAAGTACGCGGACGGATTTCCGTAGCGGGGAAAATCAAACACCACCACATCGCGACCCTCATCTTTCAGTCGTTGCTCCAGTTTTTTGATCTGTGTGCCCTTGCCCGAGCCGTTGGTGCCGTCGAGGACGATGAAGATTCCGTTACGCGCGTCGTTCATAGGTTAAAAAGGAAAAGTCGTCGCGATCGTCACGCTCTGTTTCCTCCCAGACGCTTGGGTCAATCTCCGGGAAAAATGAGTCTCCCTCGATTTCGCGATGAACGCGGGTGAGATAAATCACATCTGCGCGGTCGATTGTTTGTCGGTAGATCTCACCGCCGCCGATGACGAAAAGGTCTTCATCGGAATGTGCATTAAGGGCTTCGTTCACGTCGGAATATATTTTAACGCCGTCCGGAGCGTCGTACTCCTTCTGTCGAGTCACCAGGATATTCGTGCGGCCGGGGAGCGGGCGGAATTTTTCGGGAATCGACTCCCACGTTTTTCGTCCCATAAGTACCGGGTGGCCGGTTGTGAGTTTTTTGAAGCGTTTTAGGTCTTCCGGAAGGTGCCACGGCAAGTCGCCGTCGCGTCCGATGACGTTATTCTCTGACACCGCGGCAATGACCTGGATTTTTGGCATGTTGGTAGTTTAGGTTGACGTCATTGATCCGCCAAGTAACCATACCGCTATGATGAAACCTGTTTCCGAGCGCACACCTGATGCGCAGTACCAACGATTGTTGCGTGACATTCTTGAAAAAGGCACGCGAACCCACAGCCAGCAGGGCGTAGATGCCATTACATTGATCGGTCCGAACCCCATGCATTTCAAGCTGGAAAACGGATTTCCGATCATTAATGAGCGCAACATGGCGCCGAAAGAGTCTGAGCGGCTTCCGGTCACAATCTGGCGGCAGGCGATCGCCGAGATCTGCGCCTTCGTAAATGGTGCACGGACGCAAAAAGAACTGGAGTCCTTCGGATGCACGTGGTGGGATTCTTGGGTGACGGAGCGGAAGTGCTCCAAGCGCGGGTTGGAGACCGGAGACCTTGGCCCGGGATCGTACGGAGCTGCATTTCATGATTTTCCAACGGCAGACGGCGGAAGCTTTAATCAATTTGAGAGCGTGATTGAAGAGATTCGCGAGCTTCCTCATCTTCGCACACACTTCATCACCCCATGGGTGCCGCAATACATCCCGCGCCGCACCGGAAAACAGCAGAAGGTCGTTGTGGCGCCGTGCCATGGCTGGATCCACCTCCGCATTTTGGATAACAAACTCACGCTCCACATGTTCCAGCGCTCCGCGGATGTGCCGGTGGGAGTACCGTCGAACATGGTGCAGTACGCCGCGCTTCTTATGATGATTGCAAAAGCCACCGGAACAGAGCCGTACGAATTCGTACACAGTTTTTCGGATGCGCACATCTATGTGGACCAAGTTCCGGCCGTGGAGACCATGCTTGAGCGAGAGCCAAAGCCGCTGGCAACCATGGAATTCAATCCGGATACGGAAGACTTCTTTGGATTCCGAAAGGAGCACTTCACGCTGTCGGACTACGACCCGCATCCGGGCATCAAGGGGATTCCGGTCGCGATTTGATATGAACGATCAAAATAGGTTCGTAAATTTAAAAGCCTCCCGGAGCGAGGCTCAACTTGAGGTGATGAAGGAGATCCAGCGCACCGGCGACTGTCCGTTTTGTGTGGAGAATCTCGCGAAGTACCACAAGAATCCGATTCTGAAGGAGGGGAAGTACTGGGTGATTACAGACAACCAATGGCCATATAAAAAAGTGAAGCATCAAGTGCTCGCGATCCACAAAGAGCATATCGAGCATCTTGGTGACCTCTCATCCGAGGCCGGGTGCGAGCTCATGGAATTCTTTGCCGAAGAGGCGCGGGAGCGAAATATGAGTGGCGGCGGCGTCGCGATCCGCTTTGGTTCTTCCGAACACGGGAACTATGGATCGAGCGTCCTGCACATCCACGCGCATCTCATTGAGCCGGATCTGGAGGCGCTTGAGGAAACGGAGCCGTGGAAATTCAAATTCGGTGAGCCAAAAAACTACAAAAAATCTCCCAAATAAATGGGAGATTTTTCTTGGTCAACCCGGTACGAGTTGTGTGACCAGGAATCGGTAATCCTCTTTTAATCTAAATTGGAAATTCATCTTTGTCAATAACGTTTCCGCGGAGCCGGCGAGGAGATTTGAACCCCTAGACCATGGAGTACCGATTCCTGATCCGCACCGTGCCGCCGGCCCGCATATATACCGCTGCCAGTTTTAGGGTTGGGTGTCAAGAGTATCTTGACGCAAAGTAAGAGATTTGATGAACTGCCTCCGCATCATTAGGAGGTTACATTGACCGTAGAAATTCCGGAAATCGAAGGGTTGACGCGCGATCAGATTCTTACGCTTTCACGGGCTCGAAAGCTCGAGCAGTTTGAGGATATGATCCGGGCTTACCGTGATGGGAAGTGTCTTTTCTGCGATCCGCTGGGTGAAAAGAACATTGTGGTTCATGAAGCGCACGGATGGCGCATATGGGTTAACCCGATTCCTGAAAAGAGGACGCGGGTGCATCTTGTCATGGCGTCCGTGCGCCACATCGGTCCGGATGACGAGATTCTTCCTGAGGATTTCGTGGGGATCGGAGAGATGTTCCGCTATGCCAGAGCGGAATTCAAAATCCCTGGAGGAGGTTTGCTAATGCGTTTCGGATCCACGGAGTTCAACGCAGGAACGATGCTGCATTTGCACGCCAACATCATGGAGCCGGATCTGTCGGGAGAGGTACGGGTGCCGCTGGCCAAGACGCCGGAGAAGGTTCAGATGGGATTCGATCGCCTCTGGGCGTTCAAGAAGCTTCTCGACGGAGCATCTCCGGACGATCTGACGGATCATGAACGGGCCGCCGCCGGGCTCTAGCTCAACAACAGGACTGACTGCACAGCTCGCGGTCAGTCCTCTTCTTTTACATAAATAATCTCGACCCCTTGGCTGCGGAGGATGCGTTCGCCGTCCAAAATTTTATATCCCTTTCGATAATACAGCCGGCGGATTCCGGAGTAGGCGAGCTGTTTGGCACACGGCGGGCAGGGGAAGGTGTCGCAGTACATATCTGCACCTTCAAGCGAGACGCCTGCTTTTGCCGCCCGGGCCACAATCCCGGCTTCTGAATGGAGTGCAAGCGATGATTCAAGATGCTGACCGCTTTTAAAATTCCCGCGCGGGTCACCTTCGTCGTAGGCGGTTTGATCGGACGGAAGATAGATGTTGTGTGCTTGAAAAAGGATCTTTCCATTTTTCATCGCAATCGCTCCGATGCGCCGCCACCAGTCCGGACTCTTCGCGCCTTCCGCTTCTGCCGCCGCAATCATCTTTCGGTCAAAATCCGCTTCACTCACCGTCACGTCCGGCGATACCTGCACGGGCTGGATGGATTTCTTTTTATCCCAGCGAAGAAAGATCGTATCGACGGTAACGTCATTGTCAGAAAAAAATGTCTGGACGAGTTCCGTGGAAAGATCGTCGTCTGACACAATAAGCGGCGTTTTTGTCTCCTGAAGTTTTTGAATGCTCTCCGGCGTTAGAATTTCGATGTGATCAAACCGCCCCCACGCCTCGATGGATTTTTTGATGAGCTCCGGATCCAGGCGGCGGATGTCTTTAATAAGATGTTCGAACGTTCCGATCACGTCTTCCCCAAAAAGAAACAGCTCCCGCGCTTCGGGATGCCGTTCAAACAGTTGGCGGTACCCTTCGTGCAAAACAGGGATATACGTCACGATGGCGGGAGTCATACGTCGGTTTGTTCGGAGAGCGCGTTTTGAATCGCCTGCGACACGTGTGAAGAAAGTTTCTCCTCAAGCCTGCTCGCGGTTTTAATCTGCAAAAGACGGATCTTTGCACTGGTAGAGGTGGTTGCTTGTCGGTCCATGACCACAACCTTTCCGCAGTGCTCCTGAAGCGCACGGATTTCATCCTCCGAGTACGTTTCTTGTGTAGCGATGAGCGTGTCCGGTTGGACGGTTTTGATGAGGTGCCACTTGGGATGTGCGGCGCGTTTAAGTACCACAATATCCACGGGTCGGATATGGAGTACCATTTCCATGCGCTCATCTTCCGGAACGATGGGGCGGTCCGGGCCTTTCCGCCTCTGGATCTTCACGTCTTCATCCACGCCAACGATGAGAACATCTCCGTGCTGTTTGGCGGCGTTTAAATACCGCGCGTGTCCGATGTGCACGAGGTCGTAAGAGCCCTGTGTGAGTACGATCCGTACGCCGAGCGCCTTCAGGCTCCCGATAACGGTTTTAAGCCGCTCTTCGTCGCGGATGATCCACTTTTCCGGCTCAGAATGCAGATGCGAGAACATAGCTACAGCCTAGCAGGGGCGTTATGACTGCGAAAGCAGTTGCGTTTTGATCTTTTCGCGAAGGTCATCCACGGTCCCTGTGTTTTCAATCGTAATTTTGGCTTGCGATTCCACTTCCCGAATCGAGAGCTCGGTGGGAGCACTTTCCAGCTCCTCAAATTCTTCTTTAGTCATGCTTGTTTCTCCGGCATTTTCACCGCGCTTTGTAATGCGTTCGTAGCGTAGGTCGAGCGGAGCCGTCACGTTGACGAGAGTGATGGGAAGGTCGCCAAATCCATCGAGGTCAGCCTGCCTACGGATGCCGTCGATCACGACGAGTGTGTCGTTTCGCTCGCGGATTTGTTTGGTGATCGCGCTCCCAATTAATGATTCGCCAAAGATGTGGCGGAGCGCCTCGGACACCACAATGATGTTCTTGCGTGACTGGGGCAGGTGAAGCTCGTCCAGAAGCGCCCGTAGGACGTCGCTCATGCGGTATGTCCGCGCGCCAAACTCCTCTTGGAGGAGCTGAGCGATCGTTCCTTTGCCCGAGCCCTTACGGCCGATGAGTCCGATAATCATAGCCGGTAGGTTAGCGGGAAAGCGCGAGGCGGGCAACCAAAAACCGGCAGCGCGTGGCCACCGGTTTTGTCTTTGGTTTTTTATGAGAACAGGCCTGTGTCAATGCGGACGCCCGGACCCATGGTTGAGGCGAGGGAGATGTTCTTGAGGTACGTTCCCTTGGCCTTGGCCGGCTTTGCTTTACGAACCGCGTCGATGAACGCTTTCACGTTTTCGGTGAGCGGCTGGAGGTCGTGCGAGGTCTTTCCGACCACCTGGTGCACGTTTCCGGTCGAGTCATTCTTGATCGTGACCTTTCCGCGCTTCAGCTCTTCCACCATCTTCGTCACGTTCACGCCAACCGTGTCGGTCTTCGGGTTTGGCATGAGGCCTTTCGGACCGAGCAGCTTCGCGATTTTTGCGAGCTTCGGCATCATATCCGGCGTTGCCACTGCGACGTCAAAGTCGATTTTGTTTGTACGTGCAATCTCGTCGATCAGCTCTTCGCCGCCAACAAGTTCTGCGCCGGCATCCTTCGCGTCCTTGGCTTTATCTGCCGAAACAAATGCCGCAACTTTCTTTGACTTCCCCGTGGAGTGGGGGAGGACGACCGTGGTGCGGATCTGCTGGTCGCTCTGCTTCACGTCAATGCCGAGACGGATGTGGATTTCCACGGTGCCGTCGAACTTCGTTGTGGAGGTTTCTTTAATCAAACCAAGCGCTTCCTCAACGGAATACGACTTTTTCGGGTCAATTTTCTCTTTTACCTCCTGGTATCGTTTGCTTCGTGCCATATGTTTCGTGGTGCGGACGCCTTTCGTATCCCCTCCCGACCTCCCCTTAACCTAAGGGGAGGAGCGAGGCTGGGGTTGTTTGAGCTCCCACAAATTAGTTTGTTATTGGCGCGAGATTACCGTATCTCGTGGATTTCGTCAAGGTTAGAATTCAGCGCTTTCGATAATTTGGATCAAATCATCTCGTAATTCACTATTCGAATAATCAATGATGAAGCCGCTATATCCGTTCGAATCTTTAATTTCAGAAAAATCAACGATTTCAAAAGTATTCTCCGCCTCTTCATTTGTATACTTTTTTACGTTGTATGTCTGATTCAGAATCTGAACGGTTGATGTGGATGTTTGTTGGAAACCGTGCAATCCAAAGGATCCGACCGGCCATCCGAATGAGGCGTCTCCATCCGGGGATTTTAAGCTAATCCACGAACCCGCATCTTCAGCTATCCAATCACATGGATGAGTTACTTTAAGCGTTCGATCTCCGTTTTGAGCGAAACAGTCTCCTCCCTCCATCATCGCGCCCTCTTTTGCCTCCATCATCCCGCTTTCAAGATTCTGAAGCTTGCCTTCCATCATCATCCGATCAGATTCGGATTGCGTCTTCAGCGCCTCAACTTCGGAGCGGATCTCTTTGGTGTTTGAATCAATCGCCCAGTACAGAAATCCTGCAGTGAGCAGAATCAGCACGATCAATATCACGTGCCACACAACCGAGCCGGGGAGAACGTGCTGCCTAGGAGCCGCTTCAATCTTTTGTTTAGACATAGATTACTGACAGCTAAGGGCGATAAAGAACGAGGCTTGAGTATCGGAATTTGCTCTTAGGTTAATCGCACCGATTGATGTATCGAGACAGCTTGTGGTTCCTTGTTCAAGCGTGACGGTCTCTTCTTTCCCATCTCGCATAACAAGGAGATTTGTACGTAATCCGTTTGCGTCTGTCAGAGTAATGGTTCCAAGTGGTGCTCTGGCCTCACCCTCGCCAAGGACCGTGACGCGTTCTCCTTCTTTCATGAAGAAGTCGGTGCCAATACCAACCGATTGTTCGGGTACTTCCTTCTCCATCATCGCGCCCTCTTTTGCCTCCATCACCCCGCTTTCAAGATCCTGAAGCTTGCCTTCCATCATCATCCGATCAGAATCCATCTCCATCTTCGCGGATTCGATCTCAGAGCGGAGCGCGCGGGAATCGGAATCAATTTTCCAATACAAAAGTCCTGCCATGAGGATCACGAGAACGACGAGTACCACGTGCCACACGGGGAATGATTTTTGCGTCGGAGCAGCTTCTACGGTTGGCCCAGCCTGGGATGTTTGTTTTGGCATGGTGGTCAGAAGCTAAAGGATTTAAGAATGTCTGGAATCTCATTGATGCGAGCGGTAAAAAACTCATCCCGTGTTCCGCCTGCAGCTGGAGCCGATCCTGTAAAGACAAGTCCATTTCGTTTCCCAAGAACCTCCCCGGTCGGTCCATCAAGGTTATTGAATGCCTCTTCGCTAAAGATTTGGATTTGAAGGATCTCGAAATACGAAGGGAAACCAATCGCAATGTAGCCCGGCTCCTGATCCAGCTTTTCTGTCACAACGCGGTCGTTCCAGGCTTCAGGGAACTGAAGCGAAAAACCGTAGGTCTGGTTGGTATACGTGAGCTTCTCCGTCATCATCGCCTCCTTCTCCATCTTCGCCGCCTCTTCCATCTCCATCATCCCGCTCTCAAGATCTTGAAGTTTCCCTTCCATCATCATTCGCTCGGAATCCATCTCCATTTTGGCGGATTCAATCTCGGTGCGGACGTCGCTAATGTCGTACGTCAGCTTGAGGAATAAAAGGCCGCTGGAGAGCACGATCAGCAAAAGGAGGAGGAGGTTCCAGGCGTTTGAGGACTTCGCCTTTGGCTTTTTCTCTTTCTTCTCCTCTTTCATGTCTCCGGCGTCTTGCTCGAGCTCATCATCCACATCCTCCAGCTCGTCAACGTCGTTCATTTCGTCGTCGTTCATAGTATTAAACGGTTCATGAATAAAAATCTTCCACCAGTATACCAAAAAGAGCGCTTCCCGCGCCCTTTTCTCTATCGGCTTTTCTTTTATTGCAAATGGGTCTGATGAACGAGGTTATATTCCATGAGCGCAGCAAGACTGACGCTCTGCGAACTCCGATGCACGTCGGAGAGCTGCTTCGCGGCAAGCGAAGGGGATATAACCGAGTGAAGTTCTTAAACAACGGTGAGACCCATTTGCTTCGCCGTTCCTTCCACCATATTCATCGCCGCTTCCACGGTGTGACAGTTAAGGTCCGGCATTTTGTCTTCGGCGATCTGTTTGACCTGTGCCTTTGTAATGGTTCCGATCTTTTCGGTGTTCGGTTTTCCGGATCCTTTTTTGATCTTTGCGGCCTTTTTAATCATTTCCGCAACCGGCGCTTTCTTCAGGATGAAGTCAAACGAGCGGTCTTCGTAGATCGTGAGGATACACGGCACAACTTCACCGCGGCGGTCGGCCGTTGCGGCGTTAAATTGCGTACAAAAATCCTGGATGTTCAATCCGTGTGGTCCGAGTGCAGTACCAACCGGAGGTGCCGGTGTTGCGCCGCCGCCCGGAATCTGGAGTTTGACGAGTGCTTTTACTTCTTTTGCCATATCATTAGATTTTCTTCACCTGCGTAAAGTCGAGTTCAAGGGGGGTCTCTCGGCCGAACATGGACACGAGGACGCGGACTTTACCACGCGCACCGTCCACTTCAACCACTTTTCCTTCAAAGCCTTTAAACGGTCCGTCGCCGATTTTCACCGGCATACCTTCCTGAATGTCGATGGAGAAGCTCGGCTCTTCTTCGCCGCCCATGCGGTTCAGGAGGTTATCCACCTCTTCTTGTGAAAGAGGGGAGGGGGTTGTTCCCGTTCCAATAAACCCGGTGACGTTCGGTGTGTTACGCACCACGTACCATGATTCATCATCCACAACCATTTCAACGAGCACGTACCCCGGAAACACTTTTTCCTCCACAACCTTCCGCTTCCCGTTTTTGATTTTGATCTTCTTCTCCGTGGGGACGATGACCTGGAAGATCTTATCGTTCATCCCAAGGGATTTGATACGACGGCGGAGGTTGGTTGCCACATTCTCTTCATACCCGGAGTAGGTATGGATGGCGTACCAGCGTCGGCCGAGGTCGAGGGTTTGCTTTGCCATAGTTACGGTTGTGTTTCAGGTGCGGGCTCGACGTTAACGTCAGCGTCACCTTCCGTACCGACCTCCAGCGGGAAAAACTCTTGTGAGTCTTCCGTATTGATTTGAACGTCGCCTCCGGATGTTTCAAGTTCCGGAACGATTGGTGTTGCATGGATCGGAGCGGGGATCGACTGTGCTTGATCAACGAGCGTTGCGTCCACGAGCTTGCTCAAGCCAAAGTCGAGTGAGGCAAAAAAGCCGGCCACAATAAGACTGACCGCGCTCACAACGAGTGTGTAGCGAAGTGTTTCTTGGCGCGACGGCCACGTTACCTTTTTAAGCTCGGCAATCGAAGACCGAATGTATTCGGTCAGTGCTTTGATAGGATTCATAGGTTCTTAAAAAGCCCCCGTGGGCTCGAGGTGAATATACCCGAAATCGTGCTTTTGTGCAAGGGGAGTGGGCTAGACGTCCAAATTCGCCTGTTTGGCATGTGTTTGGATGAATTTCTTTCGCGGAGCTACGTCTGAACCCATGAGTGTTTCAAAGGTTTCGTCGGCCGCTTGTGCGTCTTCAATGGTGACCTGTTTGAGCACGCGGAATTCCGGATCCATGGTGGTTTCCCAAAGCTGTTCCGCGTCCATTTCACCAAGACCCTTGTAGCGCTGGATCGAGATTCCACCCATCTTCTTCGCGGTGTCGTCCGTTTCTTCCACGCCTTCCTCGGGCACCTCCTCGGTTTTTGTCTTCGCGCCTTTCTTCGTCGATTTCTTTTGGAACTCGGCGATGAATGTGTCGCGTTCTTCATCGCTAAAGGCATATCGGAATTCCTTGCCCTTCGACACTCGGAAGAGGGGAGGTTTTGCAATGAAGAGGTGGCCGCTGGAGATGACCTCCGGGAAGTAGCGGAAGAAGAGCGTCAGAAGCAAGGTGCGGATGTGCGCGCCGTCCACGTCGGCGTCCGTCATGATGATGATGCGACGGTAACGGAGTTTTTCGATTTCAAATTGCTCGCCAATGTTTGTTCCCATGGCGATGATGAGGCTTTTGATTTCATTATTCGCGAGCATGCGGTCGAGCCGCGCCCGTTCCACGTTCAAAATTTTTCCGCGGAGTGGCAAAATGGCCTGATAGTTTCGGTTGCGCCCCTGCTTGGCGGATCCACCAGCGGAATCGCCCTCAACAATAAAGAGCTCCGTGTTCTCTTTGTCGCGGCTGGAACAGTCCGCAAGTTTTCCGGGAAGCGCAAATCCTTCAAGTGCGCCTTTGCGGAGCACGGTGTCACGTGCGGCACGGGCGGCGGCACGGGCGCGTTGTGCGAGGATACATTTTCCGAGAATTGCCTCGGCGTCGCGTGGATGCTCTTCCAAATAGGTGGCAAACGCTTCATTCATCACAGATTCCACCACGCCACGAACCTCGGGGTTTCCGAGTTTCGCCTTTGTTTGTCCTTCAAACTGCGGTTCCGGAATTTTGATGGAGATGACAGCCGTCAGTCCCTCACGAACGTCCTCACCGCTCAAGTTTGCATCTTTTTCTTTCAAAATATTTTTGGAGCGGGCGTACGTGTTCAGCGCGCGGGTGAGCGCAGAGCGGAAGCCCATCACGTGGGAACCGCCTTCCGGGTTGTGGATGTTGTTCGTGAACGCGTAGAGATGCTCCGCGTACTCCTCCGTGTACTGAATTCCAATTTCCACGAGCGTGTCGTCCACCTGCTTTTCTACATAAAAGACGTGCGGATGCTTGGCTTCTTTGCTGTGGTTCAAGTGGCGAACGTAGGATGAAACACCACCTTCAAAATAGAATCCGTAGGTTGCCACCGGCGCTTTGCGTTCGTCTTTTACGGCAAGTCGAATGCCTTTTGTGAGATAGCACTGCTGACGCAGGTGGTCGATGATACGGTTCCAGTTGAAATCAATCGTCGTAAAAATCGTGTCGTCCGGCTTAAACGTAATCGTGGTTCCGTGCTTGCGGCTTGCGGAAAGTTTTTTCACTGCGCCTTTTGGTTTTCCACGCTCGTAGCGTTGCATGAATTTCCCGCCGTCGCGTTCAACGACAGCCTCGGTCCATTCGGAGAGCGCGTTCACAACGGAAACACCCACGCCGTGCAATCCACCGGAGACTTTGTATCCGCTGTCAGCCGCGCCAAATTTTCCACCGGCGTGGAGTTTTGTCATGACAAGTTCCAGGGCGGAGACCTTGTGTTGCTTGTGTTTTTCTACCGGGATTCCGCGACCGTTATCCGTAACACTCACCGACCCGTCTTTATTCAAGACGATGGTGATGAGGTCGGCGTGACCGGCCATGGCCTCGTCGAACGAGTTGTCCACGACCTCCCAGATGAGGTGGTGCAGTCCGTCGGGTCCCGTGGATCCGATGTACATTCCGGGACGTTTCCGGACTGGGTCAAGTCCTTCAAGGACGGAGATTTGTTCGGCGCCATATGCGCCTTTTTTGGGTTTCTTTTCTGCTGATTTGGCCATATCTGAATGCACGAATGATAGCCTGTGGCGGGGTGAAAGACAAGGGGTGGTATAATCCGCATAACGGCTTCAATCGGGCTTGTCTCCCTCGCTTGCCGCGAAGCAGCTCTCCGACGTTGTCGGAGTTCGCAGAGCGTCAGTCTTGCTGCGCTCGGCAGACAACACCCTCATTCTGGGCAATAGAGATGAAATCTACTACCTACTGCCTACTTACGACTCGCTAGCTCATGAAAAATAACGTACCGGTTGGGGGATTTACGGAGGGCGAATTAAAGTTCGCGTCGTTTTGGGTACGGCATCGCGCGGAGGTGCAGAATGCATTTCGATGGTTTGTGATTGGCGTGAACGTGCTTGCGTGGGGCTACGTTCTTTGGACGGTGTTGGATGCGTACGCGCTTTCCTATCCTCGCGAATCACGGCTTACCGAAGAGATTCTAAGAAATCAGCTTGCCATTGAAGGGCTTGAATCGGATGCACCCGCGCAGATTCAAACAGAAAACGTACAAGTTTTTGCGGGCACAGACGGGCGACTGGACATGAGCGTGGATATCACGAATCGGAACGAGCAATGGTGGGCGGAATTTACATACCATTTCAATCTTTCTGGGGAGCAAACGCCGCGTCGTTCCGGATTTATCCTCCCAAGCGACCAAACTGTTTTAACGGAACTTGGGTATCGCCGCGCAAATCCGGGGTCACGGGCCGCTCAGCTCGTGGTAGATGAGGTGCATTGGCATCGCGTTGATCCCGCGGTTGTTTCCGGGCGGTACGCGGATTATCGAAACGATCATTTGAATGTGGTGTTTGAAAACAAGCGGTTTGAGCGGGTAACAATTGGCGACTCGCAGGTGGGTCGAACGTCATTTGATCTTGTGAATCGTGGAGCATATGGATACTGGAATCTTGATCTCGTTGTCCGGCTTGTTCGCGCCGGATCCGTGTTGGCTGTAAACCGCGTGACGCTTTCAAACGTGGTTCCGGGCGAAAATCGCCGCGTTGAGCTTGAGTGGTTTGAAAATTTACCGCCCATTACTGAAACCGAAGTTATTCCTGTTGTGAATCTTCTTGATCCTGACGTGTACCTTCCGACCGAGAGGTTTTGAGCGCTTTACGTTCCACGATCCGCGCTCTACGATCCATGCATGAGGCCAGGGCTGGAGCGTTATTTACGTTTTGACGGACCGCTACTTTTTAGTGCGGTCACGCTAACGTGTTTTGGCATTCTTGCTCTGTACGGTATCGCGATTTCACGCGAGTCGTCGGATTTTTTGCAATTTAAAAAGCACATTATTGCGGCAGTCATTGGTTTTGGTGTGATTGCGGCCAGTGCATTTTTAGATTACCGCCAACTTCGTTCGCTGGCACTGCCTTTATATATAAGCGGTATCGTTTTGTTGCTTTCCGTGCTCATTTTTGGCGAGACGATCCGTGGTACGCGTGGATGGTTTGTGGTGGGGCAGATCTCCTTTCAGCCCGTTGAGATCGCAAAAATCATCCTCGCGATTTATCTCGCCTCCTATGTGTCGAGGTATACGCATAAGCGGATGGGGTGGGTGACGTTTGTGGGTAGTGGCATCGCAACGTTTGTCTATATCGGGCTTGTGATGCTCCAGCCGGATTTTGGATCTGCAGCGGTGATGCTTGCGATGTGGTTCGCGGTGATCCTCTTTGCCGGACTTCCAAAGCGCGCGTTTGTCATCCTCATCTCATCATTCCTCGTGTTGGCGATCGGCATGTGGCAGTTTGTACTCGCGCCATACCAGCAAGATCGAATCCGATCCTTCTTAGATCCGGGCGCAGATCCTCGGGGCGCGGGGTACAACGTCACGCAGGCGCGCATTGCCATCGGTTCGGGGGGCTGGTTCGGAAAAGGGCTTGCCGAAGGTTCACAGTCACGGCTTCATTTCTTGCCGGAAGCCTCAACCGACTTCATTTTTTCCGTGATTGGTGAGGAGCTTGGATTTGCCGGCATCGTCTTACTGCTCGCATTATTCGCCCTCCTGCTTTTTCGTTTTATACGTATTGCCGAGCAGGTGCCGGATCCGTTCGCGCAGGTGCTGCTTATCGCACTCCTCGCATTTCTGGCATTCCACTTACTTGTGAATGCCGGGATGAACGTCGGAATCATGCCGGTCACCGGAATTCCGCTCCCGTTTTTATCCGCCGGTTCTTCGTCGCTGTTGGCGGCGTTTATTGCTGTAGCGCTTGCCGAATCCATCGCGACCCAACGCACTCCGGCGGCGTTTCGCTGATGACGACACTCCTTGACAATCCCGCCATTTTTTTCTAGGTTGGGACGTCGTTTAAACACTGTGTTTCGACCCGTGCGGCCCGGAAGTGCCGAGTTCTTTTGAGGAGAAGTCATGGATCGCAAGATCAGGTTTTTGTTCATGTTTGCACTTGCCGTTGTGATGGCGGCCTGTGCGTCATCGCCGGATCCACAGGTTCCGGAATCGGGCAACGACTTTCGTTGTCGCGCACCGGAGGAGGGTCAGCTCGTCGCATGCCAAGCCGCGGCAAGGCTCTGTCGGGATGATTGGGAGGGACACGCCCGCGCCTGCGAGTTGCAGTACGAGACGCCCGAAAATCTGCCCACCTACGCGGAAGCGGAGCCGACCGCCGAGCCTCCGGGGGATGGGGACGTCATCGAGCCTCCGCCGACGAGTGCGGAGCACCTCACCGAAACGCGCGTTCGTGAGATTGCGCGGGAGGAGGCGGTCAAGCTTCTCATCGAGGAGTTCGAGAAGCTCGATCGGGCATTGGGTGCTCTCGGATCCGCGAAGGATCCGAATGGCTCGTCTTCGCACGACGTCGTGATCAACGAGCGGCATACAACCGTCCTGAAGGAGGAGTATGCGAGCGGCGGGATCTCTGCCGAAAGGCTCGAGGCGTACATGCAGGCCCTCGGAGACGCGTGGCCCGCACTTCCTCCGCTTCCGGAGTCGCCGCCGGGTTTTCAGCCCGAGTGGTCATGCGAGGCGACGGGTGCCGAGCTGAAGCCTGGGAGCGCCGACGGCTTTCGAGTCATCAGCTCGGTGGACCGTCCGACGGAGTCGCATCCAAGCTGGTTGCATGTGCAAGGGGGGACGAGTTACTTTCGCGGGCACTACTTCTGTCCCGTGGATCCGCAGTGCATCGAGGCCAAGGGCGAGAGTCTCGAGTGCGTCGCCGGTCCATGCGACGTCATGGACTGCGCTCCAATCCTCCCGGGGCAGTAGCACGAACCGCCCTCGCTCCACAGTCCATCGGCAGCCAACAATTCTCGTTGGTGTCGGTGGACTTTTTTCATTGTCATTTCTGCTATACTTAATCCATATGGATCCTGCCCAGTCCTCGCGCCTCATTGCCAACTGTCCGCTCTGCCAAACGGAGTACAACAACGAGCGCGTGCGTTTAGTCGGTCAGCGCGGTACATCGCGGCTTTTTCATTGCACGTGTCAGGACTGCGGGAATTCCATGCTCGCGATGATTTTGGAATCCAAAGGAAGTATCAGCTCGGTAGGGCTCATGACGGATCTGGAGGTGCAGGACGTTATTCGTATGGAGGACGCGGAAACAATCTCCGCCGACGACTGCATCCATGCTCATCGCATCTTTGAAGAAGAGACCGCGCTTTTTGTGGATCTTCTTTTGGGCCGCGCCGGCTCACGATTTTTGTAACCGCTCATGAAGCGTATTCATACCGTCACAACCTCACTTCAAACCTACGCTCGAATTGTATTGTTGCTCGGATTCAGCGTTGTGTTTGTACGCGCCATTCCTTTTCTCACCGAACGGACGGAGATTTTTGATTTCTTTTCCAACCAGGTGGTGAACATGGGGATCCTCTACGCAATCATTGTTGGATTCTTAATGTCTATCGCGTTGCAGCGAAAGCAGGCACTGGATGAATACATCTCACTTGAGCTCAATAAGGTGCGTCGCATTTTTCATCTGGGGAAGCATTTAGCGGTTCAAAATCCAAAATTGAAAAAGTGGTTTACCGAATTGCAGACCGCGCTTTCCGACTATGCAGGGCTTTTTTGCTCGGAAGATTTTTCCTCGTACGAACTTGGGAACCCATTGTTTCGAAAGGTGACGTATGCGATTTACCGTCTCCCCAAGATGGGCGGTGGTACATACAATAGTGATCTGTACCGGTCGTTGCTGGATACGGCGGCATCGGCAACGGAAGCGCGTGAAAATATCCGCGCGCGTCGCGAGCAGTCGATCGGATTTTTTCAGTGGATTGTTATCATTCTTATTGCGCTGACTCTTTCCGCGATTCTCGTGGCCTCAACCCCGGATGACCCTATGTCCCGTGTCGTGACCACGGCCGTTGTCTTCAACCTCTTTTTGGTTCTTCATTTGCTGTATGAGTTTGATATTCCAAATACAAAGATGAACCGTGCCCGAGCTGGGGAATATGCGCATAATTTGCATGAAATTGACCAATGCCCGCCCGAAAAACCCAAAAAAACGCGTTCAAAGAGGAAATAAGCGAAATATCTTGACACAATCCGCGAAATTCGATACCCTTCCGGCATTCTATGGCAATGAAATTACACGCAAAAACACGTGAAGCTAAGGGCCGTCAGGTTCGCGCGCTTCGTCGTGAAGGACGCCTTCCGGGTGTTATGTATGGCCACGGAGCTGAAACGGTTTCTGTGGATTTTGATCCGTCGGAATTCCGCCGCGTATATCGCGATGCGGGAACTTCGGCATTGATCGATGTGTCCGTAAATGACGCGGCGCCGGTAAAGGCGCTGATTCAGGACGTGCAGGTTCACCTGTTACACATGCATCCGGTTCATGTTGACCTTCGTCAAATCCGCATGGATGAAGAGTTGGAGGTCTCCGTGCCGCTTCACTTTGTGGGTGTGTCCGCGGCGGTGAAAGATCTTTCCGGAACATTGGTCCGCACGGTGAAGGAAATTACCGTGACCTGTTTGCCGGCCGATCTCCCGTCCGAGCTTGAAGTTGACCTCACAAAACTTGCCACCTTTGATGACGTGATCCACGTGTCAGATATTAACATTCCGAAGGGTGCGACGATTGACCTTGATCCGGAAGCCGTTGTGGCAAGCGTGTCAGCACCGCTTACCGAGGAGCAGTTGAAGAAGATGGAGGAAGAGGCCAACGTTGATGTGTCGACCGTGGAAGTGGAGGGTGAGAAGAAGGAAGAGGGTGAAGGTTCTGACGAAGGTGCGGACTCCGGCGAAAAGGAAGACGCAGCGTCTGAATCATAAATCCGATGCGTTCACGAAAAGACCGAATTTCATTAGAAGCGTTTTTGAAACGAACCTGGCCAGCGCTCCTTTTTGGAGCGCTCTTGTGTGTCGGGGTTTCGCTATTTATCTTTCAAGCGGTCGTACAAGGGCACTTCCGAAAAGCAACCGACACCATTCAGGATTTTGTGCAGGAGGTTGTTGCCGACGAGTGGACGCGGGGTATCGATGGTCAGCCGGTTGAATCGGAAGAAGAGGCGTACCCGACGTTGTATTCCGTGATGATCGATAACGCGCCGGATGCTTGGCCGCATGTTGGTGTGGCGGATGCGGTGCTTGTTATGGAAGCGCCGGTCGAGGGTGGGATCACTCGGTTGTTCGCGGTGTTTGATGGCACGGAAGACCTCTCCGCGATCGGTCCGGTGCGAAGTGCGCGTCCATACTTTGTGGATTGGGCTGAGGCTTTGCAGAGCGTCTATACCCATGTAGGTGGGAGTCCGGCCGCTCTCGAACAAATTCAGGCGACCGATGAGTTTCGTGATTTAAATGAGTTTGCGCATCCATTGCGCTTCTCACGGAGCGCCAAACGGTTTGCGCCACATAATGCGTTTACGTCTACGGAGGATCTGACGGTGTTCTCCAGCATTCGAGAATGGGCAACGAGTGCATTTGCATCCTGGGTCTTTTCCGAGCCAAAAGGAGATGCCGGAGACGTGTCTGATATTCGCGTACCGTATGGCGGACCGTGGACCGTGGATTGGTCATACGACACTGAAGATGATTCGTACACGCGCGTGCAGGGAGGTATTCCGCATCGTGATGTAGACGGCGCCGAAGTTCGTGTGCAGAACGTTGTTGTTCTTCGCACGTCTGCAATCGTCGTGGACGAAGTGGGTCGGTTGAACTTGCGTACAGAAGGATTTGGCGAGGCGGTGCTATTCACGCATGGCGAGCGTTTTGATGGAACGTGGTCGCGTGAGGCCGGTGAGTGGATTCAATTTAATGATGAGAATGAGGAACCGCTTCTTTTCGCGCCCGGCAAGACATGGATTTCTGTCGTCACAGATGAGAGAATGTTTCCGAAGCAAGAGCAAGAATAAGATATGAAAAAATACGTGATTGAAGGCGGTGCGCCGCTGAAGGGAGAGGTGACCGTGCCCGGTGCCAAGAATGCCGCAACGAAAGAACTCGTGGCGTGTCTTTTGACAGAGGATCCGGTTACGCTCCGGAATGTCCCGCAGATTGGGGATGTGGACGTAACGCTCGACATGCTTCGTGCACTTGGCGTGGGCGTCTCTGTTGAGGGAGATATCGTTACGGTTGACGCCGGAACGCTCCAGACCGGCCATGTTGAAGAACAGCAGCGCCGGAAAAACCGAATTCCGATTTTGTTGTTTGGACCGTTACTTCACCGGTTTGGCGAGGCGTTGATCCCGGCTCTTGGCGGATGCAAAATCGGTGCCCGGCCGGTGAATTTTCATTTGGAAGCGCTTGAGAAAATGGGGGCAGAAATTGATTGCACGGAAGAGGGTTACCGCGCGCGTGCGAAAAAACTGCACGGTGCCGTGATCGATTTGCCGTTCCCGTCGGTTGGCGCTACCGAAAACATCATGCTTGCCGCCGTACTTGCGGAAGGCACGACGATCATTAAAAACGCGGCGGTGGAGCCGGAGATCGTGGACCTCGCTTCCATGCTTCAGGCCATGGGCGCGATTATCAATTTGGATATTAACCGAACGTGGGTCATCGAAGGTGTCGAGTCCTTGCATGGCACCGAACACCGAGTGATTCCGGACCGCATTGTTGCCGCTTCGTTTTTGACAGCAGCAGCCCTCACAGGAGGCGACGTGTTTGTGCGAGATGCACAGCAGATTGATCTCCTGACATTCTTGAACGCACTTCGTCGAACAAACGTATCATTTGAAGTGAAGAAAGATGGAATTCGTGTCACGGCACCGAAAAGCTTAAAACCGATTGTTGTTGAAACCGACGTGCATCCCGGATTTATGACCGACTGGCAGCAGCCGTTTGTGATTTTGCTTACACAAGCTGACGGCGTTTCTATCGTCCATGAAACCGTGTACGAGGATCGGTTTGGGTATACAGAGGCGTTGCGTGAGATGGGCGCGAACATTCAACTCCACCGCGAGTGTTTGACCGGAAAAACGTGTCGGTACAGAAACCGCGACTACAAACACAGCGCCGTGATTGTCGGGCCAACTCCGCTTAAGGCAGGGGAGATTGAGATCCCGGACCTCCGTGCCGGATTTTCGTACTTGATTGCGGCGTTGATTGCAGAGGGGACATCCACGATCACAGGCGTGGAACATATTGAGCGCGGGTATGAGGATATTATCGGCAAGCTCCAATCCCTCGGCGCGAAGATTCGGGTGGAATAAAGCTACGTGTTGAAAATCTCCAGCACACGGTTTTTGCTGTCGAGGTCTTTGTGAATCTGTACGCTCGCGTCGGGGAAGAGATGTTGCGCGCGCGATTTCAACGTCCGTGCTTGCGGCGCATCAAATTCCAAAAACGCGGCTTGGAATTTCAATTGCGATTCTGAAAGTTGTGTGAGAAAGGTGAAAATCAAATCGTTTCCGTCTTTCCCGGAGAAGAGCGCTCCATGCGGCTCGTACCGCACCACATCCGGCTCAAGTTTCTTTTTGTCAGACGTCGGTAGATAGGGGAGGTTGGCCGTAATGATGAGCGGCCTTTTTTGTTTCCGGAGCTCACGAATCAGTGGGACAGAAAGGAGATCGGATTTTGTATACGTGACGTTTTTAGCGCTAAGTCGTTTTGCATTTCCCCGTGCCAGCCGTAGCGCATCTGCTGAAATGTCGGTTGCGATGACGCGGGCTTTAGGGAGGTGTTTTGCCACGGCGATTGCTATGGCTCCTGAACCCGTACCAATGTCGAGCACCGTGGGCGCGGATATGGTTTTGATATTCAAAACAAGATCCACCACGGTTTCACTTGCGGGTCGCGGAATGAGGACGGACGGAGTGACGCGTATCGGGAGCCCGTAAAATTCTTTGACGCCGGTGATATAGGCGAGTGGTTCGTGTTTCTT
>JBNLCE010000008.1:3691-48929 GCA_050303655.1 Patescibacteria group bacterium | reverse complement strand
TAGAAAAACGTCGTACTCGGAGAGGGAGTCTAACGAGTACGAGGACGAGCTACGCCTCCTGTGTCTTCTTTTTTTCCGCTTTTGCCGCTGCACGCTTTTCGCGCTTGGCACGTCGGCTTTGCACGTCGCCGATCTTTTCCTTGGCAGCTTGCTTGGCCTCGAAACGTTCCACGCGGCGAGACGTGTCGACCAGCTTCTGCTTCCCGGTGTAAAACGGATGACATGCCGAACAAAGCTCAACATGAACCGCTTCCGCAGTTGAGCCGACGGTGATGGCATTTCCGCACGCACAGGTCATCTTGGCGTCCGGGTAATATGTTGGGTGGATATCCGTTTTCATACTGGCGGGATTCTATCATCCCTTGTTGTTTTTGGCAAGATCCTGTTCACTGGCATATAAATACGTAAAAACCCATGAAAACGAGCGATTTTGATTACATTTTACCGAAAGAACTGATCGCACAGGAGCCAATGCGCCCGCGAGATCACTCACGGCTGATGAAAATTGATCGAAAAAATGGCGATATTCAGCACTATCGTTTTTTTGAAATTGAGTCGTTTTTGGAGGACGGTGACCTTTTAGTCGTGAACAACAGCAAAGTATTCCGCGCGCGGCTTGAGACGTCCGACGGACGAGAAATCTTTCTCCTCCGTCCGGATGGAAATCACTGGCTCGCTCTCGCCCGTCCCGGAAAAACATTCCAACCCGGAGACACGCTCTCTCTCAAAGAAGGGACGGGTACCGTCATTGAAAAAGAGAAGGATGGGACGATTCGGGTTGATTTTGACATGCCACCCAACCAGGTGATCGATCTGGCCAACCGTATTGGCGAGATCCCCATCCCTCCCTACGTCAAAGACGTTCCAAGCGACGAGCGTGACTACCAAACCACATACGCAAAAGAAACCGGGTCGGTTGCCGCGCCGACCGCTGGCTTCCACTTTACGCCAGAACTTATTGATCACCTGAAAGCAAAAGGCGTTCGGTTCGCGGAGGTGACACTCCACGTCGGACTCGGAACATTCCGACCCATGAAAACCGAGTCCCTCGATGAGCATGTAATGCACGAAGAATGGATTCACGTTCCCGAAGATACACAACGCGCGATTCAAGAAACGAAAAAGCGCGGCGGACGCGTGATTGCCGTTGGCACAACGACCGTCCGAGCCCTGGAATCCAAAACATGCGACGGACTCACCAACCTCTTTATCACTCCCGGTTTTGAATTTGGCGTGATCGACGGACTCATCACAAATTTTCACCTTCCAAAATCCACGCTCCTCGTTCTCGTCTCTTCCTTCGCCGGCACTGAATTGATTAAGGCCGCCTACCGCGAGGCCATTGAAAACAAATACCGCTTCTACTCGTTTGGCGATGCAATGCTTATCGTCTAGAAATGTAGGAAAGTAGGATGGTAGGAATGTAGATTCATTTTGATTTTTGATACTACCGTCCTACAATCCTACTCTCCTAGAATGTCCTCAATGTAATGGTACTCCGGCTCTTCTCCCGGAGGCACAAGGATGGCGAGCGCATCAATTTGAACGCCGTCCCACGCAAGGCGCTTCTTCGACATATAGAGCTCCACGGCGCGTTGCAGTCGGATGAGCTTCCCCTCGGTAATTGATTCTTCGGGGTTACCATACATTCGCGAGCGCCGCGTTTTCACCTCCACAAAATGGATCCGCCCGTCTTTTTGGCAAATCAAATCGATCTCACCCGCGCGGCAGGACCAGTTCCGTTCCACAACCTCAAAACCGCGTGAACGAAAAAACGCCGCGGCACGGTCTTCTCCACGGCGTCCAAACGCCTTACGCGCGTCCTCCATAGTGCGTTTATTTTTTCTTTTTCTCGGGGAGCCACTTTTGGATCTCCTCGCGCTCCTCGTGCTTCTTTTTTTGCTCCGGAATTTTAACAAACACGTACTGCCAAATGCTCCAGACGTACCACGCGAGCAACGCAACCCACAGCAAAAACCAACCGCGGGCGCCAAGGATGTAAATGCGCTGATACACAAGGCCGTAGAGTATCCAGCCGAATACGCTCAACCAAAAAGATGCTTCGGCAATGCGACGCAAGATACGCTTTGTCTGCTTATTGAGGCCATGCTTGCGCTCGACAATCCAAAGGATGATCGCGACCACCAACAGGCCGCCAAACAAAACCATCAGCCCTCGATCAATGACCGGGAGAAACGGAAATGGGCGCGGGTTAAACCAGTATTGAAGTGATACAAGATTGGACATAATCCCGAAGAGATTAGCACGGTCCACAAACAATGCAAGATGGTGAATGCGGGATCACGTGCGGCGAAACACGAGTCCGTAATGGTCCTGACCCGCGGAAAACGCGTCTTCCAGCTCAAACGCATGACGGTTAAACCACTCTTTTGCCGTCTCCTCAGCCACACGATGCTGGGTCGACGGACCTAACACGGTTCCGCTGTGATCCCAATCCACCACAAGCACGATTCCGTGAGGTCGCGTCACCCGCTCAACTTCACGAACCATGTCGATGGGCCTCGATGAAGACGAGAGCGTGTTTATGAGAAGCGAGACATCTGCATGATGATCGTCGAGTGTTGTCCCGCGCAGACGCTCGGCATCTCCCCAGACGGGTTGGATATTAAAAAAACGCTCAGCCTCGGCGGAACGGGAGACCATATCCAACGCCCGGCGCTGAATGTCGACGCCGTACACTCGCCCATCTGCACCCACGCGGCGGGATGCTGGGAACAAAAAATGACCCAGTGCGCCACAACCAATATCTGCAACCACATGCCCGCGCCCAACACCAATACGATCCAAAAGCGCGTCAGGATTTAAGAGCGTCCGTCCGGTGCACGTACGCATATTTTTAGAGTCCGGAGCCGCCCACTCCGAAGAACGAACCCACGGTTGCGGTTAAAAACGCTTCCCACAGATTTGTCGCGACCATAAATCCGATGAATGCTACGACGAGGCCGATCACTTTATATAATAGGTTTGTACCGCCACCGCCGAACTTGGAATCTGCCCACGTGCTCTGCCCAAAGAAATCGGTAAAGACGCGTGTTTTGATGACCATTACAGCGCCAACGGCTGCAAGGAGAAGACCGATGAGAATGCGAAGAAAGAGTGCCATATCGATTCCTATTTTAGCACACAAAAACCGCCCATGTGTTGGACGGTTTTTGTTTGGTGGGCGCTGAGGGATTCGAACCCCCGGCCTACTCGGTGTAAACGAGTCGCTCTAACCAACTGAGCTAAGCGCCCCTGTGGTGGGCGAGGAGGGACTCGAACCCTCACAGTCTTGCGACCACTGGCACCTGAAGCCAGCGCGTCTACCAATTCCGCCACTCGCCCTTGCTCCGACAGCCCGCTGCGCCCCTCCCCGATGCGATGTATCGGGCAAGGATCCACAACACGCCAGAGTATTCGCGAAAAAAAGTGTTTTGTCAATGCAAATCTATCTAGCTCCTTGACATAAAACCCGAAATCCGTTACTCTTTCAGCAATTCATTCTCACACGCGTCGCCGGTAGGCCAAGTCCGCTTGGAACACTCCGACGAATGTGAAAACCAAAGAGAACCCAATTTTTTTATCTTTTTGGTTTCATAAACGACAATTAACTATCGAAAGAGAATTGAAATCCAACACATGTGGCAGCACGTACGTGCGTCTCTTTGTGTGGGATACGACGAACATATGACACCAACACAACGTGCGGGTTCCGCATCTCGAGGACGAGGGAACTCACCACGCCGGCGCAATACATCGACACGGAAGAAAACGGACGACAAGAAACCGGCAACGCAAGATATCATTTCAAAGGCCGTAAAGCAGGCAAAGAACGGAAAGAAGGATGTAAAACCACAATCAAAGACAAGCCCGAAACGCGGAGCGCGATCGGGATCACGACCACCGTCACGTGGCCGCTCTTCGAATCGGGGTGGGAAGCGACATGAGCGCGGAGGCGCATTCAGCCGACCGGTGCGCATGCATACCTACAAGCACAAGCCGTATCTCAAAACCGGTACGGATAAAGACACTCTTTCTCCGAAAGGCACGCGCACCAAAATCGCCATTCTTGGTGGAAACGAAGAAGTGGGACGTAACTGTACGATGATCGAACACGGGAACGACATCATTTTGATCGACATGGGTCTGCAGTTCCCGGACATCGACATGCCGGGCGTAGACTACATCGTTCCGAACATCTCAAGTCTCAAGGGCAAAGAAAAGAACATTCGCGGCGTCATCATTACGCACGCCCATTTGGATCACATCGGTGGAATCCCCCACCAGGTTCCACGCCTTGGCAACCCGCCGGTCTTTGCGACCGACCTTACGGGCGCCATCATTAAGAAACGACAAGAGGATCATAAAAGCGTTCCGCCGCTTAACCTCAAAACGATCAAATCGAGCGACACACTCAAACTGGGTGTCTTTACCGTTGAGTTCTTCGGCGTGTCCCACTCTGTTCCGACGTCCATGGGTGTCGTGGTTCACACACCGTGCGGAACATTCGTACACACGGGTGACTTTAAGCTCGACCCATCTGAACAGTCGCAGTCCGTTGAAGAACGCGACAAGATGAAGCAGATCGCGAAGAAAGGCATCACCGCGCTTTTGATTGACTCAACCAACGCCAGCGCAAGCGGACGACAGATTTCGGAAGGTGAAATTCAAACCAACCTGGATGAAATCATCCAAAATGCAACAGGCCGCGTCATCATCGGAACGTTCTCGTCCATGATCGCGCGCGTTCAGCAAATCCTTCTTGCCTGCGAACGAAACGGGCGCAAAGTTGCGGTCGAAGGGTATTCAATGAAATCGAACATCAAAATTGCCCAGGAGCTTGGCTACGTGAAGATCCAAAAAGGCACTCTTGTAGAGAGCCGCGATCTCGTAAAAATGCCTCCGGAAAAAACGGCTGTCATTTGTACGGGTGCACAGGGTGAAGAACGTGCCGTTCTCATGCGCATCGCAAACCGGGAACATCCGTTCCTCGAAATTGAGCCTGGCGACACTGTCGTCTTCTCGTCATCCGTGATTCCGGGTAACGAGCGCTCCGTACAGCGCGTGAAAGACACGCTGTACCGCGAAGGCGCCGAGGTGATTAACTACAAAATGATGGACGTGCACGCCGGTGGACACGCCAAAAAGGAAGACCTGCAGGAAATGCACGAAATCATGAAGCCGAAATACCTTGTGCCGATTGAAGGGCATCATGCGTTTTTGCGCGACCACGCAAAAGCCGCCATGGAAAAAGGATTTCCGGAGGAGAACATCTTCATCGCGGACAACGGCCAGATCCTGGAATTTGACGAAAAGAAAAACGGGCAGCTTACCAACAAAAAAGTTCCGACCGAGTATGTGTTTGTGGACGGACTTGGCGTTGGAAACACCAACCAGGTCGTGCTCCGCGATCGACAGGAGCTTGCGGACGACGGAATCGTGATTGTGATCGCTGTGGTTTCGGGACGATCCGGAAAACTGTTGAACACACCGGATATCATCTCGCGTGGATTCCTGTACATGAAGGAACACAAGGAGCTCGTGCAAAAAACGCGACGCAAGGCTGCAGACATCCTCCGCGACAACGATCCGCGCTCCGGCGCAAACGGCGCATACCTCAAAGAGAAGTTGCGTGATGACCTTGGCGCATACCTCTATATGAAGACGAAGTTGCGGCCCATGGTTCTCCCGATTATCGTGGAGGCATAAAGAACAAGTCCCCCGTATCGGGGGATTTTGTTTAAGGCTCATTTCGATTGCTTTACAGCCAGATATCGGCTACGCTCTTAGCGTAAAAATGTATGCAAAATAAAGAAAAGGTTTTTTCCGGCATTCAGCCTAGCAACATCCCGCACATCGGGAATTACATCGGCGCACTCAAGCAATGGGTGGAGCTCCAAAAGGAGTATGCATGCACCTTTTGCATTGTTGACCTGCACGCCATTACGGTTCCGCAGGATCCAAAAGAACTCCGACTCGCCATTTTGAACACAGCAGCGATTTACCTGGCGATCGGGCTTGATCCCAAAAAATGCACCATCTACGTGCAGAGCGATGTTCCGCAACACGCCGAGCTCGGGTGGATCTTGGGGACGTTGGTGCGCATGTCCGAGCTGGAACGCATGACGCAGTATAAAGACAAGTCAAAAAAGGAAGGCGAGAACGTTGGCGTTGGTCTCTTCAGCTACCCCGCGCTCATGGCCGGCGACATTTTGCTCTACGACACAACAACCGTTCCCGTTGGGGAAGATCAAATGCAGCATGTAGAGCTTACGCGTACACTCGCCCGGCGTTTTAACCGTCGGTTTGGGAAAACGTTTGTGGTTCCAGAAGCCAAGATCCAAAAAACGGGTGCGCGGATCATGGCGCTCGACAATCCCAAATCCAAAATGTCCAAAAGCGGTGCACCGGGGAATATGATTTCACTCACGGATTCATCGGATGTGATCCGCAAAAAAATCATGCGCGCCGTGACCGACTCCGGCAAAGGCATTTCATTTGATCCAAAGAAGAAACCGGCAATTGCAAACCTCATGACGATCTACCACCACGTGACCGGCGATTCATTGGAAAAGATCGAGAAGGAATTCGAAGGAAAGGGATACGGCGACTTTAAAAAAGCGCTTGCGGAAGCTGCGGTGGAATACCTCTCCCCGATCCGTGAGAAGATTGCTGACTACACAAAAGACAAAGCTCAAGTGGAGCGAATCCTTGCCGCCGGTGCCAAAAAAGCCGAGGCGATTGCGGAAAAGAAAATGAAACTCGTCCGCGAGCGTGTGGGCTTGGGAAGATAGCGTCTACTTCCGAAAACCGGCAATCACATTCGGTACGGCGGTGAGGCTGTTTGCGCCCGAAATTTCACCATGATCTCGAAACGCATACCCGCTTGATGGTCCGCCGTCGAGATTTAATATCGAGCCCCACGACACGGGCAGGTCGTTTAATACGTTTGATAGCTCAAAAAGACTCACAGCGCCGTCGTACGTCCCCACATAAAACACGCCGTCACGATCGGTTCCCACAAACGTCCTCGACGCATACTTGAACGAGTCTTCGACAACCGCCGTTTGGCCGCCTCGAATCAAAAATGGAAAGCTTTGCCCCGCTTCATTCGCAGATACAAAATCAAATTTATCCACGGACGTATCAATCACCCGCGGGTCATCCCCAAAAACGAGCACCCCGCTCTTATCAACATCAAACGCCCGCTCCCCCACCCTCTCACCGTCCTTAATCAAAAGCCCCGACGGTGAAAAATCGTCATGAAAGTACACGCCGTTTGCCACAAAGTCGGCGCGCGGCAATGAGTCCGCCCACCCAAACACGGACTGTGCAGACGTTGCGTATTCAAAGCTCCAATTAAATTGACCGGCTTCAAAACGAAAGAGTGTAAGCCGTCCTTCGCGATCCTCGAATGTAAATTGTTTTTCAAAACGACCAATTCCGTTCGCAACATCCTCCCATTTCTCCGATGCGATTCCCGAGCGATCAGTGGTGAATCCGGAATCAACGAGATCCGGTGGCGAAGACACACAGCCACCTCCGAATGCGAGAAGGGTTCCGAGTAAAAAAACGATGTGATGACGCCTCATTCTTTGTCTGAGTCTGACTTCGCATTTCCGCCATTCATCATCTTATAGATCCACTTCCGCCAATGCCCGGATTTGAGATAGCTGATAATGCCGGGGAGAATCGAAAGGAAGATGACGACCGCGATGACGATGTGGATGTATTTATCGATGTTTGGAATGGAGCGGCCAAGCACATAACCGATACCCAGCATGGAGCCGACCCACAAAATTCCGCCGGTAATATTAAAAAAGGCAAACTTTTTGTACGGCATTCCGGCCACACCGGCTACAAGCGGCGCAAACGTACGCACAATCGGCATAAAACGCGCCAGGATAATTGTTTTCCCCCCATGTTTCTCGTAGAACGCTTGCGTCTTCTCAAGATGCTGTTTCTTAAAAAAGAATGAGTCTTTCCGCTTCATGATCCGGCTTCCGGAAAAGCGTCCGATTTCAAAACCAGTAGCATCACCAATGATAGCGGCAAGCATAAGTGAGAGCAGGAGAACGACGATGCTCAAGTCTCCACGCGCCGCAAAGAGTCCGGCGGTGACGAGCAGTGAATCACCCGGCAAAAAGAAACCAAAAAACAAACCGGTTTCGGAAAACACGATTGCAATCAATACGATATAGCCTCCCCAGCGGATGAGTTCGTCCAGATTGTGCAGGTTGGAAAAAAATTCTTGGATTACGGACATAGGTTAGGATTGTAGGTTGGTAGGAAAGTAGGATTGTAGGGCTAAGGAATATCTTTCAGATGTTGCACTTCGTATAGCACGACGGGTTCGGTTTTTCCTTTGACTGTCACCTCTCCGACCCGGCGCGCGTTGATGATATCGGAAACGCGATGATACGTCGCCTCGGAAATGAGAATCTCAGCACCATATTCTTTTGTTGTTGACTCAATACGCGCACCAAGGTTCACGGCGTCACCGATCACGGTGTAGTCAAAGCGCGTCTCTCCTCCAACGTTCCCGACAACCATGTCTCCCGTGTTCACTCCGATTCCCATTTTGAGAGTCACTCCTTTTGGAAACACACCTTCCGCATTCATTGACGCCAACTCATCCCGCATGGCAATCGCGGTACGCACGGCAAGCTCGGCATGCGAAGGCTGGTCAAACGGAGCGTTCCAAAATGCCATCACAGCATCGCCGATGTATTTATCTAGCACGCCGCTGTGATCAAAAATCACCTGCGTCATCCGCGTCAGATACACGTTCAAAATATCAACCAGCGCCTCCGGGTCGAGTGATTCAGACAATGTCGTGAATCCGCGAAGGTCAGAAAAGAGCACGGTCATTTCGCGTTTCTGCCCGCCAAGCTCGAGTGTTCGCGGGTTTTGCAGGATCTGTTCGACCACGGGCTCGGACACGTAGCGAGAGAAGGCCGTGCGCAGTCGAGCGCGTTCACGGTCGGCGGTCACACGGCGCTCCAACATAATGATCGCATACGCAAGGATGATCACCGCGCTTGGCCAAAGGACATCCACCACAACCCCGCGCTCAAAAAGAATCGCTGCGGCAATGATCCATACCACCCAAAGCCCGAGCGCGAACAATGGGCTCCAGCGTGCGCGGATCCAAGGAAGTACAGCGCCAAGAAAAGCTCCAAGGATAATCAAACTGAGCACAGCGATCCACGTTGGCATCGGTGAAATCCACGCTTCTTGAAGGAGCGTGTCATACAACGTTGCGTGAATCTCAACGCCGGGCATAGGCGTGCCGTCTGATGTAGGAACAAGCTGGTTATCGTGAAGGTCTTGTGCCGTTGCGCCAACAAACACCGCTCTGCCTTGAAAGACCGACGGATCAATGCGGCTGCGAATCACATCTGCCGCACTTACGGTTTCAAACCGTGTCCCCGGATTTCCGAGGTACCGCACGAGCAATCGGTCGTATCGATCGACCGGCACCCCATGAATCGCGTCTCCAGGATGTGCGGTTTCGTATGCGCGGAGTGCAAAGGCAGAGGTGAGATCGCCACTCGGCGACGCCACCCGAAGTGGAATGCGTCGAACGATCCCATCTGTATCCGGCGGCGTGTTCACATGCCCCACCGCACGCGCCTGAATTGAAATCTCTGAAAGCGTTGCGATGGTCTGACGTGGATCAAACGTGATTTTCTCCGAACTCTGACGAAGCGCGAGCTCAACGGGAAGAACTACGTTTCCGGATTCCTGAACGGCATTGGCAAGTGCGGCGTCATCTGATGCATTTGAAACCTCCGAGAACATCACGTCGTAGGCTACAACATCCGCGGCATGCATTTTTGAAAGTAATTCCGCGTGCACCGTACGAGGCCACGGCCATCGACCGATTTCGGCAATGGATGAATCATCAATCGCCACCATCAGCACCGAAGGGTCTGCGTCCTGCGTGATAAAAAATCGATCCGTTGCACGTGCACTCCAACTCGAAAAAATACCGATCAAAAAACAAAGTGCGGCAAGTGCACCAACTCCGGCGCCGAGGGCAATCGGTCGCGCTAAAAATCGTTTTAACTTCATGTTTACTGTGCCGATGCGGTCACGGTGAATGTTATGGCGTCCGAAGCAACTTGTCCAAGCTCCGTGTAGGTCGCTGTCAGGGTCGTGACACCCGGAAGGACTGCGTACAGCACCGCGCCATCAACAGATGCCACGGATGGATCAGATGATTTCCAGTTCACACGCGTCGTCACCACTTGTGTTGTTTGATCCGAATAGTGTGCGATCGCGGTCAAACCCGCACTCCCGCCCACAGGAAGCGCTGGTCCCTGCGACGCAACAAGCTCCAGCGACTGGAGGACAACCGAACTGTTTACACTGATTGTCGTTTGCGCCGTTAAGACCGTATCACCACTCGGAAGCTGAGCCTCCACGGTAACAGAGCCAGGAGACGCCGCCGTATATATGTTCCCGACCAAATTTCCCAAATTTCCAAACAACTGAAGCGTCGCGTTTGACGTCACATTCTCCGTGGAACCGTCGGCATGATGCCCTGTTATCACAAGAGATGTTGACTCACCCGCAAATAATGGATTCTTCACAGCAGCAACCGTGATACGCGTGATGCTTGATACCTCTCCAGTGCTCGTTGTTGTTTGAGTGGACGTAGATCCCGTTGACGATTCGCCGACGGATGACGTGCTCGACGCGCTTGAAAGATCAAGTTCATCCAGCGCCGGGCCCCTCGCCATTCCCTCGTCGACATCCGTACGCAGCAACTCGATGTGGCGGTGAAGTGCACGTAGATAGGCACGAAGCTTTTTCAATTTCGCTGCGTCGCCCTTCAGGGCTTCGGCGTCCCGCTGGGCGTTAACGACTCCCCGCTCTGCCGTATCAAGATTGGAAGCGGCTTCCGGAAATGCCCGGTCATTTAAGAGTGCGATGGTTTCGTGGATACGAGCTTCAACCGCGCGGCCATGCACGAGCACCTTTGTCACTTCACCCGGGACCACCTGCGCAAGCAAATCCTCAACGCGCTGCTTCAATCGAAACAATGGATCACGTGGCTCCACGTCATGCAGCACGCGCTCCACAGCGATAAGAACGCGGATGGCGGGTGCGCGATACGACTCACCGTCCGGCTCGTTCAATTTTGCAAGCAGTTCTTTTTCAAACGCGGAAAACTCTTGCATCGCAAGACCGGTACGACCTTCATCAACCAGCTCCTTCATGGCGTACAGGCGGCGTCCAATGAATGCGGTGTAGGCCTTTGGATCCCGATTTTTCCGCAGGGAAAGCCGCATGCGGTGTGACAACGATTTCAATTTCTCCAAAAATGAAGAACCGGCTTGAGGTGCTTGCTTCAAGAACGCAGAAGCTTCGTCATGCTTTTTCCCCCGAAAATCCTTATCGGCATTTGCATTTCGCGTAAACCAGTCCGATGTAAAATCCGACGCCTCCATCTTTTTTTCTTCACTCGTGATATCACTGCCCGACACCGCCGTTTTCCATCCCTCAACAATAACCACGCCCTCCTCACTATCCGCGCTTAAGAGCTCCACGCGAGAATCCGCCACCCACACATCCGTTTCTCCATCTTCATATGAAATATCAAACGATGTTCCTCGTACGGTTGCAACCACATCATTTGTTTCCACGGAAAAGGCGCTGTCGAGATCCACGAGCTGAAGCACGCGTGACCATACGCGGCCGGAAAGCAGTTGGATCGTCGCTGTCAGCGAACCGTCATCGGATCCCGTTGGAATAGCTTCTGCGATGCGGATATGCGACGCTTCTCGCAAAGTTGTTTCTGCATCATCAAAAAAGGAGATCGTTGCCCGGCCCATGTTTCCCGTTCGTACCTCGTCCGTCTCTGCAAGAGCCTGCTCACCCACAACGTCGTGCCATTCGCCACCGGCGTTCCGCACTTCAACCGGGGAACGTTCAACAATTACAACAATATTTTTTTCGTCTCCCGTGGACTCATCATCTCCCCCTAACGACCAAAACCACCCACCGAGAGCCGTGAGAATGACGAGCAATAAGATCGCTACAAAAAGACGCTTTTTCTTCATGTTTCCACCCAAAAAGTAGATAGATCATATCACTCATCTTCGCCTCTGAAAAGGATTGACAAAAAGGAAAAAATGTGCTATTTTGCTGCCGTTCGGGTCGAACAGATGACCGCTCCGACGTTACGTCGGAGAGGAAAGTCCGAACACCCCCCGCCGGCGCAAGCTTTGGCGGGGAGCGTGGAGAGCCGCTAACGGCGGCCGGGATATAGCGAAGAAAACGAAAGGACACGTGCCGGACGTTCTCATCGTAAACCCAGGGAAAGTGCCACAGAGACAATACTAATTTGCGAATAGCAAATTATCCTGAGAAGCCTATGTGCGACGAAGGATCCCTATTCGCGGATAAAAGGTGAAAAGTTATTGGATGTGGATCGGTCGGTCTATGGCCGTCTGCTACCAATATCCTGCCGTGGTGACACGGTATGGCGGTAAACCCTCTCCGGTGCAAGAGCGTGTTCCAATTTTGGGACGTGGGTAGCTCGCAACGAGGTTCGCGGCAACGCGGATCCCAGATAGATGGTCATCGCCCCGACGTTCGTTGGGGAACAAAATTCGGCTTACCGTTCGGTCCGGACGCAATCAAAAACGCCTCGCAAATCGCGGGGTGTTTTTGTTTTTTCTGATAAGCAACGCCTTCCCGAGTCCCCGTGTTTCCTGTATTCTTCAGACAAAATGACGCGCACATATGCAAGATTGGAGATCACTATTTCTCATTGATGATAACGAGCGTGCATCGCTTATTGAGCGGCTCTTTGAAGAGAGTAAGCCCTCGCCCGCCTTTTACCTTCTTCTCGGTCTCTCAACCGTCATCGCAGCCATCGGCCTTCTCCAAGGAAATGCGCCGGTTGTTGTGGGCGCCATGCTTGTCGCTCCGATCCTCGCCCCGGTTCTTACACTCGGATCCTCCATCGTCACGGGAAAAATCGATGTTGTGATCCGGTCAATATACGTCCTAGTACGGATGATGATCATCGTGCTCGCAATAACGGCAATTGTGGCTCTTTTTTATGGTGACGCCGCAATGAGTCCGGTACTTTCGCGAAACCACGCGGCGATCGGTGACTTTATCGTCGCACTCGCCGCAGGTGTTGCCGCCGCGTTTGCCTACGCACATCCCAACCTCTCCATCGCGCTCCCGGGTATTGCAATCTCCGTGTCCCTTCTTCCCCCGCTCGTGAATTCCGGCTTGTACTTCTTTATCCGTGACCGCCAGAGCGCCGTTGGAGCCCTCGGCCTGTTTGGCGCCAACCTCCTTGGCATCATCTTTGCTGCTGTTGTCATTTTCTCTCTCCTCAACTTGTATCGCGTCCGCGTCCGTGCGGAAAAAGCCGTGGAACGTGAAAAGAATAATGCGTAGCTATGCGTATCCGCCGGATCGACCTGACATTTACTGCCCTCCTTCTTCCGCTTGATCTTCTGGCGCTTTTTGCCGCAGGCATTGGCGCATACCTCCTTCGCTTTTCCCGTTTCGTAACCGAAGTCCGCCCGCTTCTTCAGGACATCCCCTTCGGGGAATACATGCAGGCCGTCACATTTTTTGCCGGCGTATGGATCCTCCTCTTTGTGATCGCCGGACTCTACAGCACCCGATATCGAAAAGCGTGGAATGAACTCGGACGCATTACACTTGCCTGCACCGCCGGAGCGCTCGTCCTCATCGCCTCCGTCTTTTTTGGCCGTGAATTTGAAACCTCACGATTTATCGTGCTCGCAGTTTGGGCGTTTTCGATCGTCTTTGTATCCCTCGCACGACTCTTTCTCCGCACAATCCGCCACGGACTTCTCCGCAAAGGCATCGGCCACAAACAGATCATCCTCATCGGCTCATCCGACGCCGTCAAAACGATTCAAGATGAATACGGCAACCACCCGATCCTTGGTTTCACGGTCGTAAAGCATTTCCAAACATGGAATGAACGCGCGGAACGTGCACTGCGACAACTCCTGAAAAAAAATCACGTCGACGGCGTTCTTCTTGCCGATTCCATGCCGCGTGCAACGTCTTTGGAGATCATCTCATTCACCGAAGAGCATCACATCGCTTTTTATTATCTCGCGGATCCATTTACCACACACTTTTCAAACATCGACGTCTCTACCGCCATCGGACTTCCGATCATGGAAGTAAAACGCACACCGCTCGACGGCTGGGGTCGCATTGCAAAACGAGCCTTTGATATTGCATTTTCTTCCGTTGTTCTACTTCTCACCTCCCCGTTCCTTTTGATTTTTCTCATTCTCATCGCCATTGAAGACGGCCTCCCGGTTTTCTTCCAAAATGTACGCACGGGGGCACGAGGCGAAGACTTTCGGCTCTTCAAGCTCCGGTCCATGTACAAAAAACTCTCCATCGGCCCGCAGTTCAAAGAATCAAAAAAGAACCTCAAGCTGGAATCCGAACTCATTAAAGAAAAGAGCATTAAGGAGGGGCCGGTGTATAAAATCATTGACGACCCACGCATTACGCGTGTGGGAAAGATTCTTCGACGCTGGTCGTTTGATGAACTTCCGCAGTTTTGGAACGTGCTCCTCGGTGACATGTCGGTTGTTGGCCCGCGGCCGCACCAGCCTCGCGAAGTAAAAAAATATGAAGCGCACCACCGTCGTGTGCTCGAGGTTCGCCCCGGCATCACGGGCTTGGCGCAAATTTCAGGACGTAGTGATTTGAATTTTGAAGATGAGGTGCGCCTCGATACCTGGTATATCGAAAATTGGTCGGTGTGGCTCGACCTCTACATCATCCTCAAGACGCCATTCACCGTGATTCGACGGAAGGGTGCATACTGATTGCGGACGTGCTTAGATTTGGGCATGCACAATGCCCTGCGTACGGCGCGGATTGCGCTGGTTCATGACTACCTCGTTCAAGACGGGGGTGCGGAGCGTGTTCTTTTAACGCTGCACCGCATGTTTCCGGAAGCGCCGATCTACGTTCTGCTTCATAATCCAAACATCACACAAGGACGCTTTGACGGATGCGAAATCCGCACGTCTTTTTTGCAGCGACTCCCGCTCACGCCAAAACGATATCAGTGGACGCTCCCACTCATGCCCGTTGCCGTGGAGCATTTTGATTTTTCCGCGTACGACCTCGTCATCTCTTCAACAAGTTCGTTTGCCAAGGGCATTATCACTCCGCCCGGAACCGCACACGTCTGCTACTGCCACACCCCCACACGCTTCCTGTGGCAGGAACGCGTAAACTACGTGCACGATCTTCCGCAGCCACGCACGCTCCGTCCGTTCCTCCTCCCTCTTCTCCATCGTATTCGGCAATGGGACGTTCTCGCGGCCTCTCGGCCCGATGTTCTTGTCACGAATTCCGAAACAAGCCGCACGCGCATTCGCCGGTACTACCATCGCGACGCCGCAGTCATCACCCCGCCCGTGGATGTTGATGCGTTTTCCGTTTCCGGAGCACCGGGGTCATATTGGCTCACCGGAGGAAGGCTCGTTCCATATAAGCGTTTTGATTTAACGGTTCGCGCATTCACGAAACTCAACATTCCACTCGTTGTTTTTGGAACCGGGCCGGAAGAAAAGAAGTTGCGCAAAATGGCAGGACGAAACACCACATTCCTCGGCCACGTGAGTGACGCCAAACGCGCGGAACTCTATCGCGATGCCATCGGCTTTGTCTGCCCGCAAATGGAAGATTTTGGCATTACCATTATTGAAGCCATGGCGTCCGGACGTCCGGTGATCACGTATGGAAAAGGTGGCGGAAGCGAATCTGTCATCAATGGCGTAACTGGAATCCATCTTGAGGAACAAACATGGGAGGACGTTGGGGACGCCATCATCCGCTTTGACGCATCACAATTTGATCCGTACGCGATCCGTCGCTACGCCGAGCGGTATGCGCCCGCGCGGTTTATCCGCGACCTTGAACACACGCTTCTTCATGCGCTGGATCATTGACGCTCGCACGTTGTGTGCGCACGAAGTTGGCGGCGTCTCGCGCGTGGCCACACATCTTTGCGATGCACTTCGTGACGTTACAACAGATGCGCGGATTTCGTTTGCCACCACAGGCCGGTCCGAACAGGAGCTCACCGTACGGAATGTGGAACGCGTTCATCTTCGCATTCCAAATAAACTCTGGAGCGCAGGGTCGATCTCGAGGGCCACATCTCTCACACGCGCTGTGGAAAAACGCGTTGGTCCAAGCAGTGCCGCCTTCTTTCCGAATATTGGGTTTATGGGCGAGATTCATATCCCCTACACCCTGCTTCTACACGACCTTTCCTTTTTGATTGAACCGCGATGGTTCTCGAGGCGGATGCGAATCTGGCACCGCGCCGTGCGTGCAACCGAATTGATTCAAAACGCCGCGCACCTCTTTGCCGTTTCCGAAACAACGCGGCAGGACGCGATTCGTCTCCTCTCCATTCCCGAAGACCGCATCACCACCATCCCTCTCGGCCCAACACTTACCTACCCGCCCCCACGGCGAGTCAACCAAAACGAGTCCGAGTCCGATTTTCCTCGAAGAGGCTTGAACCCGCAGGTTCACGGAGGCGTTTTTCAGCAGAAAAACGGCGTACTCGGAGAGGGAGTCGGGCGAGAACAAAAAACAAGCAGCGAGCCCGCCTACTTTCTCCCGTATGTCATGACAATGGGTCACGGGAACGCGCGAAAAAATACCGAGCTCGCCATTGAATGCGTCCGTCGACTGCGTACACGCCCGGAGTGGAGTGACCTTCACCTCGTCATTCTCGGTTCACGCCCACACGCACCCGAACCGTGGATCATCCATGAGGAGCGGGTCGATCATGATCGCCTCGCCAGCCTCTACGCCGGTGCTCGAGCGCTCCTGTATCCATCTTGGTATGAGGGATTCGGACTCCCACTCCACGAAGCCGCGTCATTCGGAACACCGCAGCTCGCATCATCTACCGGAGCCCTTCCCGAAACCGCGCCGCAACGTACCGTCCTCCTCAATCCTATGCGCCTGCATCATTGGGTAGACGCGTTAGATCATGCGCTACAACAACCGCGCCCCGAACCCGTCTTTCTTGATCCCAAAAACTGGACCCGCACCGCGGAGATCATCCGAGACATACTTGTACGAATCAGCCTTCAAGTGGACTAATCTCTTTTTGCTCGCGGTAGTACGCAATTTCGTCGTCTAAAATTTCGAGCGGTACTGATTCGGCGGCGTAGAGCACACGATCCTCGTAGTGGTCTAATTTTGAAAACACCTCATCCTGCAACACGTCGGGCAATGACTCCGCGAGTTCACGCAGCGTTTTGAAACGCGAAAGATACTGATCACGCATCGACTCCCCTTCTTGTATTTCATCGCCCAGCTCCCCCCTGTGCTCTTTCCAAAGCGCCAATCGCGCTTCGCGGCCGGCATCTGCAATCTCCAACTTCTCTTCCTCCGAAAGCGCGGCGTCCACATCATCTTTTTCCATCAGCGCGGCAAAATGAACGTCACGAAATTGTTTCCGAAGGCGCTGCATGTGCGACTGTGTTTCCGGACGGAGCACCGATTCGATCGTCGTCCACTCGGCTTCGGGATGCTGTGCGACATATCGTTCCACGGCAAAGCGCATGGGCCACACGTGCTCGGCAAGGTTACGCGCATCTGACTGCAACTCCTCGAGCGCAATATCCTCTGACGAGGTTTCAATAGCCTCCATGGTCGATGCCAACGCACCGGCAACACCCGCCTCGGCGTACGGATAAAACTCAACCAGAAAATCGATAATCCGATTCTCGTTTTTCAAATCCAAATAAAAATCAGTCATAGACCTCCCTAGAATAAAGTCCTTCGCGGGTTTTGTCATGCGGATCGCGCTCTTGACTTCTTTTAAAGATCTGATACACAATGAACTTGTACTTCTCGCAAAGTACAGAAAGGAGGCGTAAAACAACATTTGTTTCTCGCACGTGGCCTAAGAGTTCCTTTCCTCAAACCGACGATGCACGCGCCGCAGAGTCAACATCAGAATGTTCGATGTTTTCGGATCACGCAGTCGAGGCGCGAACGAAGATCGACAACGAACCTCCTCAAGAAGGAGAACGCCGCCCGGTTCAAGCTCAATGTCAGGGGTGAGCGCGCTGATGCTCGACAGGAAAGAAGTGTCCTCTCCGGAAAATTGGACGCGGTACTCGGAACGGAGGATGCACGTACGGTCAGGACCCAAGCGTGTTAGTGTGGGCAACTAAAACAGGCTCGTGGCTTTATCGGGTTAATACGGGGCTACGTAACTGAATATCCTCCGATCTCTCTTCCCCCCTGCGTTGCTTCTGCGACGTAGGGGCTTTTATATCCAATACCTTCGACGCTTGACACACTGAGCATCTTTCTATAAGGTACACCCACTGAATTTAATTCATTCCGGTTGGCATTTGCCCTTAACCATAACCTCCCGATGTTCATCGGGACGCAAATGACCGGAAGCGCACGACGCGCTAGACAATCTAAGACATGAACGACACAAAAATGAACGAATCCGCGTTTTCACAACTCCTTCAGGAAAAAGAAGGTGATCTTTTTGTATTCCCGAAGAAAGGTGACGTGATCAACGGCGCCGTGGTTGCAGTCGGCCGCAACGAAGTCCGCATCGACATCAAGGGTATGGCGATCGGTTTGGTGCGTGGCCCGGAATTGGATCCAAACGCAAAGCTCGCAATTGGCGATGAGGTAGAAGCAACGGTTGTTGAGCTTGAAAACGAGTTCGGCGAAATCGAACTCTCGCTCAAGGGTGCCGGACGAAAACGCGCCTGGGTGAAGATCAAAGAATTCTTCAGCGAGGGCAAAGTTCTTCCGGTTAAAATTTTGGATGCAAACAAGGGTGGCCTTATCGCACGACTCGAAGGCGTCCCGGCTTTTTTGCCTGTCTCACAGCTGTCACCTGACAACTACCCGCGCGTATCCGGCGGCGAGAAGAGCAAGATTCTCGAAAAACTGAAGGAGCTTGTTGGTACCACAGTCGACGTAAAAATCATGGATGCAGACGAGGAAGAAGATAAACTCATCCTCTCCGAAAAGAGTGTTTGGGAAACCCGCCAGGAAGACGTGATCTCCAAGTACAAAGTTGGCGACACCGTGGAAGGAGCTGTAACGGCTGTAACGGACTTCGGTGCCTTTGTACGCTTCGACGACAACCTGGAAGGCCTTGTGCACATTTCAGAAATCGCATGGCAGCGCATCGATCATCCGCGTGACGTCTTGAAACCGGGTGACCACGTTCGTGCCGAAATCATCAACATTGAAGGCTCCAAGATCTTCCTCTCCATGAAGAAACTGATTGATGACCCATGGAAGATGGTGGCTGAAAAATATAAACTCAACCAGGTTGTAAAGGGACGCGTGCTCAAGATCAACCCGTTTGGATTGTTCGTAGAGCTTGACCCGGAAATTCACGGACTCGCACACATCAGTGAGCTTGCCGAAAAGCCGGTGAAAGACGTAAACGAAATTGCACGCATCGGTGATGAATTCGACTTCCGTATCGTCTCGATCGATCCGGAGAACCACCGACTTGGACTCTCACTTAAAAACGCACCTGAAACGCAAGCCGAGGCTAGCGCCTAACGTATGAAACAAACCGTTCGAAACATTCTCGTCTTCATTCTTGCCCTGACTGTTGTCGGAACACTTCTCGCGTTCGTCAATTTGGAACAGCCGGAAGAGATGGACGTGACGTCGCTCGCACGGGCGCTCGAGGAAGAGCGAGTGGAGCACATCCTTGTCCGCGGAGGTGAGGTGGATGTGACGCTCAAAGACGGAACCAAAACCGTCGTCCAAAAAGAAAGCACGGAGTCCCTTTCCGAGCTCTTGAGCAACTACAACGTCCCGACCGACAAGATTCTTTCCACCTCCATTGAGGTGAAAGAAAATTCCGGAGCCGGGTATTGGGCCGGCGTGCTTCTGCCAAACCTGATCCCATTTATTCTGTTGATTGGAATCATGTGGTTCTTCCTCCGCCAAGCGCAGGGGCAAAGCAACCGTGCCATGATGTTTGGCCAGTCGAGCGCGAAAGAAATTAAGAAAGACGACAAAAACCGCGTGACGTTTAAGGACGTTGCCGGGGTGAAAGAAGCAAAAGAAGAACTCGAGGAGGTCGTGGAGTTCTTAAAGACGCCAAAGAAATTCGCTGAACTGGGCGCAAAGATTCCGAAGGGTGTACTTCTGATGGGTCCTCCGGGAACCGGAAAGACACTTCTTGCACGCGCCGTAGCCGGTGAAGCCGAGGTTCCGTTTTTCCACATGAGCGGATCGGAATTTGTGGAAATGTTTGTGGGTGTTGGAGCCTCACGCGTCCGCGATTTGTTTAACAAAGCAAAAAAGACAACGCCGTGCATCATCTTCGTGGATGAAATTGACGCGGTCGGACGACAGCGCGGTTCCGGACTCGGCGGTTCACATGATGAACGCGAGCAGACGCTGAACCAGATCCTTGTTGAAATGGACGGCTTTGAGCCGAACGCCGGTATTATCGTGATTGCCGCAACCAACCGCCCGGACGTTCTTGATCCTGCGCTCCTCCGCCCCGGCCGCTTTGACCGCCGCGTGGTTCTGGATGCGCCGGACATCAACGACCGCGAAGCCATCTTGAAAATCCATAGCGACAAAAAGCCGCTCGCGGATGACGTGAACCTGCGAAAGCTTGCAGAGCGCACACCCGGATTCAGCGGAGCGGATCTTTCAAACCTTATGAACGAGGGCGCGATTCTTGCCGCTCGCCGCAACAAAAAGATTGTGAGCATGCAGGATCTCACTGACTCGGTTGAGAAAGTCCTTCTTGGTCCGGAGCGCCGAAGTTACCTCATGACCAAAGAGGAACGCCGCGTCACCGCCATCCACGAAGTGGGTCACGCGATCGTGGCACACCTCCTTCCGAATTCGGATCCGGTGCAAAAAATCTCGCTCGTGTCCCGTGGACGCGCGGCAGGATATACGCTCCGCATGCCAACGGAAGACCGAAAGATGCGGACGCGCACCGAATACACCGAAGACATTGCAATGGCACTCGGCGGATACGCGGCGGAGTATATCTTCTTCAACGATATTACAACCGGCGCTTCAAACGATATGCAGGGCGCCACGCGTACGGCGCGGAATATGGTCACCCAATGGGGAATGTCCAAGGTCCTTGGCCCACGCGTTTATGGTGAACGGGAGGATATGATCTTCCTCGGACGCGAGATTCACGAAAACCGTGACTACTCGGAAACGGTCGCCAAAACCATCGACGAAGAAATTGATGCGATAATCCGAAACGCTCTTGAAACCGCAAACAGGATTATCTCCGAAAACAAAGCCGCGGTGGAACGCGTTGCCGAGAAGCTAATTGAAAAAGAAACCCTCGAACGCGAGGAGTTCTACGAGGCCATCCAGATTCCGCCGGCAAATCCAAAAAACCGACTCAAGAAGGATGAGCAAAAAGAGACCGCTTAACGCGGTTTCTTTTTTATTTCAGATGCGCGGATCGTGATATACTTGGCGCATATGATTAAGAAATCACACCACACGCCCGTATACCGCGTGGTTCTTCGTGAAGCGCTTCAGGTTGCGTGGAACGAGAAACGTTTTTGGATTCTCGCATTCCTCGCCAGCGCCCTTACCACGGCAGGCGTCTACGATGTGTTGTGGACGGCGGCGTCCAGCATCTCTCTGCAAGGCTCGCTCTTTGCCGAGCAATTTGGAAACGCCATCATTCATTCAGTAACGGTTCGCGGCGGAACATCGCTTGAGCGAATCCTTCACGTGCTAGGAAATGTGGAGTTTCTCGCATTCATCGTGCTCATCCTCCTCGCCTTTGGCGCACTTGCCTGCATCGGACAGGCCGGACTCGTGTATGCCATTGGAGCCAAAAAGCGCGGTAAAACACCAACACTCCAGGATGCGCTCCGCATGGGATCCCGAGCGATTTGGCCCGTGATTGCATTGAACGTTCTGGCGCTCGGTGCCATCTGGTTGCTTCGATTCCTTGGTTCACTCCCCCTCTCCTTTGCCATTCAGGATCCATCCATTGGAATCTATGCCGCGCACCTCGTTTCATTCATCCTTTCGCTCTTCCTCATTTTTATTGTTGCGGTCATTGAAATCTTTGCGCTCAACGCCCTCGTCCTGCAAGGTGCACATGTGAACACAGCACTAGCTCGTGGTTGGGAGCTCCTCAAAGAGCATTGGGTCGTGGTCATTGAAACCGCCGTTCTGCAAGTTATTATCGCCGCCTTTATCTGGATGGCGTTCCTCGTACTCTTTTCGATCGGAATCGTCCCGGCAATCATCTTCTTTGTCTCGGCAGCCGTCACCAATTCAATCGTCTTCCTCGGACTTGCGGTAACCTTTGGCGTACTTCTGTTTGTCGGCGGACTCTTTGCTCTCACCGCATTCACCGTCCAGTTTCAATACGCAACATGGACGCTCTTGTATCGCCGGCTGGGTGAAGGAGGGGTTGTACCAAAACTCCACCGCATCTTCCGAGATCTTTCCGGCAGTACAAATATCCAACAGTCCTAAATGGCCAACAATTCCAACAAGACGCCCTCCATTGAGGATTTGCTGAAGAAGAAATCGTCCGCACCCGCACCTCCCTCCAAAAAGAAAGGGTATGTTTCAGGCGCGGCTATGGCGCCGGCCGCCGCAAAAAAGAAGACATCCAAACCAGAGTCCCAAATGACCGAGGAGGAAAAGCTCTCCGAGCGAATGGGCGATATTAAGGTGAAGGAGCTTGAACGGCTTGCACAAGAGCGCGCGGCAAAACTCGGACTTCCATACATCAACCTTGCCGACTTCCCCATTGCTCCGGATGTTCTTGCCCTGATTCCCGAGGCAGAAGCACGCAAAGCCCGCACTGTCGCCTTTTTACGCCAAGGAGACGAGATGCGCATGGCCACCACCAAGCCGGGCACAAAGGCAGAGTCACTTGCATCACGCCTCGCAAAAAATGAAGAGGTGAACGTGCAAACATATTTCGTTTCCGACCACAGCATGGACGCCGCACTCCGGCTTTACAGCGCGCTTCCGGAAGAAAAAGAAGTCATCTACGGCGTGCGGATTGATGAAAAAGAGATTGAAGCGTTTGAACGTGAGGTCGGGAACTTTCGAGAACTGCAGGATAAAATCAATTCAGTTTCCACCACGCAAGTCGTGACACTGCTTTTGGGCGCAGGGATCCGCAGTGACGCGTCCGACATCCACATCGAAGCGGAAGAAGGCGACGTAAAGATTCGGTTTCGCATCGACGGCGTGCTCCAGCAGGTCGCGATTCTGCCGCGTGAAATTTGGAAAAACATGATCAGCCGCTTGAAGTTGATCTCCGGTGCCAAAATCAACATCGAAGGCGTACCGCAGGACGGACGCATCACAATCTACCTCCGTGATGAAAAGCTGGATATTCGTGTTTCTTTCCTCCCAACCGCGTTTGGCGAGTCTGTTGTCATGCGTCTTCTCCGGCCAAAGGCAATCTCACTCGACTTTGAGAACCTTGGAATCCGCGGAAAGGCATGGGAAGACTTGAAGAGGGAGATCAAACGTCCGAACGGCATGATCGTGACGACCGGACCAACGGGATCCGGTAAAACAACGACGCTCTACGCGATCCTCAAGAAGCTCAACACACCCGAGGTGAAAATCATCACGCTCGAGGATCCGATTGAGTACAAACTGGAAGGTATCAACCAGAGCCAAATCGACCACGAGAAGAAATATGACTTTGCGCGCGGGTTGAAATCCGTTCTCCGTCAAGATCCGGACATTGTGATGGTCGGAGAAATCCGTGATTTGGAGACGGCGGAAATTTCTATCCAAGCCGCCCTCACCGGCCACTTGGTTGTTTCCACACTTCACACCAACTCCGCGCCTGCCTCCATCCCCCGTTTCCTCTCCATGGGCGTAAAGCCGTTCTTGCTCGCTCCGTCGATCAACGCGGTCATCGGTCAGCGGCTTGTGCGGCGCCTGTGCACAAAATGCAAAGCAAAAATCACACTTGATGCATCGGTCCAGCACGAAGTTGAAGCGGTGCTTGGGAGCATTCCGGAATCCGCTGGCGTTGAGCTTGATCTAAAATCCCTCCAATTCTACGGGGTACCGGAAGAGAATACATGCACCGCATGCAACGGGTTGGGATACAAAGGCCGAATCGGTATCTACGAAGTCATGGCCATGACCAAAGAGATTGAAAATCTGATCCTCACGGGAAATGTGTCGGAGTTCCAAATGACGGATATTGCCGTGAAGCAAGGGATGATCACCATGACGCAGGACGGGCTCTTGAAAGCGCTCGACGGAATTACGTCGGTGGAAGAAGTCCTTCGTGTGGCTGAAATCCAAGCGGAAACAGAAGACGTTCCGGAGGCGTAATCACAAACGGACCTTGAGCGTGGTGACAGATTTGCCTTTCAAAAATGTCGGGATCTTTTCCGGCCACTCAATCACAAGGAGCGTTCCGGGCTCATGGAGCTCGGAATCGAGATCAAGGGCAAGGAGATCGGATTCGTCATCAATGCGATATGCGTCCATATGAACCAGGCGCTTGAACCGTGGATGCTTGGGCACCACATAGGTACGCATGAGAGAAAACGTCGGGCTTTGCGGCGTTTTTTTGATACCAAGCGCGCGGGCAAGGGATTGTACAAACGTGGTCTTTCCCGCACCAAGCGGCCCTTGCAGAGTAATGACGTCGCCCGCCTCAAGACGGGAGGCGATGTCGTGCGCGATAAAATCCCACCCGGCTTCATCCTCCACCGTCCGCCGCTCCTTCTCTTTATTTGAAAATGTAATCTCAACTTTTCTCATAGTTTTGAAAATCTGATCTTAATGCCTGGAAGGGCGGGAGCGAGAACATATCCTGCGAACGCAGCGAAGCCGGTTCTGCGAAGCGAGAACGACGTAGTCGCACAAGAGAGCTGTTCTGCAGCCAGTGAGAAGGATATGTTCGAGTGAAGCCCCTCATAAATCCAATTCCGGTTTTGCATCGAGCGTTTTCCAATTCCCCCTCTCCCCTTTTTGTAATCTCCACGCCCCGGCCGCCGCAATCATGGCCGCATTATCCGTATGCAACCCGCGCGCCGGTGCAAGAAGAGTTGTCCCGGAGACGGATTTCAGCGACGACTTCATCCGGCTGTACAGCTCCCGGTTTGCGGAGACCCCGCCCACAATGATAACGCCTTTGGGCTGGTGCTTCTCAACAGCGCGCAGTGTTTTTGCCACGAGCACGTCCACGATCGCCTCTTGAATGGACGCGGCAAGGTTGGAGATAACCGCCTTTTTCTTGCGAGACGCGGCGGGAAGAGATTCCCACTCTCGTCGTACCGCGGTTTTGAGTCCTGAAAAACTAAAATCAAACGAACGTTCGTGCATCATGGGCCGTGGCAGATTGAAGGCATCCGGTTTTCCGCTCTCGGCATGTTTTGAAATAGCAGGGCCGCCCGGGTATCCAAGGCCCATCAGCTTTGCGGTTTTATCAAACGCTTCGCCCGCCGCATCGTCACGCGTTCGCCCGAGCACGCGGTACGAGCAGAAGTCTTTCATGAGAACCAATTCCGTGTGCCCGCCGGAAACGAGGAGCGCAAGGATCGGAAACGTCCATGTGCGGCGATTTTCCGGAACCAACCATGCGGAAGCCAAGTGCCCTTCAAGATGGTTTACGCCGATAATTGGGATGTCGCGCCCAAAGGCGATGGTGCGTCCGGCTTCGATTCCCACACGGAGCGCGGTTGCAAGCCCCGGACCCTTGGTCACGGCCACAGCATCGATCTTTTTGGTTGAAGCATTAAGCGCACGGTCGATAAGCGACACGGTTTCCGCAACATGCAAACGCGCAGCCACTTCCGGCACCACTCCTCCGTAGAGCGCATGTACCTCCATTTGAGTGGCGATCTCATGATGCGCCAAACGAACGCGAGCGCCAACATCAAGAAGTGCGACGGATGTTTCGTCGCAGCTTGTTTCAATCCCAAGGATTCGCATCTGTGTCGCCTTCATGTTCCGTATTGTACCGACTAAACACAAAACTCCCCATCCTGATAGATCACATCCCCGTCTGCGGTGATGCGTGACACATCCACAAAGATATCAATGTGATACCGCCCGTCACGACGACGGATTCCCGGCTTTGCGTACATGGAATGCTTCGCGCCGAGTGAAAAGTGCAATCCTTTTTGCCGCTCAAATGCCGTAATGTCGTTCACAATCCGCCCCTTCCCAACAGCCGGGTTCAACCCAAGCCCGAATTCACGCAAAAGAATCTCCTCATCTTCGGCGATTAATTTCAGAATCTCTTTAAATTCCTCCGGCCCGTCCGTTTCCACCACCACGCCATCCTTTACCGTGATCAAAAACGGGTCGTATTCGCGCACATTGTGGTCTTTTCCGGCAAACGCAAAAATCCGCGCGGTGCCGTTCACCATTTTCAGGTCTTTTGATTCCGTAAAAATCTCACCGATCGGGAATGTCCCCCCGATATTTTGCATGCCTTCGTAATGTCCGATGTTCAGCTTTGCTTCTTCCATCCCGGCAACATATTCCAGACGCGCGTCTCCGCTTTCCACCACAACATTCTGCGCCGCGTCCATCTTAGCCTTGAGCGTGCGACCAAGCGGGCGGTAGTAATTTGGATCGTACGTCAACTCACCGATGTACAACTCCTCCTGCTCCGAACTCATCCGTCCGAGATGCACGTGCTCGATGGCTTTGAAGCCGCGCTTGAAGAGTTCGATGCGGATGCGGAATTCATCCAACCGGAAGTTCGTGGACTGCACGAGGACCACAAGTGAGCCTTCGGACATGGTGTCGAGCTTGAAAAAAATGTCCGTGGATGTGACGGTGTCGAAATCGATGAACGTTCCGTTTGGCAATGCGGCGCGATATGCCTCCGTGAGAATGTTTGCGAGAGACGATTGCGTATCAAAAATCACAAGCGCGTCGTCGCCGTCTTGAAAGCGGATGGCGTGCTCCAGGATGTTTCGGATGTTTGCCTCCGCCTGCGCAACAGATGTACTCATGCGCTCCAGTCTGTGCGGATTTTGGAGAAATGTCAATGTTTTAGGACATTTCACTTGACGTCACATCAAAATTAAGCTATAGTCTGCCCGCTGAATTACCCTTGTCCATCAGCAGATGGACTTGTTTCGCCCCTGCGAAACAAAGCGCAGCGGACCGTCGGGACACGAGTGGGCGACGAAAGTCGAACACGAAGTGTAAGACGGTGTCAGCGAGCAAGGCCCGTTCGTCTAGTGGTTAGGACGCTAGGTTTTCATCCTGGAAACAGGGGTTCGATTCCCCTACGGGCTGCCAATACAAAAGAACTGCCGTGTGCAGTTCTTTTGTATTGTTGGGTTTAGGGAATCGAACGGGCGGCGAGAAAACGTCCGGGGACGTTTGGTGCGCAGCCGCCCCGGACCGCGAGTCGGAGCGATGCGGCGATTCCCCTACGGGCTGCCAATAACAAAACCCGCCGAAAGGCGGGTTTTTCTATTCCCCCTGATGCTTCGCGATTTTGGAGATCACGCGATGCGTCCAGTATTTGGAATTCGAGTGGTACATTGTGACACACCCTTTGCACGCCACCTTCCCTTTTCGAAACGATTCGCAACACTCCGCTTTTATCTGCCTGCGGCGGAAGATCAAAAGCAAATGCGCCCACCATCTCTTCAGGCGCGGGCGGTCTTTAAAGTCACTCGGCAGGTCAACGCGCGACATATCTACGCCACATCATACGTTCCATCCCCCTCAGAGCGAAAGAGCCCGAAGTAGGCGCTGGATTTATTCGGAAGCTCATCCACCTCCACAATCGTGTTCTCCGACCAATCTCCAAAGAGCGCAATAAAGTGCCGCCCGGTGATAATCGGATAGTGCGCCCCGTTCGCGCCTTTGATGTACACGGCTGACTTTCCCTTCTCTTTATAAAACGTCATACGATTGTGTGATTCTTCGCGGATCCACGCCTCAAATGTTTCGACCGGATCCAAAAGCCTTTGCCGTGCGAGCGCGGCGCTCAGGTTTGTGTCGTGCTTATACTTCCCCTTATGCAGTTCAGCATGGAGATGTGGAACCGCGCGGTCGGAGTTTTGTTCGGCGTCGGATGGGCCAATATACGAGGTTCCGTACTTCGCGGTGACGGCAAGTCCGGTGCCTCCACAGTATCCCAGCACGTCCCCCTCTTTATATGTGCCGGCGCGGAGCTGGCGGTACATGTGTAGAATTTTGAGGCTGTACACGGCGCCTTCATGAACGAACTCAAACACACCCCACCATCCCGCAGACGCGGAGAACCCCGGAAACGTTGTGAGCACGCCGTCTGTCGGGGCGAATACCGGAACCGTGCCGATCGGCCGCGCGTAAAAATCCTGCCCGCCATGAAACCCAATTGTGAGATAGCTCGCCGGACGCCCAAATCCAAAACCGCGATTCTCCTTCCACACGTTCTCGGGCAAAAAAAGTCGCATAGAACAAAGCCGCCCCGTAGAGAGGCGGCGTGTACTTAGTTCGTGAAGTAGACGGTCGGTGAGTACACCTCTTTGAGGATCGTTCCGTACTCGTCGCGGATCAGCGTGCGGTACTGGAAGTTGCTCTCGTTCCAATACTTGCTCACGTACACATTTGTGGCACACCACGACTGGTTATGACACGTCACGATGGTCGCGCCGTTGCGTGTGTCGATGATGTCGATGCGCTTGCCGGAATAATTTACGTTCCCGGTGTTGTAGGCGTTTGCCGTCACACGGATCGTGGAGTTGTTTGGGAAGGAGGTGTCGCTTACAGCCAGTGACATGGACGTGATGTATCCGCCCGGTGCCGTGACCGTTGTTACAGGGCCGGTTTTACTCGGACCGAGCGCGCTGTGGTACTCCTCGGAAACGTTGTATCCCCATGTGTTGTAAATTGAATCGCCAAAACGGTATGTGTAGCGAAGAGAGGTTGGGACGTCGTGCAGTTGTGATGCCCAGTTCCATCCGTAAAGGCCGCGCGCAACAGACTCACTCGTTACATGACGGAGCACACCGAATCGGCTCACGGCGTAGACTTTGGATGAATCCGGAAACTTTACCAGCTTTGCTCCCGGGCGATAGGTCACCATTCCCCCATCAGGATATGAACCGACCTCAGCATCCGTCACCTTCAAGATATTATTGAAATCCGGAAACCAGGTGTAATACGTGGCGGCATTCGGAAATGTGTATCGTGTTCCAACCGTATCCACCCAATACAGAGTTGGGCCGGAACCCTGAATAATGCGGTTTGTCACGCCGGCGGCATGCACCGGGAGCGAACCAAGGCCAAAAGACGCAAAGGACAGAGCGAATGAGAACAGTGCCAAAAGGCTTCGTCGTAGGGTTTTCATATGTTTCTCATCTTTCCAATGCGTCTAAAAAGCGTCAAGCGGGCAAGATTTGGAACGTCCAAAAATGCTACAATACACACCATGACAACAACGACGGGACTTTTAATCCTCGCGCTCCTGGGTCTGTTCTACCTTCTCGGGAAATCCGCAGATGTTGTGATCACGCATATCCGGCTCGTGGCGGAAAAACTGGGTGTATCGCTCTTTTTCCTGGGGATCCTCCTCGGCATGCTCACTTCCATTCCGGAGCTTGCCATTGGCGTGAATGCGATTACGCAGAATATCGGGCAGGTGGCGCTCGGAAACCTCACGGGCGGAATTGTGGTGCTGTACTGCCTCATTCTTGGCACGAGCGCCATTTTAAATCGTAAAGTGGATACCAACGGAAAAATCGGAAACATTCTCCCCATCTTCTTCTACCTTCTCCTCCCAATCGGGCTGGGGCTCGACGGAAAAATCGGAATCGTAGACGGCATCCTCCTCATTGTGCTCTACATCTGGATCCTCTACATGTTCTACGTACAACGTCGGCCGCATGAACGAGTAAAGTCAACAAAAATAAAACAAACGGCGATCCTCAAAGAGGGCTTTTATATTGTGACAGCGCTCATTGTGGTCGTGGCGTCATCGGCAGGGATCGTGCGCATCACGCAACACCTCCTTGGCATCTTCCCCATCTCCCCCTTTGTGGTAGGGCTCATCCTTTTTTCCATCGGAACCAACCTTCCGGAACTCATTGTAACGGTACGCTCATGGCAAAAAAATATCCGCGACCTGTCGCTCAGCAACCTCATCGGTTCCTCCATTTCCAACATCCTTCTTATTGGAATCTTCGCCACCATGCGTCAATTTTCCGTCCCCGGAGATGTTACGCACTATGCGTTTGGCGCGTTTATGATCCTCATGCTGGCCGTTGTGTTCGTGTTCTACCGCACCGGCGATAAAATAACGCGCACCGAAGGACTTGCGCTCATCTCCTTGTACATTGTCTTTTTGATCTCCCAGGCGCTTGCCGCAACACCCTAACCACGTATGCCGAAACGACTGACTGCACAGACCGAAGCCTTCTCCATCGACCAGCCATTTTGGTCGATGAAACCCGATGCCTCCATCTCCGCGCTCCAAACAAACCGCAACGGACTCACGCCGGACGAGGTTGCGAAACGAAAAAAGATGTTTGGCGAAAACGCCATTACCGAAAAGAAGCGCCTTTCCCGGACGACGCTTTTTTTGCGACAGCTAAAAAGCCCGCTGATCCTCATTTTGATTGTTGCCGGCACTATCACGCTCGGGCTTAAAGAATGGATTGATGCGGGAGTCATCTTTGCGGCGGTGCTTGCTAACACGCTTCTTGGTTTTTGGCAGGAACAAAAGGCTGAAACCGTTCTTGAGAACCTTAAAAGCTATGTGCGAACGCGGTGTCAGGTAAAACGCGGCGGTGAAGAGCACGAGGTTGATGCGCGTGAGCTTGTTCCGGGCGACATCATCCACGTGACACAAGGTGACCGCGTGCCTGCGGATGCGCGGATTTTGAACGTGAACACCTGCGAGGTGGATGAAGCCGTGCTGACCGGAGAATCACTGCCGGTTGAAAAATCCGTGGATGTCGTAAAGACCGGTGCGAGCCTGGGTGACCGCGTGAACATGCTCTACAGCGGGACGCTCGTGATTCAGGGGTATGCCGACGCGGTTGTAACAGCAACCGGATCCAAAACCGAGTTTGGAAAGATTGCGACGCTCACCTCCTCAAAAGAGCGCGAACAAACGCCGCTTCAAAAAGCCGTGGCGCACTTCGCAAAGTGGGTTGGGATTTTAATTGCCGGTTTGGTTGTTGTGCTCTTTATCACCGGAATTCTGAGCGGCTACGAAGCAAAAGAGATGTTCCTTATCGCCGTCGCCGTTGCCGTGTCCGCGGTTCCGGAGGGTCTCCCGATTGCACTGACCGTGATTCTGGCGGTCGGTGTGGAACGGCTTGCGAAACGAAAAGGCGTGGTTCGAAAACTGCTAGCCGCAGAAACCCTAGGCTCTACAAGCCTGATTTTGACGGACAAAACCGGAACGCTCACCGAAGCAAACATGACACTTACGGAAGTACTCCCGGTATCCGGCGTGGACGAAGATGATCTATTAGCGGCGGCCGTACTGAACGCAGATGTGGTGATCGAAAATCCAAAAGAGAGTGCGGCGTCTTGGAAAATTTCAGGACGCTCCATGGAGTGCTCACTCGTTCGCGAGGCCGGTGTTCGCGGCGTTCTTCTCCCCCGTCTTCAAAAAACATCAAAGCTGGTTGAACGCATTCCGTTTAACAGTACGGACAAATATTCAACGGCGGTCATGGACCGTGATGGCACAAAAGAGTCGATCCTCATGGGAGCGCCGGAGATCATCGTCGAGAAATCTAAAGATGACGGAAAGAAAAAACACCTCGCACTCATTGAAAAACGTGCGGAATCCGGCGAGCGTCTGCTGGGTGTTTCCGTGAACGGAAAACTTCTCGGCTTCCTCGCCTTTCGTGACCCCATCCGACCTTCCGTGAAGGCCGCGATTGCGCGCATGCACGACTCCGGTGTGCGCACGATCATTGTGACGGGTGACCACCGCGGGACGGCATCGGCTGTGGCGCGAGAAGCCGGGATTCTGAGAGGCGACCAGATGGTGGTAACCGGTTCTGATCTCGCAAACCTCTCTGAAAAAGAGCTGAATAATATTCTGGATAAGGTTGCTGTGTATGCGCGCGTGACACCTGAGCAAAAAATGATGCTCGTGAAGCTATATAAAAAACAAAAACACATCGTGGCTGTGACGGGTGACGGCGTAAACGACGGGCCTGCACTCCTCGCGGCAGACATTGGTGTGGCGGTTGGCAGTGGTACCGATGTCGCCCAAAGCGCATCCGACCTGGTGGTACTTGATGACAACTTCGCAACAATTGTGAAAGCGATCGAAGAAGGGCGGAAGATTCTCGGCAACATTCGTAAGGTAATCGTATACCTTCTCTCCGATGCAACCAACGAGCTGTTTTTGATCGGTGGAGCGCTTGTGGCCGGAGTCGCACTCCCTATTAATGCACTTCAAATTTTGTTCGTGAACTTTTTCTCGGACAGCTTTCCGGCAATCGCATTTGCCTTTGAAGATCTTCGCGATGACACAAACCACCGTGCAACATACGGGGGCGCACGCGTTATCACGCCGCATATGCGCACGCTTATTCTTGGTGTAGGCGCACTCGGAAGCGCGCTCCTCCTTGTCTTATATCTTTGGCTTTTGAACGCCGGCCACGATCCAAAAACGGTCAGAACCTTTATCTTTGCAACATTTGCCACATACACACTCATCGTGGCGTTTGCGCTCCGCAGTCTACGAACATCCGTATTCACCTACCCGTTTTTTTCAAACAAAACCCTCACTGCCGGTGTGGGTTTTGGTTTGTTTTTAACGGGATTGGCGATCTACTTCCCGCCGCTTCAGCATATTTTGGACACAGCCCCGCTTCCTCCGCTCTGGCTCCTCGGAGTGCTGGCAACCGGTGTATTTAACGTTTTGCTCGTCGAGATTGTGAAGTGGACGTTCCGCCATCACCATCGCCCCTCCGGGAAGACCTCCACACCTTAATGTCTTTGTGATGACCTGAAAGGAGTACTTTTGGAACGCTCCATCCCAAATACGACTCGGGACGCGTGTACTGCGGATACTCCCCGGTCTCTCCGTCGCTCCACGACTCCTCATCCAACGACGTCTCTTCACCAAGAACGCCGGGGCGGAGACGAGACACGGCATCCGTCATCACAAGCGCGGCAAGCTCCCCTCCGGTCAGGACGTAGGGACCGATCGCAAGCTCTTCATCAACCAGCTTATCGGCAATGCGTTCATCCACGCCTTCGTACCGGCCGCAGAGAAACACGAGGCGATCATATTTTGAAAGCCGTTCCGCGTCGCGCTGGGTAAACATCTTCCCTTTGGCACTCGTTAAAATCACGCGCGTCTTTTTTGCGCGGAGTGTCTTTTTCCCTTTTTTGGACCGCACGCCAAGCGAGACCAATGCCCGGTGAAACGGCTCTACCATCATCACCATGCCCGGTCCGCCGCCGTACGGCTTATCGTCGACGGTTTTGTGCCGGTCGTCCGTCCAGTCACGAAGCTGGTGCGCGCGGATGTCGAGCCTCTTCTCCTTCTGCCCGCGGCCGAGGATGGATTCCTTGGTATAGCCCGTGATCATCTCCGGGAAGATCGTTACAATGTCGATTCGAAGTGGTTTCTTTTTCATACACAAAAATCATGGGAATAATCCCATGATTTTTTGCTGTTGTCACTTGAGTTCAATTAAATCCCCAAGTCTGCGAGGTCAGAGTCGGTCACGAGTCCGGCGTCACCGTGCGTCTCGTCTCCCTCTTTCTCACCGTGCATTTCCGCACCCTTGCTCTCCAAGTGCGCGCGGCGAGCCCCTTCCGGTTCAAACACCTTCAGGTTCACGCGTGCATTATCCTTTGCTCCCACAATCTTGAGGAGCGTTCGCAGGGCGCGTGCGGTCTGTCCCTGCCGACCAATTACGTACCCCATATCTTCTTGGTTGATATGAAGCGTAATCAGTACGCCACGTTCGTCGACGGTCCGTTCCGTCTTCACGTCTTCCGGGTGATTCACGATCGACTTCACCACGTATTCAATAAATTCCTGATCCTTGTATTCGGCCATATCGGCATTAAGTGAATTGTGAAGATCCTAAGAAAAAATGCTCCCAGGACGTGAAAGGAGCATAACACGCGTCTTTAAAAAAACAAAAAGAGGCGTTACGCCTCTTCTTTTGCCTCTTCGCTTTTCTCTTCCGGAGCGGCCTCCTCCTGAGGAGCTTCGGCCGGAGCCTCTTCGGCAGGCTTTTCCTCTTCTGCAGGTGCCGCCTCAGCCGCAGCCTTTTCAGCTTCTGCAGCTGCCTTCGCCTCCTCTTCCTTGGCCTTAGCTTCGGCTGCCTTTTCGTCAATCTTTGCGCGGCGCTTCTTTGAGAGGTTCACGCTAGAGCGCTTCTCCCCTTCCACGATCCCTTCGTCGATACAAAGGTTCCACACCGTGTCTGTCATTTCCGCACCATTAGACACCCAGTGCTGAATACGATCCTTTTTCAGATTCACGGTACGCGGTGCGGTGTGCGGGTTCACCGTGCCGAGAATCTCAAGTGCACGACCGTATGGGTCGCGTCCTTTTTCCATGACCGTTACGCGGTACATGGGGTGTTTTTTCTTCCCTACGCGGGTAAGTCGAATTGAAAGCATGAATTTTTGTCGCAATTGAGTTCAATTGAGCATGAATTCCACCTTTGCATGAAGCTCCGGCAGATAAGCGACGGTAGCGGGAGTATAGGTTTTACCGTGCTTTTTGTCAAGAAAAGACCCCCATTTTGGGGGCTTTTCTTCATTCATCTCGTCATTTTACGCGTATGTTGCGTTAGAGCTGTTCCGGCGTCGGCATCTCGGGAGACATTGGCCCACCGTCCTTGCGCCAGTCGCGGAAGTGTTCACGGCGTTCCTTTCGGAAGTCCTTCCGTGCATCACGACGCTCTTTGCGGAACTCACGTCGGTCTTCACGGCGCTCTTTTCGCATCTCACGATGCTCTGCGCGGAGTTCCTTCAGAGCATCTGCGCGCTCTGCGTCCGGAAGGGCGCATGCGGCGCGGAGCTGTTCAAGGATCTCGAGCGCCTTTGCACGGTGTTCTTCCATGCGCTCTTTTCGCTCGGCCTTCATGGCCTCAAACCGCTCAAGAGCTTTTGCTTGCTCCTCTTCAGGGAGCTGGGCGATTTTCTCTTTGATCTCGGCTTCGTGCTCAGCGATCTTCGCCTCATCAGGGAACGAGTTCAGACGTTCCTCCATTTGAGCGACACGCTCGTAACACTGTTCAGAGGTCAACGGCTGATGATCCTGAGGCGCAACGTTCTCATGTGCAAATACGCCTGCGGCAGGAAGAGCAACGGTTGCAACTCCCGCACCGGCGATGGCAAAAAGTTTTGCTTTCATAGGATGAATTAAGGTGTTTTTGCGGCTTATGTACCGCTTCACACACTCATACCAAGGTCGCAATAGATTGTTACACGCTCACTCTTCCTCTTGTGCCAAAAATCGCTCAGCTTCGAGTGCGGCCATACACCCGCTCCCTGCGGCGGTCACGGCTTGGCGGTATACCGAATCCTGCACATCACCCGCGGCAAATACGCCTTCAACATTTGTGGCCGTTGAATCCGGTTTTGTGATGAGGTACTTCTTTGCATCCATTTCCAGAACCCCCTCGAACAAAGATGTGTTCGGCGCATGACCAATCGCGGCAAATACGCCGTCGATTTCCATCTCATGCTCTTCTCCGGTTTTTGTATCCTTCAAACGAACACCCGTAACCTTGCCAACGTCCACACCAAGGATCTCCGCAACTTCCGTGTTCCAGATGAATTCAATTTTTGGATTCTTTTTTGCGCGCTCCTGCATGATCTTTGAGGCGCGAAGCTCATCGCGGCGCACCACCACGGTGACCTTTTTTGCGAACTTGGTGAGAAAATTCGCTTCTTCCATGGCCGAGTCACCCCCGCCGACCACAATCACATTCTTATCCTTAAAGAAAAATCCGTCACACGTGGCGCAGGCCGACACACCCTTCCCGTACAACGCTTTTTCACTCTCAAGACCGAGACGGCGCGCTGAAGCACCCGTGGAGATAATGATCGTCTTCGCTTCGTACGTTTTTCCTTTGGACACAACCTTAAATGGACGCGACGAAAAATCAACGGACTCCACAAAATCAGAAATCACTTCCGTGCCAAACCGTTTCGCTTGCTCCTTAAACTTTTGCATCATGTCCGGACCGAGCACGCCCTCGGGAAACCCCGGGAAGTTTTCCACGTCTGTTGTGGTCATGAGCTGGCCACCCGGCTCCTTGCCTTCAAAAAGCAACGGCGCAAGATCCGCGCGCGCGGCGTAAATGGCGGCGGTCCATCCGGCCGGCCCTGAACCTATGATAATGACGTTACGCAACATGTTTCATGATCCTTTCTTTCAAGTCCTCCTTCTCCATGGAGCCGCTCACACGGTCCACCTCTTTTCCATCTTTAAAGACGATGAACGTGGGGATCGACATCACCCCATACTCTTGCGGAGCCTTCGGACTCTCGTCCACGTTACACGCACCGATCTTCATTTGCGCGGCGTCAATCTCATCGCCAAGCTCTTCGATAATCGGCGACATGACCTTGCACGGTCCGCACCACGGAGCCCAAAAATCGACCAACACGGGCACGCCGGATTCCAGCACCTCGCCCTTAAAATTCTCGTCTGTGATTTCTATTTTCATAGTATCGAGTATCAAATTTTACTTTTCCCAGCCTACGCCCAATGCGGAGACAAATCAAGTACGCATGACACTCGACCATTTGACGCAATTTTACGATTCCGAAAAGCTATATGTAACGTACTTTCACTTTTCCAAAGGGGGGACCCATGACGCAGCCGGAGATAAAAAAAGAGCCGGACAAGAGCTTTGCGTTTAGCTCCGACACGCATCCGCGAATTAACCTTCCGAAGCCGATCACGTGGCTACTCCGAATCTCCGCTTTTCTCTTGGGGCTCATTGCTGGCGGCCTGGTCTTTTGGCTTCATAACCATTTCTCGGATCATTTCTGCACGAAATACCCAATGACCTGCGTTTCGCATGAGCTTGGGGCATTTATCAGAAAGTGTCTCTCGTTCGTCGCGTTCGTCGCTTCCTACCGTTTTACGATATGGTGGAAGCAAAAATAAAACCCGACGGTTCTTCCGTCGGGCTTCTTTTTTCTCTCCGCGAAGGAGAATTCACATCGTAGTAAACGCCGGGGAAGATCGTGGATTGCATACGCCCTCTGTCCGCGAACGAGGACATGTTCTCCGAACGCAGCAAGACTGATGCCCTGCGACCTCCGACGCACGTCGGAGAGCTGCTTCGCGGCAAGTGAGGAGAATGTGTCCGAGTAGAATTCTTATTGCGGAACTTTGAATTCTCGCTTCTTCACTTCTTCATGATAAATCTCCAAACGATCCCCCACCTCAATCTTTGTCTTGCCTTTAAATGAGATCCCGCACTCCTGTCCGGCCGGACATTCTTTTACCGTCTGCTTACCGGCCTGAAGGGAGTCAACTGCCCCCTCGCCGATTGGCTCTTCCTCGTCCGACCCGTTGAGTTTGCGCCACACGCGCACTTTTTCGCCGGCCACAACCTTTCCGGTCTTCACCTTACACCCAACGACCATGCGCTCGGATTCGGTACGGAAGATAGCCGCAACTTCGGCGTTTCCAAGGTCTTCCAAGAGCGTCTCCGGCGGCACAAGTTCGTTCAAACGGCGCACAACATCGTCAAACAATTCGTAAATGGTCTTCGGTGTGGCAACCTCCACCTCTTTTTCCACGGCAAGCGCTTCTGCTTTTGGCGTGAGATGAACGTGGAATCCATAAATCACGGATGGCTGAGACGCTTCCGCGCGGAGGATGTCGCTTTCGGTGATGTTGCCCAAACCTTTTTGGACAACTTCTGCAGCAACCTCATCGTCGTGCACCTTTTCAAGCATTCCAAGCAGGGCCTCCAGCGAACCAAGCACGTCGGCGCGGAGGACGATATTCAATTTCACCTTCCCCTTCTTCTCACCGCCTACAGCCTCGCTTGATACCACCTTTGCGGCGGTCAGCTGGCTCGCCACCTGGTGCGAGCTCTTCATTTTCTTCACCTTCAGGTCTTTGGCGCTGTCCGGCACTTCAAGAACGTCTCCAACGGCAGGAGCAACTTTAAAACCAAGGATCTTTACAGGTGTACCGGGAGAGGCTTCGTCCAAATTATCGCCGTTCCAGTTGCGCATTGCGCGTACGCGACCATAAAGCGCACCATCGATACCGAGCGTTTCATTCTTTTTCAACGTCCCCGCCTGCACCAACACGGTCGCCACTGGACCCTCCCCCTTGTCGACATGGGATTCGATGATGGTTCCCACGGCGTTGCGCTCCGGATTGGCGCGGATCGTATCGGCGTGCACATCCGCAACCAGCAAAATCATATCCAAAAGGTCATCGATTCCGGTTCCGGCTTTTGCGGAAATCTTCACAACCGGAACGTCACCTCCCCACGCTTCGGTCGTCACTTTCTGCTCTGCCAGACCCGCAAGTACACGCTCCGCATCCGCCTCCTCTTTGTCCATCTTGTTAATCGCAACGATGAACGGAAGCTTTGCGGCCTTAATAATGTTCAGCGCTTCCACGGTCTGCGGCTGTACGCCGTCGTCGGCGGCCACAACAAGGATCGCGATGTCGGCGACACGCGCGCCGCGGGATCGCATTACGGTAAACGCTTCGTGACCCGGCGTATCAATAAACGTGATCTTTCGATCTTTCTTTTCGATTTGGTACGCACCGATGTGCTGGGTGATACCACCGGCCTCACCCTCTGTCACGTTTGTGGAACGAATGGCGTCGAGCGTCTTCGTTTTTCCGTGGTCCACGTGACCCATCACAACGATGACGGGCGGACGCGGCTGAAGTTCATCGCCCTCATCTTTTGCAAGTAGCTTCTTCAACTTATCGTCAGACTCCCCAGCCTCCTCTTCCGATACCACCTCATCTTCCGGTGTTGCACGAAAACCAAGATCCTCGGCGATGATGGCTGCGGTTTCAAAATCCAAACGCTCATTTTGAGCCGCCAAAATACCGGCACGCATCAGCTCCTGAATGACGCGTGTCACCGGAAGCTCCAAACGACCCGCGAAATCACGAACAACGATCACGGAAGGAAGCGCAACCTCCTTCATCTCCGACGGATCTTTTTTCTCTTCGTTTCTCTTAGATGTTGCGAGGAGTTTGTTTCGGATACGCTCACGTCGCGCGTTCTCGTTCCACGCCCGCATGATCTTATCGGCCATGCGGTTATCAACCTTGATGGCACGTTTTCCGATATCAAAACCGAGCGCCGGAAGTTTCTCCAGCAACTCGTTCGGAGTCACGCGTAAACGGCGTGCAAGTTCAGTCACGTTCATGGCCGCATCCTATAGAAAAATGGGGGTTTCGTCAATTCACATACCCCGTTTATTGAACAAAACGCCGTGTTATGCTAGCGTCATACCCTGCCCTTTCACCCATAGCCATAGGAGGCTACGTGATTTACGATTCAAGCAACTTCGCTCGGAAAGCACCGCGTCTTGCGCGCCTTCTGGATCGCGACCGGCGCATCAACATCGCTCTGGCAGCAGCCTATCTCGCGTATGCAGCAGTTCTCGTGCTGCACCCGTCGGATCCCGGGCTCTCAAGACTGGAGGTCTTCATCGTGCGCGGAGTGTGCGCAGTGGTCTTCCTAATTATTACACTGATCCCGGCCAAGAGCTACGCTCACCTCTACTTCGACGAACGACTCTCGCATGAGACGTGGCGGTATGAGCTTGTCATGATGGAGTACCACTTCGATTTGATTCGTGCGGTAGAATCCATCGCCATGGGTACACGCACTTCATCCGGCCACCGTGCCGATTTGACGACTCAAAAAAGCTTGTCCTTGACCACCCGTTCGATCCAGCTGTCGCGGCACATCGGGTTCGCGCAGATAGATGTCGTAGACTTTGTCGCAACGTGCAAAGAACTTCTCGAAGTCGCCAGCCAAATCCGATGGTTGGGGACCGACGGTTGTTTCGAACACGAGCTCCATCATCGTCTGGACTACCTCGAAAAAATTCTTGAAAGCGCTTCGTTCGCCGCTCGGCGGGCGGGGCGCGTTTTCTTTTTTCTGCTAACCTTTATATATGAAAAATCCTACCGGCCTACCATCCTACAATCCTACCGGCCTACTCCTCATCGATAAGCCGGCTGGCATGACGTCACACGACGTCGTGAACCGAGTCAGAAAAGTGTTCGGCCTCCGAAAAGTCGGTCACGCCGGAACGCTCGACCCGTTTGCCACCGGGCTTTTGATATTGGGACTCGGCAAATCCACCAAAAAACTAGGTGATCTCTCCGGACTTTCTAAAACATACGAAGCAAAGGCGCAGCTCGGTAGCGTGAGTACAACCTTTGATCCCGAGGGGGAGATTACAGAAACCGACCCCGCCACATACCGAGCGCCAACGGAAGAAGACGTGGAGGGCGCTTTCGATCAATTCCGCGGCGGATATGAACAAAAGGCTCCGCTCTTTTCCGCAAAGAAAATCAAAGGCAAAAAACTGTACGAGCTGGCACGCAAAGGAACAGCTCGCGAAGAAGACCGCCCGGTGAAACGCGTTGAGATCTCACATCTCGAGATTCTCGACTACGCATGGCCTACTCTCACCTTCCGCGTCACATGCGGCTCCGGGACCTACATCCGCTCACTTGCGGACGATATTGGTCGCACTCTTGGATGTGGAGCCTATCTCACCGAGCTTCGTCGAACGTCGATCGGAGATTTTTCCGTGGAAAATGCACAAACGCTCGACAGCCTTTCTCGTGACTGATAGATTGAAACTACCGACCATTTAGTAATAACACGCTCCGGACGTACGGATTCAGAACTGGACACGGTCGGCCTCTGGAATGACTTTCTTTCAAACGAAAAAATTTGCGAAGAAATTTGGGTTAGGCCGAAACACAATTTGAACTATCCGATACGTCGCGGGCGATTCCATTATGCCAATCGCTCTCGTTTATATATTGATTGGTGGCGCTGTGGGATACGGCGTTGCCTCCTATCTTGTTTCGCAGAAACAGAAAAAAGCCGCTCTTAAACTCGAAGACGCCGAAAAAGAGGCGCAAAAACGTCTCCAAGAAGCCGAACAAAAAGAAAAAGAAGTAATGCTCCGCGCAAAAGACAAGGCGGTGCAGATTTTGGAGGAAGCCCGGCTTGAGGAGAAAAAAGCCATTGCCGAGCAGAAAGTCCGCGAGCAAACCCTCAAGGAACGGGAGGATGCGTTCGGGAAAAAACTGCTTGAAATTGAGGATGCACGCAACGAAATCGTGAAGACAAAAGAAGCGCTCACGCAGGAACAGGAAAGTCTTCGCGCGCTTCGCGATGAAGAAGCAAAAAAATTGGAACAGGTTGCCGGTATGAGCCAGGACGACGCACGTAATGAATTACTGCGCGTAATCGAAGAGAACCATAAAGACACGCTCAATACCCGCCTCCGTAAACTGGAAGAGGAAGAGTCGGACACAATCGAACGAAAGGCAAAGAACATCCTTGCTGTTGCTGTTCAGCGCATGGCGGCGTCACACGTTGTGGAAACAACCACCACGCACGTGGAGCTTCCGAGCGATGACATGAAGGGCCGCATCATCGGGCGAGAAGGACGCAACATTAAAGCCATTGAAACGCTGACCGGCTGTGAGCTGATCGTAGATGACACGCCGGGTATGATTACGATCTCCGGCTTCTCCCCCATCCGCCGCCACGTTGCCAAACGCGCACTTAAAAAATTGATTGCCGACGGACGCATTCATCCGGGTCGCATTGAAGAAGCGGTTGAGGAGGCAAAAAAAGAAATTGCGCTCGACATGAAAAAGGCGGGAGAAGACGCACTCTACGAGCTTGGCATTTCCATGGCGGGAATCGATCCAAAGCTCGTGCAGATCTTGGGGCGTCTCAAATACCGTACTTCGCACGGCCAAAACCAGCTCCTCCACTCCATTGAAGTGGCGCATATCTCCGCACTGCTCGCCGAACAGCTGGGCGCAGATATCACGGTGTGTAAGAAGGGCGGACTGTTTCATGACATCGGGAAAGCGGTTGACCATGATCTGCAAGGAGGTCATCCCGAACTCGGCTATCAGATCATGAAGAAATTCGGATTCCCTGAAGAAATTTGTTATCAATCCCTTGGTCATCATGAGGACAAGCCAAAAACACTTGAAGCCGTGATTGTAAAAGCGGCGGATGCCATTTCCGGTGCACGACCGGGTGCTCGCAAGGACTCCCTCGAGTTGTACGTGAAGCGCCTGGAAGATCTTGAACGCGCCGCGCTCTCGTTTAACGGCGTTGAAAAGGTGTACGCCATTCAAGCCGGTCGCGAAATTCGCGTATTCGTAAATCCAACGGCCGTGGACGACTTTGGTGCCACACAACTTGCACAAGATATCGCCAAAAAGATTGAACAAGAGCTCAAATCGCCGGGAGAAATTCGCGTCACATTGATTCGCGAGACACGCATCGTGGAATACGCGCGGTAAATCCGGTTGGGTCGCAGGTTTGCGCAGTTCAGAGAAAAACGATAGTCTGGAGTAATACAACAGTTGCTTTTTGTACTTTATTCGCTAATTCCACTCGTATGAACAAAGCCGAGTTGATTCGCGTCATTGCCGAAAAAGCCGGCGTGACCAAAAAACAAGCGGAGGACATGGTTGAAACCTTCGTGGAAACCGTCACAAAAACGCTTCAACGCGGGGGTGATGTGACGATTGCGGGCTTTGGGGCGTTTTCCGCTAAGGAGCGGAAGGGTCGCCTGGGTGTAAACCCGCAGAACCCGTCGGAAAAAATTCAAATCCCTCCGGTGACCGTTCCCAAATTTAAAGCCGGGAAAGGGCTCAAAGACGCGCTCAAACAAAAGAGCGAATCTGCACCTCCTCCATCTGCGCCGCCCGCAGCTCCTCACACACCTCCGGAGGATGAACCGGAGCCGCCGCAGCAACCCCCGCATCACGAACCGCAATACCCAAATCGGGAGATGTGATAACAAAAAACAGGCATTCCGCCTGTTTTTTGTTTTATGAGAATATGTTCTCCGAACGTTGCAAGACTGATGCTCTGCGAACTCCGACGCACGTCGGAGAGCTGCTTCGCGGCAAGTAAGGAGGACGTATTCGAATGAAACTCACTCCTTCTCCTCAACAAAGAGCTTCACCGTTTCCAGTACATCCTCGATGGGTACGGTGCGGGCTTCGCTTTGGTCGCGGCGTTTCCACTCCACTCCGTCCTCCTCCAAACTTCGCGAGGACACGATAAGTCGGAGAGGAATTCCCAAAAGATCAGCCTCGGAAAGACGTTCGCCAACCGACAGTCCTTCACGATCATCCCACAATATCTCAATCCCTTCAGCCGCGAGCGAGTCATAGACCTCCTCTGACGTGGATTGGATGCGAGATTGCTCGGCAGAATCTTTTGACGGCAATGTTACGAGGTGGACATGGTACGGCGCAACACTTTTTGGCCACATGATTCCCTTATCATCGTGCAGAGCCTCCACAATAGAACCCACGAGACGCGTCACACCGATTCCGTAGCACCCCATAAACACCGGGCCGCGCGTCCCATCTTCGAGCGCCACGTCAAAACCAAACGCGTCCGTAAATGTTCGTCCCAGATCAAAAATATTTCCGGCTTCAACCCCCTTCTCTTGTCCGAGCGTTGCACCGCATGATGGGCATGCGTCACCATCCTTCAACGTTGCGATCTCGCTGTTTTGCGCAAAGGTGCACGAGGGACATGCAAGTACCAAATCCTCCCCCGCCGCGGTGATGACCTGAAATTCGTGTGACACTTTTTTTGTAAAATCGCCTCCGGACGCTTCCGTGACTTTTGCCGACAATCCACAACGTGTGAACACGCGAAGGTACGCATCCAGAACGCGATCGTAAAAATCGCGCAGATCTTCTTCCGACGTATGGAACGAGTACAAATCTTTCATGCCAAACTCGCGTCCACGGAGTACGCCGCTTTTTGCTCGTAGCTCATCGCGGAACTTCGTTTGAATTTGATACACAGCCACCGGAAGATCGCGGTAGGACTGCGCAAACGCCTGTACAAGCGGGGTCACCACCTCTTCATGCGTCGGCCCAAGCGCATACTCCTTATCCGTTTGGCTCTTGAGCTTGAAGAGCACATCCACCTTGTCCCACCGTCCGGTCGTGAGCCACGCTTCTTTGGATTGCAATGCCGGCATGCGAACCTCCTGTGCGCCAAGGCCATCCATTTCTTCGCGGATGATTCCTTCCACCTTTTGGAGCGTGCGGAGGCCAAGCGGCAACCATGAATACACGCCCGCCATTTCCTGCCGGACAAACCCACCCTGGATCAAAAACCGCGCGTTCGCGGATTCCGCATCAGCCGGTGGCGTTTTAGACGCTTTCGTAAGCAATTGGCTCATTTTCATACAACCGTGAGGGTATCGCGCTTTGCGTACATTGACAATAATCGCGGCCGATCAATTTATCCGAGAAGCTCTTTCACTCGTTGAAGCGAATACTCTCCCATTGCCTGAAGAACAACGGGGTCATCCAAACCAAACCATGCGAGATCAAGCACTTCTTCTTCCTGGTGCGTGAGATCCACCTCCTCCGTAAGTTGAAAGAGGTATCGAAAATCAAAATGGAAATGTGGCCCTTCGTTTTTTGACTCGTTTGGCGGAATGGCGTGCGGATGGATATCAATCGGGTGCTCTTTTGGACCAAGGCGCGTCAACGCCGATGCCGGCACCGCTGTTTCTTCTTCAATCTCGCGAAGCGCATTCTCGGCAATCGTCCCTTCCGGATCCACGTGGCCTCCGGGTTGAAGATAGAGACCCAAGAATCGATGATTCACAAGAAGCGTCTTACTTCCGTCTTGAGAGAGGACAATCCCACTGGCCGTAATGTGCCCTTCCGGATTCTTACGGTCATAAAAATCGTGCGGCTTTTCGATGAATGCGAACACCTTTTCCAAGCGCGCCCGCTCATCCGGATACGCTGCCAGATAGGCGGCGACTTGGTCAATCGCTTCTTGTTGTGTTGGCATACGTGAATACTATCGCGCGGTTTTTGCCGTGACAATTTCAACACTTTGATTGCGCATCCCCTCGGCGTTATGATGGATCCAGCTAATTCGTAACGATCTTACTGTATGGTGGACAATCATTTGTACAACCTAATGAACCAGATGGTTCA
>JBNLCE010000008.1:0-3681 GCA_050303655.1 Patescibacteria group bacterium | reverse complement strand
GAGCTGCTGCCCCGAGCCGTGCAGCGCGTCGGTGATCAACAAGAAGGAGCTGGCCCGGGCCGAAGCGCTGCGCAAGAAGAACTGCGACCCGGACATGGAGTGCCCCGACGCCGGCGACTGCGCCGAGTGCAAGGCGTTTTGGGAGAAGATGGTGAAGGATAAGGAGGATCACATCAACGAGCTGAACGGGCTCATCAAGAATCATATGTGATCTTCACACAAAATTCCGCCCACACGCGGAATTTTTGTTTCTTGCATTGCCGGGACGAAACTTCCATAATCACGCCCATGGAAAAGAAACCAGAAATTCAAATCACCCATTTGAACTCCACGCCAAATAAAGACGGGCAATTTTTTGGAGGCGACGAACGCGGGAATGTGGCCATGTTTCTTCGCAACGGGACGGCTCAGGTCGCCGAAATGCGGAGTTTGCTACGGCCGGTGTGAAACGCGGGAGTCATCGTCATCGCAACTACACAGAAACGCTGTGTGTCTTCTCTGGAGACCTTATGCTATATACAATACCTGATGAGAACGAGCCCTCCCGGATCGATACGGATACCTTAAAAGCCGGTGACTGCGTTACGATTCCGCCACGAGTTGCACATATGTTTGTCAGCACAACACCCGCGATCGTTCTTTCCATGGGAACGGGCTCCGACCCATTTGATGACCGCGAACGCGTGGACTTTGGAGGTATCTAAGAAACAATATACTTTACTATGATTAAAGCAATCTTACTTGATGGCGACGGCGTTGTTCTGCAGGGAAGGGAACGCTATTTCAGCCAAGTACTCGCGGAAGAAAAGGGTATCGATCATGAGGTGATACTTCCCTTTTTTAAAAATGAATATCGCCAATGCGTTCTTGGCAACGCGGATTTAAAGACCGAGGTTGAAAAGTATCTCAAATCCTGGAAGTGGGACAAATCCGTTGACGCTTTATTGGAGTATTGGTTTTCACTTGACGGAGCCCCCTCTAAAAACGTTCTTCAGGCTGTTGAGAAGATGAAAAAGAAGGGTGTCAAAATCTATCTCGCATCGGATCACACGGCGTATCGTAAGAACGACATGATGCAACGGATGGGACTCAATACATATTTTGATGGCGCCTTCTTTTCTTGCGATCTTGGTGCGACAAAAGATGATTTGGATTTTTATCGCCAAGCCATTGAGCAGTTAGGACTCCAACCTGAGGAAATTCTATTCTGGGATGATGAAGAAGAAAATATTGAAACCGCGAAGAAAGCGGGGGTTGATGCGAGGTTGTACGAAGACTTTGGCGCATTCGAGAAGGCGCTCATGGAAGAGAACTTGATATAAAACCAAAGCACGCCCGTGAGGCGTGTTTTGATATGGTGCACCGGGTGGGGCTCGAACCCACGACCGTCGGCTTAAGAGGCCGCTGCTCTACCAGCTGAGCTACCAGTGCAAGTGAGGACAAATATGTTTTCAGTACGGGCAGAGGATACGGAAAATAATGCAAAACGTCAAGCCCATCCTCTTGCCTCCCCGCGGGTTTTTCGTTATAACTTCACCGCCTGCACCCGTAGCTCAGCTGGATAGAGCGCTTCCCTCCGGAGGAAGAGGCCAGACGTTCAAATCGTCTCGGGTGCACCACCAAAACCATCCGCCCAACGCGGGTGTTTTTTGTATTTTAAAAAACCCGTCGGATGGAGGTCCGACGGGTAACGTTGTTTTGAGGACGGGTGGCGGCGCGGAGCTACTCCCCGTCTTCGGCGGCGCGGATGTAGAACTGAACCTCGGATGAAGGCGCGTCATCACAGGGTGCTTCATCCACGAACCTCTGAACCTCCTCCGGATCCATGGTTCCCATTGCCACAACCTCGTCATCGAGATCTTCCGGTATCTGAACGACCGAGCCGTTGTCCAAGCGCAGCAACACCTGAAAATCGTAGCGCGGGTGGCTGAATGGCTGCACGCGCACTTCTTCGATCGTCCAACCCTTGAGCACTCCACTGAGCCGTTCCTGCAACTCCTTCATTTCCTCTTCCGTCATCTCTCACCTCCCGGTTAGTGTCATGGAAAAAGTTCCGACGGCTTTATACCCCAAATCGGCCGTTTTGTCAATCCCGCTTTCCCATCCCCCTTGACATTTCCCCTTCTTTCCCCTATCCTCCAAATCAATAGGCTCCTCGTGCCGATTCGGAAAACATTCCGACGCGACATGAGGCGCTCATCCACTCCGACACACGGCTGTCGGGTCCTTTCTCCTCCATCAGGGTCCCATGCCATATCATTGTGATGAGCCCTCGCCTACTCGGCCGGTTGTCTTACGTCCCCCCCGTAAGCTTCCGGCCATTTTTTATCCAAAAAACGAAAACCGCGAGATGAACTCGCGATCTTCGTAAAAAAGATAACGCCCAAGTGGCGTTATTTTGACATGCACTTCTTGCAAGCTCCGCAGGAACCAACAAAAAAGAGCGAGATGGCAGCAAGTCCGACGAGGACATATACCACGCGCTCAACACCCGACCATGAACCCAAAAGGGCGTTCACGAGGTTCCATTGAAACGCGCCAACAAGTCCCCAGTTCAAGGCTCCAACGAGCACAAGTACCATGGCGACTTGGTGAACTCCGCATTTCTTCATCATCATACTGTCTGACGAGATTATGAATTAGATAAAAACACTATACCATTTTTTGAAAATGCCGTGGAAGAAATATCGCTTTGTACAAAAGCGAAGAATGCGGGAGGTCCCATGTGCCGTACAGATTTACCTGACGCCCACCCCACCCTTTTTTGAAACGACTAATTCCTTCCCACGACGCCTTCCAGTCCGGCATAGCCTGCGCCGGCGGGTTCTCTCCCCAAAAATCATAGTACCGAAGACCTTCCTGCTTACCCGACATGATCGCTTCCCAGTGCAGAAGAAACGGTGCCATGGCATTCCGGTCTTCAGAAGACGATGCGCCGTGCAGGTACGTCAGTGTGTCTCCGAACATAATCTCAAGACTTGCGGCGCGGACGGTTCCGGCAACATCTGCAACGCGAAGACGGAGCATGTCACGCTCCATAAGCATGCGTACCAAATCACGCAAATACGTGACGGATTGCGGCTGAAATCCTCCGCGTGCGGCCGTTTCATCCAAGAGTGCAAAAAAAGTTTCGATATCTTCCTGCTCACGAGAGACCCGCACCGCAACATTATGCTTTGTGGCCACGCGGATGTTGTAGCGCGTTTTTGGATGCATGTCGGCAAGCAGTTCATCCGCCGTTTTGGAAAGATCGATGAGTCGCGTGGTGGATGGATTGAGCGCCGGCGCACGGCGGAACGAAAACGGCTGTCCGTCCTTTGTTACCGACGGCGTGAGCCCCTCGGGGTTCTTCAGTTCCGCGTGCGGCTCAAACCGCCAAAAAAGCGAGTCCTTCAAATTCGCGCGGTGCAACTCGGACATGAAACGCAAGAAGAGACGACGGCGTTTTTCCATCGGGACACGCGGTGAGAACACCGGGCCGCGAGGCGCATACCAATACCCCATTCCCCCACGCCGCTGTCGGTATTCCATTTGGCACGCCAAAACCCAACGCTCGGTTTTGCCTTGGAGCGCCACACGCTTCACCTCCGCCCCCTGCGCACTGCGGAACGACCCCCATGCCCACGACTGCGTAAACTGCGACCACGGCACGCGCGCCATGAACGCGTCCCAATCTTCATA
>JBNLCE010000007.1:0-49936 GCA_050303655.1 Patescibacteria group bacterium | reverse complement strand
CCTTGAGAATTTCCGCGCGGTTGCGGCATATGTTAATTCGGCAGCACCACGAGCATGACGCGTGAACCAGATGCAACAGTATCCTTGCTCCCGGTCCAATCATGTGCGGCATTTAAGATCGTATCATACGAGTACACAAAGGACTCGCCGCGCCGCGTACCCGGGTCGTTGGTGATAAAACTGTCCTCGGTGTATCCACGAAGAACAATCATGTGGTATGGAGGGCCGTCGCCAGAAAAATACGGATTACCCAACAACTGACCGGCAGACGGGAGAATCACCGGATACCCGAGCGCGATTGGCCGCTTCAGCTCCTCAACGGTTGAAAACGGAAGGACGATCACGCGATCATAGCCGAAATACGCGCGGATAAATCGTGCGGTCTCCTCGGCATTTGTGTCTTCGTAATATCCAAACTCCCGCTGTTGGAACGAAACAACATCGTAAATCATGTCCGTCGCATCATCCGGATCGATCTTTCCGCTCATGCCTTGGTAGTACCCGTCCACCATAATTGCGGACGCCTCTTCACACGCCTCCTGAAACGGAAGATTCCAGTCCGCATGCGGCGCCTGCGAAGTAAATGGAACGTCCAAATTCACACGCGCCGGGAGTGTTACCGCCTGAGCAAGCGGATTCTCCGAGTCAACCTCCGGCGTGGTGCCTGGTGCGGTTTCAAGTGCGTAATTCTCGGAAGACGACACGCCGCCCTCGAACGGAACCAGCACATCCCCACCCGCAGAACCGGCTCCCGCGGCATTCGCACCCGAGTATGGAACCGCCGGGGGTAAATCAATGCCTCCGGAGCTGTCCGGATGCAGAATCGACCGCAAAAGAAGACCGACGCCAAAAACAACGACCAGCGCAATGATGATCGCGTACTTTTGGCTAATGGTCCCTCGTACTTGTTTCCTCCTTTTTGGTTTCGCCATACTACTCTGCGTCTTCAAGAACCACGGTCTCCATTACATCCCCAACGACGATTGAATTAACAACGTCCTGCCCCTCAAGAACACGTCCAAAGATGGTGTACTGCGGTGGGAGTGGATAGTCGCTCAGCATAATGAAGAACTGCGAGCCGTTTGTGTTTGGACCGCGGTTTGCCATTGCAACAATTCCCTTGTTGTAATCAAGCTTCACGGCGTCGTCGTCAAAGCGATATCCAGGACCCCCGGTGCCGTTTCCGTTTGGGTCGCCACCTTGAATGACGAATCCCGGTTCTACCCGGTGGAAGTTGAGGCCGTCATAAAATCCTTGCTTCACAAGCGTGACAAAGTTCGACACCGCACACGGACCTTCTTCCGGAAGAAGTTCAAAGACGATCTCGCCTTTTTCCGTTGTGATGCGGACGATTTTGCCGGTCACCTCTTCGTCGGAAAGAAGGTTGCCGTCAAACGGTGTTTTAACGCGATCCGGAGCAGGCGGTTCTGGGATAACATTACACGTACCTGCCATCTTTTCTTGTGGTTGTTCCATGGTGGTTTCTGGTTCAGCGATTTGTTCCGGCTGAGATTCAGTTGAATTAGACTCCGCTTGAGAACTGGATGTATCGCGCGTCGGTGCGCCACATCCCCCAAGAAGAAACACGACGGCAACAAGGGCCGCGGAAAATTGCGTTGTTTTTTTAGTCATAAAAGAGAGTTTGTCTTCTATCTCTTTTTCGAGGTCATTTCAAAAGACTTTTGAGCGAATTCGTTGAATAACCGACGAAGCGTAGTGAGAAACTACGTTGAGGAGGTTTGAGACGAATGCAGCCGAAAGTGATTGAAATGGAGCCGAAAGATGAGATAGAGGACGAACTCTAGAGTATCACTCCTCCCACGGAAGTCCAACGCCTCCTACAAACCCCCATTGGCTCGCTTCTGTATTGAGATTATGACGCCACCAGTCGCGCATCACGGTGCGCAGATCCATGAGGTCGCGGATCTTGTCGATCGGATACGCCTTGCCGCGCTCATCATGCACCTTTAAGAGCGCCGGGTGTGCATCGCCTGGAACATAGAGCGCGCGAACCCACACGGCTTTGGCATCCGTCTGCTTCAGTACGTACCGGGCAGCATGTCGTGCCAGCCAGGATCCCGCCTTTTCGGCGGTGTGAGGATCAAGCCCGCTCATGACCGGAAGCGCCGGGACAAGTGACCCATACGCCGACGGCTCCCGCCCGGAAGCGCCGGAAAGATACTCCAACCCCCGTTTCTCGCGTGCGCCCGAGGTGTTTAATGAAAGTGGAAGTTGCGAGGTCAACGGACGAAGTGATTCCTCCATTCGTGCGCGGATCGTATCCAAAGGCTCGTTTCCGTGCTCCAGTTCAATATAAATCCGCGACGGCGCCGAAGCCGCGGCAACGACCGTGACTTCCCCATCCGGTCCAAGCCAATACCATTCAGGATCCGACTGGCGCTTCTCCTCCATCCACTTCGCGACACGTCGCGCGACAGAAACGGTTTCCGGAATGAATTCCGGTGTTTCACGAAACGCGCATCCGACGACGGGGACAGGGCCGTGTTGAAATGCCAGCGAGTTTCCACGAACATCACTCCCCTTCACCTCAAGCGCAACAAAAATTTCATACGGATCCATCACGCCGAGTTCGCCCAGCTTTTGCTGGACCACACGTGACACGTCAAAATCCGCGGACGATGACACATCGCCGGAAATGAAGATCGCGCCGGCTCCACCGTGGACGCGGCACCGAATTCGAGTGGCCGGGTCGCGACGCAAATACTCATCCACGACCGCCTCGGCAAGGTGGTCACAAATGGCGTCCGGATGACCCGGAAGGCGGACAGTTGCGGTTCGCATGCTTTTGACGAGCCTAGCGTAATGTACGCTTTTCTTCAATCCCGACGCTTCCACACGGTTGTGGTGGACGGCGCGGACGAGCGGGTCGATTCCGTGCGCCGGCGGCGGAGCGGTTCACCGTATCGATCCAGCTGAATCGTCTCTTCGTACGAATCACTCCGCGTGTCTGACTGCCCCCAGTTAGATGACCCGCGATTCGCCTCTCGGAGCTCCATGGTTTCAAACAAATGCGGCGGAAGTTCGTCCAAAAACATACTCGGCCGGTTGATGGTGAGCGTGTCAAAACCGCTTGTGAGCGCGTAAGTCACAAACAGCCGGCGTTTGGCGCGCGTCACCGCCACATAAAAAAGACGGCGCTCCTCCTCAATTTCGTGATCCGCCTCTGCGTACTTACTTGGGAAGGCGTTGTCATTCACCCGCATGACGAAAACCGTGTCCCATTCCAAGCCTTTAGCCTGATGAATCGTAGAGAGGACGAGGAGTTCATCTTTTTGTCCGCCGGTTTCGCGGATGCCTGAGACGCCGTCGTAGAGCGAGATGTCTGCCAGAAATGACGCAAGATCCTCGTATGAATCCGAAAATTGTTCAAGCGCATCGAGGTCCTGAAGACGCTCCTTCCAATCCTGATACTCGCGCTCGATGGTGTCGCGATAGCCGGTATCAATAATGCGACGGATCATCTCGGGCGGTCGCGGAAGACCTTCGGTGATACGACGGAGCGTTGCCCGGCACGCATTCCACCCCATGGACGCGCGTGAGGATACCGGGACCTCGTATTCACCCGACACAATCGCGCTGAACGAGTCACACCCATGCAACATGCGCACGATCGACGTAGCACCCTTTGCACCGATGCCGGATTCCATCTGCAAAATTCGAAGCCACCCGGTTTCGTCTTTCGGATTTTCAATCACGCGGAGGTACGAGAGCACATCTTTAATGTGGGCGCGCGCAAAAAATTTAAATCCACCCCGCACCTCGTACGGAACGTCGCGTTTCAACAATTCAAATTCAAGCGCCTGCGCGTGCGCCGCTGATCGGAACAACACCGCCATGTTTTCGAGCGCGACACCACGAGACCGGTAATCCAAAATTTGCTCGGCAATGTAACGCGCTTCCTGCCGAGCCGAAGCTGCCGGAACGATCATGGGTTTTGCCTCACGATCACGAACGCCGGCAAGATCTTTTTGGTACTGATTAATGTTATTTGCGAGCGAGGAATTCGCGACATCCAAAATATCCTGGGTTGAGCGATAATTCGTCAGCAACTTGTAGATGGATGCCCCCTCCCACTCCTTGGGAAAGGCGAGGATATTCTTCACATCAGCCCCGCGGAACGCATAGATGGATTGCGCATCATCCCCCACCACAAGCACGTTTCCGTGCGCACTTCCGAGCAGGCGGACAATCGACGTTTGGAGCGCATTCACGTCTTGATACTCGTCGACCAAAACGTACTGAAAGCGACTCGCAATGCGCGGACCGTGCTCCGACTCAAGCAACTCTTTCCACGCAACCAGAAGGTCATCAAAATCCATGCACCGCGCCTGTTGTTTCCGCACGGCGTAGATGCGACCGATCTCTTCCACGTCTGAAGCGCAGTCTTCGAAGTTCGGGGCGCGCACTTCCATCACATCCTGCATTGGTTGAAGCGTGTTCCTCGCGTACGACAACAATCCTTGCACCACGTTTGCGGATGGAAAGCGTCGCGCCTTTGGATCGATCTTCAATTCTTTCATCACCGACTTCACGAGCGTCCGCGAATCTTCTTGGTCGAGGATGGTAAACGGCTCCCCACCGGTTGCGGCAAGGTGCATGCGCAGCATTCGGTTCGCCGTGGAGTGGAATGTGCCGCCCCAGATTCCTTTGGCATCCGAGCCTGTCAGCTCCTGAACACGCGACAACATTTCGCGCGCCGACTTGTTTGTAAAGGTGAGCAATAAAATTTTTGATGGATCAATTCCGTGTTCAATCAAATACGCCACCCGATACACCAGCGTCCGCGTCTTTCCCGAGCCCGCTCCGGCAAGGACGAGACAAGGGCCGTCGCCATGAAGCACAACCTTTAATTGCTCCTGATTGAGCTCCTTGGAATAGTCGATTCGCTTGGACGGTTCGGAGCCGCCGGATTGCAATACAAACTCTGGCATAGGGATTTGAGATTGGATCCAAGGGTAACAGAAAAGCCCGCCGAGATCGACTCGACGGGCCTGTTCCAAACAAGGTTCATGATTCCTGTCCTACGACGCACACCGCAATGCGCGTGAGGAACGATAGAATCTTCCATTCACGAGCTCGCTCTTTCCACGCCGGACACGGAAACGGAAATCGTTCCACGCTTCTTGCGCCGCAGTCCTGTTCCCGAGCTCACACTCCAGCGCCGACCGCATGCCCCTCGCCCACTTAGGCACATCCGCAAGACTCATGTACGTCATCAGAGATTGAAACGCGATGCTCTTGTATATGTACCTAAGCACGATCTCATCGACCGTGGGAGGCTCGCGCTCTTCGTCTTCCCAGTCATCTTCGCAGATTCGCTGTACACCCGACTCCGGTGGCGGAGGCGGAACACTACTTGTCCGCTTCCCCGTCTCCCGATCCAGAAAGACGCTTGGAGGCGAGCTTGGGCGCACCTCCCGTTGCCCCAGTACTTTTCGCTTTTTGTTTTCTTTTTTTCTTTGCTTTCGGCTCTTTTTGGCCATTTGTAAATCCTCCTTCTGCTCCCCTGGAGCCAAAACGGCTCTCAATTGAGAACGCGGCAATATACCAAAATTCGCCCTTTTTGTCAAGTATCATTTACTATATGAAAACACCCATTTTTTTGTAAAAAATAACCATATACGCCCAGTCCTCTTGACATAATTCGGAATCTGTGATAGATTGTGTTCCATCCTGATCCATGCGGTTGGGAGAACCACAGAAAACAAAGAAAGGGATCTGGCCTATGCGATCGCCTCCCAGGACGAGCTCGACCAACGCGGAAAACATGATGATTCGCTGCATGAACCTCGTCAACGACGCCACGAAGTACGACACGGTGGGCGCCGACGAGTCCGAGAACCTCAACTAGGTCGCCTGCACCGGCGCGACGCTCGCGAGATCCGCTCGCGGGCATCGTCTAGACCTCTCAACACGGTCGGAACACACCCTGTGCTCCGGCCGTCTTTTTTTATTCAAATTCTACTCCCCAAACACGCGAAAGCGGTTTACGGCGTGCTCCTCAAGATTCCGTCCGTAGTACACCTTCCCGTTTTCATCGGTTAGAAAGAAAAGATACGAATGGTCTTCCGGAGCAAACGCCGCGGAAAGGGATTCGAGACTGGGATTTCCGATCGGCGTTGGCGGAAGGCCGGCGTGCTGATACGTGTTATAGGGAGAGGTGTTTTTCAAATCCTGTGCGGTTAAACGTGAGCGACCGCTGTCGATGATGTAGTTCAACGTCGCGTCGGATTGCAGTGCCATGCCAATTTCAAGTCGATTTTTGAATACACCGGCGATCTTCGGACGATCCTCATCAAACAGCGCCTCTTTTTCAACAATCGACGCAAGAATCAAAACGTCATACAGATTTCTCCCCTGCGCTTCCAGGCCGCCGCGTACCTCCTCGGTCTTTAATTCAAACTCCGCGAGCTGTTTGCGGAACAATCCGTCCGGTAACTCGTCCGCCCACACGCGGTAGGTATCGGGATACAAAAACCCTTCGAGGGTCGTTTTGTTTGGCAGATCCTTTAAGAATGCGAACTCATCCTCAAACCGCTCGGCATAAAAGTCGCTCGGCCGCACCTCCACCCCCATCTCCGTGAGCTTCGCCTCAATATCGCGAATGGTCCATCCTTCAATGATGGTGATTGAAACCTCTTTCCGCTCAGGCCCGCGTGCCAAAAGCCGCGCGACCGCCGAAAATGACATTCCCTCGTTGAACGAATACTCCCCGACGGTGATCGTGTTTGTCTTTGAATCCAATCGGCTGTACACGCGGTACCAAAACGCGGATGAAATAACGCCTGCGGATTCGAGTTTTTTTGCGGCGATTTGCCCGGTTGTTCCCGGTTCAATTTCGACGTGTACCACCTGGGCGTTTTTTGACGGCGACTTAAGCCATCCGGGGTACGCCAAATTCCAAAACACGCCAATGCCGGCGGTCAACAAAATCGCGAGAAGGGCGAGCTTTTTAATCATATGCGGAGTTTAAGTGCGCGATGGATATATCGGATTAACGCAAATGCCGCAAGCCCCACAAGGGCGCCAGCAAGAACATCGGAAAGGTAGTGAACGCCAACCAAAATCCGCGAGAATCCGATCAAAGCCGCAGCCAAAAACGCGAGAATTCCAAGCCTCCTGTCTCCCCAAAACACCGCGGCAGCCAGCGCCATGCTTGTCGCCGTATGTCCGGATGGAAATGAGGACGTGATTGGGGCCGGAATCAAAAGTTCGATCGGAAATCCGGGAAGAATCGGCATTTGAAATGGACGCAACCGCCCCACAAAAACGCCAATTAGGTTTGTAATCAAAAGCGCAAACAACACCGCCCATACCGCCTCAACTGCGGCATGACGTTCACGTTTTGACGTCGAGTACCACAAGAACGCCGCGAGAACAAAAAAGACGGCAATGAAGTACCGCGCCGTAAAAATTGCGAGCGCGGTTGATGCGGAAGATCCGATGATGAACTGTTGAATCTGCGAGACGATTTGGAGTTCGGTCATAGATAATTAGGATTGTAGGATTGTAGGATTGTAGGACGGTAGGATTTTTATGCGTCGGGGTTTTTGGTTTTTGGTGTGTAGGCGCACCATTTGGCAACCGGGCACTTCCAGCACTTTGGCTTTTTCCCTCCAATACAGATATCGCGACCGAACTGCACGAATGTGCGATTAATTTCGTTCCACATCTTCTTTGGAACGAGCTCCATCAGTTCCTTTTCCACTTTTTCGGGAGATGATCCCTTTGCCCATCCGAGGCGACGCGTGATCCGAAACACATGTGTGTCCACCGCAATCGCAGGCTTTTTATACACATACGACAACACGCAACTCGCGGTTTTCCGCCCCACGCCCGGAAGGGTTGTCAGCTCATCCATGGTATCCGGAACCTCTCCATCATAAACCGTTAAAATCCGCTCGGCCAAACCTTTAATCGCCTTGGCTTTGGATTTGTAGAGTCCGATCGTGTTTATCGATTTCTCGATGTCACGAACCTTCGCATTGGCGAGCGACTTCCACGTGGGGAACTTCTTCCGAAATGCAGGGAACACTTTTAACACCTGTACATCGGTGGTTCGTGCCGAAAGCAAAACGCCGAGCAGCGTATCTTCCGCGCTCCCCAAATCCATGTCGCCCTTTTTGGTATACCGCTTTCCGAGCGTGCGGATAACAACTTCAGGTGATTTTTTCATAACAAGTGATTAGAGCGGGTGCGAAGTTGGACTTCCTCGGAGAGGCTTGCTTCTGCAGAAGCACCGAGACGTTTGTCAGCAGAAAAACGTCGTACTCGGAGAGGGAGTCTAACGAGCATACGCGTCAGATCAACGCCGTGCCCGTCATATCATCCGGCGGCGTAAGTTCCATGATTTTCAAAATTGTTGGCGCCACATCCGCCAGTACGCCCACAGGCGGAGTCAACGCCAAATCTCCGGCCAGCACATCCCCGCTCGGTGCTTTTTTACCCTCATGCCTCTTCCCCACAACCACAAATGGAACCGGGTAGGTTGAGTGCTCTTTGTCGAGCTCGCCGGTCTGCAGGTTTTTAACTTCCTCAGCATTTCCGTGGTCAGCTGTGATGCACACAACCCCGCCTACGCCGAGCGCCGCGTTTACAACCTTCCCAATGCCGGCATCCATCGCCTCCAGCCCTTTAATCGTCGCTTCCTCATTTCCGGTATGCCCCACCATGTCCGGATTGGCGTAGTTCATGACGATAAAATCGTACTGCTGCTTTGCAATTGCCTGCACCACCTTTTCCGTCACTTTTGCCGCAGACATTTCCGGCGCTTTGTCATACGTTGAAACCGGCGGCGATGGGATGATAATGCGATCCTCGTTTGGAAATTCTTCTTCGCGCGTGCCGTTCAAAAAGAACGTGACGTGCGCGTACTTTTCCGTCTCCGCAATGTGGAGCTGTTTCAAACCCGCTTCGGAGATGACGCTCGCAAGACATGTGGAAATAACTTCCGGCGCGTAGGCTACATGGACCGGCAGATCTTTTTCATACTCGGCAAATGTCGCGAAATAGAGGTTATTGACCTGCGTCCGTGGGAACTCCTCAAACGTCGGAAGGACAAAGGCCTTCGTGAGCTCACGCGCGCGGTCCGGACGGAAGTTAAAGAAGATGCAGGCATCACCGTCCTTTACGGTCGCCACCGGGGATCCGTGATTTTCAATGACTGTGGGAGGAAATTCTTCGTCAAACACCTCATCTTTATACGATTGTTTTATCGCCTTGACCGGATCTTTTGCTGTTTTGTCACTTTTGCCGAGCGCAATGGCTTCGTAGGCTTTTTGAATACGATCCCAACGGTTGTCGCGGTCCATCGCCCAATACCGGCCGGCGAGCGTGGCGATCTCCCCCACCTTTGTTTTCTTCAGCTTCTCTTCGAGCTGTTCAATAAAATCAACGCCGCTGTTGAACTTGGTGTCGCGTCCATCCAAAAACGCGTGCACGGCAACGTCGCGAATTTTCTGCTTTGCGCACAAATCGATCAGCGCGTGGAGGTGTGCGTCTGACGCGTGAACATTTCCGGGTGAGACCAAGCCCATAAGATGGAGTTGCCCGCCGGTTTTTTGGATGTGCTGGATCGCGCCGAGGAGCGCCGGGTTTTCAAAAAAATCCCCATTCTCGATGGAGCGATTGATGCGCGGGAGGCTTTGGTAAAACACGCGTCCGGCGCCAATGGTGAGGTGGCCCACTTCCGAGTTCCCCATCTCGCCCCACATGAGCCCCACCGCCTCACCCGACGCCTGCAACGTCATGGCCGGATACGATTGTATGAGACGCGTAAAATTAGGCATTTTTGCACGACGGACGGCGTTTCCGTCTGCATCCGGCGCCATGCCGAATCCATCGCAAATAATCAGAACAACAGGCTTTGGTCGGGGCATTATCTTCAAAGGATACGTTTTTTGGGGGTTTGGGGCAATCCTTGACAAAAGCCCCATTTTGTGCTATTTTATGACGTTCGCAACCGGTGAAAACCAGGTATGCGGAAGGAACCTTCACAGACAAGAAACGGAGACTTTAGATGACCCTCAACGTAGAACGACTATTCGATCAACTTCGAAAAGACGTCGGCGGTTTGGGTGGGCGTCTAAGCTTGTACCGCAAGCGGGAGAAGGTCGAACTTCGTCTGGGCAATAATCCGGACGTCCAAGGAATACATAAGCGTATTTCGAAAGCGCTTGGAAAACTCCTCGAGAAAAGTGACGGCGAGCTCGACTGGCTCACCCTCAGCCTTGAGAAGATTTTCTATGACCTACAAGATCAAATTGACGAGCTCGAAAGGCTCAGGAGGATGAACATGGCAGATCAAGACAACACCGCGACGAAGAGCCCCGACGAGTCGGGGGAACATGCGGCCCTCGTGTCGCTGATCGATCCTGACGCGGATCCGGGTGGACCCACGGAGCATGACCAGGGCAACAGCCCAACCATGGTCAGTGACCCGGGGGCAGCCAACTACGACGACGATCGATCTCAACCGGCAACGCGCCGGGAAGGGAGCGACCCTCCTCGACGACCGCATCGCGGTTCGCAAGCCGGTCGGCAACGCCGATCACAGCAAAAGGCGCTTATCATGACTCCAGAGTTCCAGCGCATGATCGAGGAAGTCGTTGCACGGAGTGCGAACGCCGCCGGCAACGGCCCACCTCCACTTCCCGCCCGCGAGGTCAACAACCCGCCTGCCACGAACGCGGCTTCGCCCGTGGTCACCAACAACGGCCCCGTGCAGCCTCAGCCGGCGACGGTCCCAATTCGGCGACCACAGGTCTCGATGTCGGTGTGGAAGCTCGTGGCGGGAATTGCAACGCTTCTCGTCCTTGGCGCCTTGGCAGGTGTCAGCATCATCATGCTCGTCGATCGTGGCAGTGACGACTCTCCCGATCCCGTTGCCAGCGCAAACGCTCCGGCGGCGTCAAACAGTGCGATCGGCTTGAGCCCGGAGACCACCTACAAGTACCGTCCGGTTACTCCGGAGCGTATCGAGTGGGTGGTCAACACTCGTGGAGGCCGTAGCTTGGGTACGCCCAAGCGATACCGGTCGCTCGACTGGCCCTCCGACGGAGACAGTGATCGCGAGCCCGTCAACTGCCAGGTCGAGCTTCCCAGTGGGAAGGTTGTGTCTCGCGGATGGGCTCTTCCCAAGGGAGACGACGGCGTACAGTGGTACAACGTCGAGGACTGCGAAGTCCGCACTCCCGATCCTTTGCCTTAGCAACTCAATCCTTTTTCCCCGTTCTCCGATTGAGTCGCTCGCCCTCACACGAAATCCGTATGGATGACGTGTGGGGGCTCTTTTAATACCTGGAACTTGAGCGTAAAACGTGGAACGTGGAACTTAGAGCGTAGAACTCGGGACGTGGTTTATTTGAGAAATTTTTCGATTTCTTTATGCATGCGCTGGATTTTGAGCGCAAACACAATGCTCACAAGGCCGAAGAAAATAAAGAATGCAGCCACGAGGTACACGAATACCGCGGGATATAAGATAAAGATAACGGCCGCGACAATAAACCCCGCGCCGATTAACAGGAGCTGAGTCATGATGTGGCGAACAACGGTATGAATGGCTTCTTGGTAGTTCATAGCTTATAGCGAGTCGTGAGTAGTAAGTAGTATTAAAGACAAGATCGTATCTTCTCTGCGATTTCGGCAAGTTCTTCCGGTGTGGCGTCGCGCGCGTTGGATTGTGCGAGGTCGGCGGGTTCGGAGATGGGAACGAGCTTGATGTGCGCATGCGGAACCTCCAGCCCTTCGATAACGAGTCCGACTTTTTTGGACCCCATTGCTTTTTGGATCGGGCCAACAAGCCGCTTTGCTGCGAGCAGAAACGCCGCATATTCATCGTCTCCCATATCAAACGGTGAATCAACCTCGTGCTTGGGAACAAGGAGCGTATGCCCGGGCTGAATGGGTCGAATATCCAAAAACGCAAAAAAAGCGTCGTCCTCCCAAATTTTGTGGCACGGAATCACCCCCTGAATAATCTTCGTAAAAATGCTTGCCATAGACCATTATGATACCATTCACGCACATGATGCACAGATTCCGTCGAGCCTCGCTCCTCCTTCTTCTCGCCACACTTGCTCTTCCACCCGTCGCCTATGCCGAGGCGCCTTTTGAGGTTCAACAGGCCGCGGTATGGGTCCACTGCGGAGATCGGCAGGGTTCCGGTGTTGTGATTCATCCCACAGAAGGATACGTGCTCACAAACGCGCACGTGCTCTTGGATCTCGAGACGCATGAACCGGGCGACTGCCAAGTGGGTTTCATTACGCAGAGCTCAAACTTTGAACCCGATATTTTTTACTGGGCGGACTGGCGCGCGTATGTGTTTGATGAGGAGGAAAACTATGATTTCGCCGTCCTGGACATTGGAGACCCGGTCGGACAAAAACAAATCTCTCCATTCCCCTATCTCAAAACGTACGAATTTTCAGAAGTCGGTGACCCGATCACCATTTTGGGATATCCAAGCAAAAATAATGGCAACCTCCTCGAGACAAACGGAACCATTAACGATCTTGAATTCGGCATTATCAAAACCGACGCGGAAATTACACCGGGGACATCCGGTGGCGCCGGCATTAATGATAACGCGTACCTCGTTGGCCTCGCGACACGAATCCTTGTTCGAGAAGTGAATGGCGTGGAGGAAGTTGTGGATTACGAACTCGTAGACATCCGCTCGGTCCTTACATGGATTGATACGCAGGGCAAAAACAAGCATGACGAATTCTTGATACACGCCGACCCGGATCGCTACCATCTTCCGGAAACGCTCATCACACAAGGCGAGCTGGATTGCACGTCACTTGCGCGAAGCGTGCATGACCCTGCGGTGTACTGCATGCGCGACGATGGAACCCGGTCGGTCTTTCCCAATAAAGACGTATTTTTCTCGTGGTACAGCGACTTCTCCGACGTTGAAACATTGGCCGATCCCCAACTCGCCAACTACCAACTCGTCTCCAACATCACCATGAAACCGGGGTCGCTCGTCAAAATCCAAACCGACCCGAAAGTCTATATTGTGTCTGATATCACCGGGACGCTCCGCTGGATCCAAAATGAACAAAATGCCATTGATTTGTACGGAGAAGGATGGGCCGGTTTCGTGACCGATGTTCCCGCCACCTTCTTCATCAACTACCACGTTGGCGCCCCGGCAAATTAAGGTCTTGCAACTTTACGCGGGTCATGGTACCGTCCTGCCGCAAACAGCAACCACGGACCGGTGGTGTAGCTGGTTAACATGTCGCCCTGTCACGGCGAAGATCGCGGGTTCGAATCCCGTCCGGTCCGCCACGTAAAAGCTGCGCACAAAAGCGCAGCTTTTGCTTACAGCCCACGTGGTGCAGCATTGAAGTGAGCCGGGTGGCCCGGAGCTATTCGGGCTTTACGCGGCAACTTACAAAAATCGCTTTACGGCGGTTTTTGTTGTGGATCGATAACACAAACCACCTGCAACACTTATGAATCAATGCTATACTTTTACATTGGAGGCAGTCTCCCTATACAGGGATTTTAAACACGTTTCTTTATGCCCGAATCTAATACCAAGACCATTCTCATTATTGAGGATGAAAAACCCATGGCAAGCGCTCTTAAAATGAAACTCGAGGGCGAAGGCTATCAAGTTACAACCGCCGATGACGGACAGGCTGGGATTGACGAACTCAAAAAAGGTTCATTCAACCTCATTCTTCTCGACCTCATCATGCCGACCGTAGACGGCTTTGGCGTGCTGGAAGACATGAAGAAGGAGGGCGACCAAACGCCGGTCATCATCCTGAGCAACCTGAGCCAGGAAGAGGATAAAAAGCGCACAGCCGAACTCGGCGCAAAAGACTTCTTCGTAAAGTCCGACACCCAGCTGACAACCATCGTCGATAAAGTAAAAAGTCTGTTGTCGTAAACATACGTTGATCAATGCAATTGGAGGATGCGCAGCTCAAAAAAATTCTTCTTGAGAAGCATTACGCTTCTGAAGAAGATGTTAAACATGCCGAAGAGCTCGCAAAACGCAACCGAAGCTCACTCGCCGCCGAGTTAAAAAACGCGGGCGTGATGACGAAGGACCTGCTCGGCCAAGCCGCGGCAGAATTTTTTGGCGTACCCTACTCCGATCTCAATTCCAACCCGCCTCCACGCGAACGCGTCCACCTCATCCCTGAAAAAATCGCAAAAAAATATCGCATCGTGCTTTTTTCCGATTCCGGTAAAGCCGTGTCCATCGCAACCGATACCCCGAGACAAAACGAGCTCCCCGCCATTTTAAAAAAACTGTTTCCGCGCAAAACGATCGCCATCACCTACTCGCTCCCGCAAGATATTGATGCGGCGTTCGTGCACTATCAAAAGTCTCTCGAAACACGCTTCTCAAAAATTCTAAAACAAAATGAGCATATTGCGCCGGAAATTTTGGATGAAATTTTTGAAGACGCTGTTGTATATCGCGCCTCCGACGTTCATTTTGAGCCGCAACGAAAAGAAGTCGTTGTACGATTCCGTGTGGACGGCGTGCTCTTTGAGGCGGGACGCATCCCGAAAGTCTATTACGAAAATATTTTAAACCGCATCAAGGTGCAAAATCGACTCCGTATTGACGAACACTATGCCACACAAGACGGATCCATGCGGTTTGAAAACGGAAAACATAGCCTGGATATCCGTACATCAATCGTTCCGACGGTTGAGGGTGAAAAAGTCGTGATGCGTCTTCTTGCCTCCTACATCCAGGGCTACACGTTGGGCGACATTGGCTTATCGAGTGATCACCAAGAAAAAATTGAACGCATGTCACGAAAACCGTTTGGCATGATTCTGGTAACCGGACCGACCGGCTCCGGAAAAACGACCACGCTCTACTCTGTTCTCCGCCTTTTGAACACGCCGGAGGTGAACATCACCACCATTGAAGATCCGGTTGAGTTTAAAGTTGAGGGATTGAACCAGATCCAGGTCAACACGCGAACAGAACTGACATTTGCCAAAGGTCTGCGCTCCATCGTCCGACAAGATCCGGACATTATTCTCGTGGGAGAAATTCGCGATCTTGAGACGGCTGAAATTGCCGTGAACGCCGCGTTGACCGGGCACCTTCTTCTTTCCACGTTCCACGCCAATGATGCGCCTACGGCCATCCCTCGCCTTTTGGACATGGAGGTAGAGCCTTTTTTGCTTGCATCAACACTCGAAGGCGTGATCGCCCAGCGGCTGGTGCGAAAAATTTGCGAGCGATGCCGGACTAGCACATCCACGTTGTCCGATGATGTAAAAAGCCGCTTTCCAAATTGGGAGCAATATTTTAAAGAAGGAACGACCCTATATCAGGGCAAGGGCTGTGAAAACTGCAAGCATACCGGCTACCAAGGACGAACGGCCATTTTTGAAGTGATTGAAGTGACTCCTGAGATCCAGGACCTGGTCCTACAAAATCCATCCGCTCAACAAATTTGGGAATTGGCAAAAACTCAAGGTGCGGCAAGTCTCTTTGAAGACGGAATTGAGAAGGTGAAACACGGTGTCACCACTGTTGCGGAACTCCTCCGCGTTGCCGAGCCCCCCGCTAAAGCGCCCGACCAAGCACATGAAAAAACCAAAGAGCGAAGCACCGAAACGTAAGCAAGGCGGCCTCACACGACTTGAGCGCATTGGTATCCGAAAAGATCGAGTGCAGCTTCTTGAAAATCTGACGCTCCTCGTTGGTTCGGGCATGAGCGTGGACGCGGCGCTTAAATCCATAGGACAAGAATTGCGCTCCAAGCGGATGAAGCAACTCACGGAATGGATGCGCGAAGAAATCGTGTCCGGTGCGCCGCTCTGGCGCGTTCTTAAGAGGGCAAAAATATTCCCGGATCACACCATCGCTCTCGCAAAAATCGGAGAAGCTTCCGGGAAATTATCAGACAATCTGGACGTGATCCGAGGCCAAGAGGAAAAAGATCAAGAATTTCGATCAAAAATCCGCTCGGCTATGATGTATCCGGCGTTTGTTCTTTCTCTGACGCTCATCGTTGGTGTTGGAATTACATGGTTCATTCTTCCAAACCTCACTTCCGTCTTCTCACAACTCGACATTGAGCTTCCGCTTGCCACGCGGATACTGATTGCATTCGGTGACTTTCTGGCTGAGTATGGAAGTATTGCCGTACCCGCCTTCCTCGCGACCTTTTTTGTCTCCTTTTACTTCATCTTTTTCTTTTCAAGGACAAAACACATCGGGCAAGCGATTGTCTTCTACATTCCCGGCGTGAAAGACCTTCTTCAGGAAATTGAAATCTCGCGCTTCGGTTATCTTCTGGGAACCCTCCTCGAAGCCGGGCTCCCCATCCTTCAGGCGCTCCGATCCGTGTACGCTGCAACTACCATTGCGAGGTACCGTAAATTCTACGCAAAGCTGTATAAAAAAATTGAGGATGGCTACTCATTCCAGCGCGCCTTTGACGTCATTCCCCGGTCCCGCCGTCTTTTTCCGTCCGCTGTTCAGCAATTGATTGTGGTCGGGGAGCGCTCCGGATCGCTGTCGGAATCCCTTTTAAAAGTAAGCGAACGTTACGAGGCGCGCACATCCGTAAAGGCAAAGAACTTGAGCGTTATCCTCGAGCCGCTGCTCCTTGTCATCGTGTGGCTCGGGGTTCTCGCGGTCGCGATCGGCGTCATTCTCCCAATTTATAGCCTCATCGGAGGATTTGATGCATCGTAATACTATGCGGTCATACACCTTGCCGGGATTTACGATGCTCGAGGTCCTCTTGGCCGTTGTTATATTAACACTCCTCCTTGGCATAGGCGCCCCCATCTATCAAACCGTCCAAAATCGAAACCAACTGGATATTGCGATTGAGGATGTGGCGCAGTCGCTCCGCCGTGCGCATCTTTTGGCTGAAGCCGTTGACGGAAACAGTGGGTGGGGCGTTGCCGTAACGAGCAGTCAGGTGATCCTTTTCAAGGGAACGGATTTTACGATACGAGACCAGGATTTTGATGAGCGTTTCGATATTCCGGGCACCATCAACGTATCCGGAACCAGCATATTCACCTTTACCAAATTCACCGGAAGGCCGACCGTCACCGGCTCCATTCAACTCACGCATCGCAACGACGAAAGTCGCACACTCACGATAAACAATGTCGGAACTCTCACCTATTAACCGTGTACGCGGGATTACGCTTGTTGAATCGCTTCTCGCCAGCGCCCTTTTTGCCATTATCGTGACCGGCCTTGTCACAGCCTTTCTCTACGGACAAGAGGCGACACTGGTAGCCGGACAACGAGAACGCGCCACTCTTCTTGCGCAGGAAGGACTTGAAGCCGTCAAGAACCTGCGCGATGAGAGCTTCGCCAATCTCACTGACGGCACTTACGGCCTCGGCATCTCATCCAATAAATTCGCTCTCCAAGGCTCTTTGGATATGAAGGATATTTTTACCCGGCAAATTCAAATCGGGTCTAACGGCGCCGACCGAAAAAACGTAACGTCCACGGTCAGTTGGATGGCAACCGGCCAGCGTACAGGATCGATCTCTCTTACCACACTTCTTACCAACTGGGCGGCCGCGGCGGCGGGCGGAAACTGGAACAACCCGAACAATCTCGCGAATCTCAATCTCTCCAATAATGACGACGCGCGTAAGGTTCAAGTCCAAGGAGATTACGCCTACGTGATCCGCAACGGCGGAACCGATGATTTCGTTGTCGTAGACATCTCAACGCCTTCCTCCCCCACCCAAGTCGGAACGCTCACGCTCGATGGAGAGCCCTCAAACCTCTCCGTCTCCGGAGACTATGCGTACGTTGCATCGGATTCAAACAGCCAAGAACTGCAGATCATTGATATCTCTACACCGTCATCTCCGTCACTGGCAGGTTCATACAACGACGCCGGAAACCAAAACGCACTTGGTGTATATGCAAATGGATCCACCGTCTATCTTACACTCGAAGGCGGTACGGAATTTCTGGTGATCAACACGACCGTCCCATCACTCCCCATCCTTCTGGGCAGCACAAACCTCTCTGGGATCCCGTTCGATATCTCCCTAATCGGAAGCTATGCGTACATCAGCTCAGGCTTCAACAACCAGGAGCTGCAGATTGTTGACGTATCCGTCCCCGCCGCGCCAAATCAGGTCGGATCACTTAACCTCACCGGAACGAATGACGCGATCTCCATCGCCGGCTCCGGAAACACTGTTTACCTCGGACGTTTAGGCGGAGAGCTTAATCTTGTGGACGTTTCTACGCCAAGCTCCCCCGTAAGCCTGGGAACCTTTAACGCGCAATTCGACATTCAGGATATTGCGCTGGCTACATCTTTGAACCTCGCCTTCTTGGCAACAACCTATAATAGTAGCGAATTTCAAATTGTGGACGTTTCTACACCCGCCTCCGCGTCACTCCACGGTTTTTTGAACCTATCCCGCGACATTTATGGCGTAGCCTACGATGAGACAAACGACCTGACCTACGTCGTCAGTGACGCAAACAATCCGGAGTTCAGCGTCTTTCAGCCACTTTAGTATGAGAATAACACTCAAACGCGGCATCACCCTTATTGAGACGCTCTTGTATGTGGCGATTATATCCATTCTTTTTACGGCTTTTACGTTCCTGCTCCTCACTTTTTTGCGCGCCCGTATCAAAAACCAGGTCATCTCCAATATTGATCAGCAATCCGTGCTCGTCATCCACGAGATAACGCAAGCGATCCGTAATGCGGAAACCATTACGTCCCCCGCAGTCGGCTCCCCATCCTCAACCCTTATCCTTGACGCCTTGAGCGTTGGAGTGGACCCAACGCGCTTCGATGTTGCAAATGGCGTTTTACGTATTCAGGAAGGCGCGGGTTCAGCCGTGGCACTCACAAACAACCGCGTAGAAGTGACCGACCTCACCTTCAGCAACCTTACCGCGGGATCATCTCCCGGGATCATTCAAATCGAACTCACACTCTCATCTGCAAATCCGTCAGGTCGCAACGAATATGAATACACAAAAACAGCCACCACAAGCGCAGCGCTCCGCCACCCATAAAAACGGCTACGCGCTCCTCCTGGGGATATTGGTCATTGGCGCAGTTGCCGCGGCAATCACGACATCCCTGTTACTCGCCGGAATAACGTCCTCCCGTACAAGCCTCGCTGACGAACAATCGAAGCGCGCAATTGGATATGTAAACTCGTGCCTTGAAGAGGCGCTACAGCAAATCCACGATTCGACACCATTCACCGGATCTTCCACCATCGCGTTCAATAATGGATCCTGCACATTCACCGTCACAAGTCAGGGCGCGCAAAACCGTACAATCTCCGCATCAAGCACCGTCGGGACAGTCGTCCGGAAAGCAAGAGTAGTCATCGACAAAATCACACCCTCTATTAACGTAGTTTCGTGGCAGGAAGTGGCGGATTTGTAGTATACTGTTTGTATCTTTTCAATTTTTTAACGTTGTATGCAAACACAAACAAACAGAAAACGACGTAACCCATCAGGCTTCACACTTCTCGAAGTGCTTCTCGTGGTGGCAATCATCGCGATTCTTGCCGGTATCGTGATCTTGGCGCTTAACCCGGTGAAACAACTTGGGGATACGCGTAACTCCGAACGCCGTAGCGATGTCACGACGATTTTGAACGCCGTTTACCAATATTCGCTAGATAATGACGGCAATCTTCCCAGCGGAATCACGACGAGTGCAAAGGTCTTGGGGACAAACATCAGCGGTTGTGACACCGTCTGTACCGCCACTGCCACCGCCGTAGGTTGCGTTGATTTATCATCAGCACTCGTACCAACTTATGTAGTGGGCATCCCGGTAGATCCGAAAACAGGAAGCACAACAAGCACAGACTATTATATCCGTACGGACGCTGACGGCCGACTCATCGTCGGCGCATGCGATCCGGAGCAAGGCGCGAGTATCCAAGTCACCCGGTAAATTGACCTCCGGTAAAGCCCCACAAAACATCCGCGTTTCGCTTTGCGGGCGTTTTGTTATGAGGTATTCTACGTGCATCAGCTATGTCGATTCGACTGAAGCTTTTTTTACTCTTGGTCCTTATTTCGATCGTTCCACTCGTTAGCGCGGAACAGCTTGGCTTTGGACAAATTAAAATCTATCTTCGCTCGCAAATTATTGAACAACTCCGTTTTGTTGCAAATACTCAAGAAGAGCGGTTGAATGAAATTCGAGACTCGTACGTCCAGGAGGCTCGCTCTATCGCCTCAAATACATTCCTTCAAAACTCCTTTTCTCGTGAGCCTCAAGTCGCTCGACTCCCAACCGACACAATTCTTCGGGAGTACACCGACCAACGCGATGATCTTGTTAATGCCGCTGTCTACGCTGAAAACGGACGTCGCATCGCCATTGCCTACAGCGAGCACTCCATCCCAAACCGGCATCTACCCACCGTCATCCAATCAGTGCCCGAGGCAACACTTGGTACGGTTTTTGCAGACAACGACGGTTCAGTTCTTGTCGATGTACTCGGTCCCATTCGGTACGACAACGAGCGAGTTGGAACACTCCTCCTCTTCTTTTCCGGAGATCGGCTTACGGCGACTAACAACCTCTTTTCAGAATTTGGTTCAACGGCAGAAATATTACTTGCAAAAAAAGATGAACGTGGGAACGTCTTCCTCATCACACCCGCTCGGTTTCAGGAGGCCGCCACCGCCCCCGAAGCTCTCCTCCAGAATCCCAATGCTCCCATTATTTCCGCGATCAATAACATCGAAACCACGTTTAATGAACGGAATGCAAAAGATTACCGCGAAGTGCCCGTGTTCGCCGTCACAAAATACGTCGAATCTCTTGGCATCGGACTGGTGGTGAAGATTGATCAGGAAGAAGCTCTCCGCGCCACCAATCGCCTCTCGCTCATTAATATTGCCATTATGGCAGCCGTGGCGGTACTCATCATTATCTTTTCAAATCTTTACGCCACGCGGTTCACACGCCCAATCCTCGCCCTTGTGGATGCGACAAACAAATTCTCGCAGGGGGACCTCTCAAAGAGGGTTAAAATCAAAAATAAGGATGAAGTCGGTCGGCTTGCAAACGCTTTTAATCACATGGCGTCCGCACTGCAGATCCAGTACCAAAAATTGGAAAAAATCGTAGAAGAGCGCACAAAACAGTTGCGAGAAAACGTAAAGGAACTTCGCGCATCAAACGCACGAAACACGGCGGTGATCGAAAGTATTGGGGATGGCCTGGTTCTGACAGACGCTCTTGGGAATATTACGTATATCAATGAACAAACGGAACACCTTCTCGGATGGACACAGGGCGAACTCATCGGAAAACCGCTCGTCCAACAATTTAAGCTTTTCGAGGAAGGGGAAGTGCCGGTTGCCGACAAAGACCGCCCTGCGACGCACGTGCTCACGAAGGGAGAAAAAACACAAACCCTCATCTCGTCGTCAAAGTATTACCAAAAGAAAGACGGAACGCTCTTGCCGATCGCACTTACCGCGACCCCTGTCCGCGTTCAGGACGAGCTCATTGGTATGGTGGAAGTATTCCGCGACGTGACCGAAGACAAGCTCATCGACCAGGCTAAAACAGAATTTGTGTCACTCGCCTCCCACCAGCTCCGGACGCCACTCTCCATAATTAACTGGTACGCCGAGCTTCTGCTTGACGGTAAAATGTCGAAGCTTGATGAGGAACAAGAGGGGCAGGTGAAAGAAATTTACGATGGAAGTCAGCGGCTAGTTGGTCTCGTGAATGCTCTCTTGAACGTGTCACGGATTGACTTGGGCACATTTTCTGTGCAGCCCGAAAAGGTCCAGTTCATGGAGTTTGTTCGGGGTATTATTCATGACCTCGGCCCCTACGCCATTAAAAAGAGAATCGATCTTAAAGGAAGCATTCCGAAAGAAGAAATGGATCTCTTGGTTGACCCTCAGCTTATGCGTATTGTGATTGAGAACTTAGTCACAAATGCCATTAAATACACTCCGGAAGAAGGTTCTGTTGAGATCGCCGTTACCGTTCAAAAAGACGATGTCCTCGTCTCAGTAAAAGACACGGGACTCGGAATCCCCGAAGACCAGAAGGAGAAAATTTTTACGAAATTGTTCCGAGCGCGTAATGTGCGTAATATGGCTCAAGAGGGAACGGGACTGGGTCTCTACGTTGCACAATCCATCATCCAACACTCCGGCGGGAAAATCTGGTTTGAGTCGGAAGAAAATAAAGGATCCACTTTTTTTGTCACGCTCCCACTCGCCGGAATGAAGCCCAAAGAAGGCACCAAAACCATTGATTTAAACTCCAAACCATATGCCAAATAATATCCTTGTCATCGAAGACGAGCCCGCACTCTCGAGCGCGATTCAAAAAAAACTTGGTCGAGAAAATTTTCAGGTCACGACCGTGGCAACGTTTGAAGATGCAAAAAAAGCTTTATACGGTCCCGCGCGATTCTCTGCCATCTGGCTCGATCACACGCTCGTAGGTGAGCATAGCGGCCTGGATCTTGTACGAATGATAAAGGGAAATGGTCCGGACTTAAAAAAGATCCCTATCTTTGTTGTTTCAAACCTTACGGACGTCGATGATATTCGCTCCTACCTTAAATTAGGAATTACGGAGTTTTATCTCAAATCCAACCATCAGATGAAGGAAATCATTAACGACATCAAAAAAGAACTTCATCTCGGCGCAGGGGCCGCGGCGTAACCGGTCAGACGCTCATCCCACGCACCTCAATTGAAACGGACTCCTCCCCGTGCTCGGTAAGCACAATATGGGTCTGTTTTGCTTTCAAGCGACGCAAGGAACGGACCGCGTCAATTGCCGCGCCAACGCGGTCTTTCTTTTTTGACATAAGAACGGTCTCGATCCCCCAGCGAAGTTGGACCTGCCGAGCCAGCAGCTCATCTGTTGTGCAAAAAAACATGGCGGATTCAATTCGCTCTCGCGCGATATCGTGAAGCAGCCCATCATCTTGTATCACAAAAAGAATAGGCGGTCGGCCTGTTGATTCGGACAAAACATGTAGCGTGGGTCCAAGAGCCGGAGCCTCGCTTTCCGGAATTTCAATTCGCTCTTGGTCATCAAAACGAGAAGCTTCCATGGCGCGAATTGTTTCATTCATCATCTGCACGGCCTGAACCGGGTTCTGCCCCACCGCAGACTCACCGGAGAGCATCACGGCGTCCGCGTGGTCGGCAACGGCATTCGCAACATCAGACACTTCGGCGCGTGTCGGCAACGGGCTTGAAATCATGGATTCCAGCATTTGCGTTGCCACGATCACCGGAATTCCGCTCCTGCGGCACCGCTCAATCAAGTCTTTTTGGATGACGGGAACTTCTTGCGCCGGCAGCTCGATCCCCAAATCACCACGAGCAATCATGACCGCGTCCGTGCGACGAAGAATCTCGTCGAAGCGATCGACCGCCTCCCGCTTCTCAATCTTTACGATGATGCGAATCCTTTTCCCTGCGGATCCGGCCGTGTCCAACATGCGCCGAAGTGCACGAACGTCCTCCGCCGAACGAACAAAGGAAAGCGCCACGTAATCAACACCCATTTTTACTCCAAAACGAACATCCTTCCGATCCTTCTCTGACAGTGCCGGGATGCGAAGATGTGACTCGGGGATATTTAAACCCTTGTGTGAAAGCAGCACACCGCCGCGCACCACTTCAACATGGATACGCTGTCCCACAACTCGTGAAACACGCCCCTCCATTTTTCCATCATCAAACAAAAATACTTCGCCTTTTTTTACGTCGCGATGCAAACGTGCGAGTGTCACCGGAATTTCTTCCTCCCCGGGAGATGAAGACGTGGTAAATACCACGGTTGCCCCTTTTGCGAGACGCACGCCTTTTTCCGGCAAATTACCCACGCGAATCTTTGGACCCTGGAGATCCTGGATGAGCGTAAATCGCTTCCCGGATTGCTTCTCGGCCAAACGCACGTTCCGAATGAGGCGTTCATGATCCTCATGCGTGCCATGTGAAAAGTTAAGACGAACCACGTCCATGCCGGCTCGCCCCATTCGTGTCAGTGTACGAACATCCTTTGACGCCGGGCCAAGCGTACACACAATTTTCGTTTTTGTTTCCATTCCTTCACATTGTAGCCAATGTCAGGTCAAGGAGTCCAATTCCTTCGTGAAGGAATCCACATCATCAAAATATCGGTATACCGACGCAAAACGGATATACGCCACCTGATCAAACCCTTTTAATTCATGAAGCACGATCTCCCCAAGCTTTGCGCTCGTAATTTCGTCACTTGAGTCACGCTGAATCTCGCGTTCAATACCGTGAATCAATGCGCGAAAATCCGCGTCCGTATATACACGCTTGTATAGCGCACGCTTCAAGCCCTCTTCAATCTTGTCGCGCGAATACGCCTGCCGATCACCGTTCCGCTTTACAACACACAGCCCCAGCAGTTCAACCTCTTCGGTTGTTGAAAACCGGTGGCCGCACGAATCACAAAGACGACGGCGGCGGATACAGGTTCCGTCACCCGCCGTTCGTGAGTCAATGACTTTTGTGTCATCCCGACCGCATAGCGGACAGTGCATATCACATCATTTTTTTACGAATGAACGCTGGGATTTCCAAATCTTTTGAATCATCTTCGGGGGTTTCTGAACGCGGTGCCGGCGGTGTTGGCGGCTCAGACACTGCTTCCTTCATGGGCGTATACGTTGGCGTTTGGACGTGTGGCTGTCGCTCTGCCGGCTGCGGCTCAACCTTTGTCTGCGGCTCAACCGACTTCTTTGTCATCCTTGAAGAAGCCTTTGAGGCGTTAAAATTCATACGCTCCAAGGTGTCCGGAATATGCTGAACAACGCCTGATGCCGACCCGACCTTTGGCTTTCGCTCTGGACGCGAGTCAAACCCAGTTGCGATCACCGTAAGCTTCACTTCGTCCTTCAATGTTTCGTCGATGATGGCTCCAAAGATCACCTTGGCATCCGGATCCGCAGACTGCGTCACCACCTTTGCCGCTTCAGAAACTTCGTACATTCCGAGGTTAGAGCCACCGGTAATTGTAAACAAAATGCCCTTTGCGCCGTCGATTGAAACCTCGAGAAGCGGTGAGGCAATGGCGGCTTTTGCCGCATCCGCCGCGCGGTTGTCCCCTTGTCCGCGGCCAATCCCCATAAGGGCCGAGCCACGATCCGACATAATGGCGCGCACGTCTGCAAAGTCTACGTTGATGAGACCCGGAACCGTAATGAGCTCGGAAATTCCTTGCACACCCTGCCGCAATACATCGTCTGCAATTTCAAAGGAATCGATGAGAGACGTTTTACGGTCAATAATTTGTAAAATACGATCGTTCGGAATCGTGATCAATGTATCGACCGCATCCGCCATTCGCTCGTAGGCATCATCCGCAACCGACTTACGGCGCGGCCCTTCGAATGAGAATGGACGTGTTACAACCGCCACGGTAAGAGCGCCCATCTCGTGCGCCATCTCCGCGATGCGCGGCCCGGCTCCTGACCCCGTGCCACCCCCAAGTCCGCATGTCACAAACACCATGTCTGCGCCCTTAAGCGCCTCGCGAATTTCCGCCTCACTCTCATCGGCTGCGCGTGAACCAACGTCCGGATCCATTCCGGCACCCAATCCCTTTGTCACTTCTTTTCCGAGATGGATCTTTGTCCGGGCTTGTGAATGATGGAGAGCCTGGACATCGGTATTCATCACGATGAAATCGACGCCGCGGATTTTTGAAACGATCATCCGGTTCACCGCTGAACCACCGGAACCACCAACACCAACAACCTTGATGTTTGCAAATGTTTCGATCGGAGGGTGGATCTGTGCCATAGAGTTTGAATACAAAGTGTATACAAATTACCGCTTTTTGATTCAATTTTGTATTCGGTAATTTCTGACTCCACATTACAAACACGTCTCCCGAACGTCAACTGGACCCCCTTCCTATTCTTGTATCCTGAATCGCGTATCACTAGTCATTCTTACCTCCTATACCCCCCTTACCCTAAGGGGGAATTTGTCTTATTCCCAATAATGCCGAGAAGATCGTGAGGGGGGTTCAAATTCTCCACGAACGAGAACATCTCCTGCGAACGCAGCGAAGCCGGTTCTGCGAAGCGAGAACGACGCAGTCGGACGAGAGAGCTGTTCTGCAGCCAGTGAGAAGGATGTGTTCGAGTGAAGATCGCAACGGAAGCGGTCACGACTCAACTTACGGCAAGAAGCTCTTAAACACTTTTTTAAACGGGCTCGAAATTTTTGATACAACCCCCTCGCTGCGCGACCGCGATCCGCCAAACGTATCCCCGCCCCCTTGTCGCTCCAATTCAAATCCCCACATCACAAGACCAACCGCTGTGCTGAATCGAGGATCATGAATGAGTTCGGGCATTGACGTTTCCACCTGCGCAGCACCATAGGCACACGGAAGGTGTAATACGCGCTTCCCAACCTCAACCATCCCCGGAAGCTTTGCGCCGCCGCCCGTTAAAATCACACCGGCCGGCAAAAGACCTGCGCGGTCAATCTTCTTCAACTCACCTTCAACAGTTTCAAAAATCTCTTCCACACGCGCCTCAATGATTTCGCTCACGTATGAAAGAGACACGTTTTCAGACTCATCGGCGCCAAAGGCCCGTACGTCAATTTCCTCTCGCGGGTCCACCTGCCCCGGCAGGGCATGTCCGTGGGTGCGCTTAATCTTCTCCGCGACATCGTGCGACACACGAAGCCCAATCGCTATGTCTGACGTAATATGATCCGCACCAAGCGGTACGGTCATGGTCGCTAATAAATCTCCATCCTCATAGACCGCGATCCCTGTTGTGGTGGCGCCGATATCGAGCACACACACACCCAATTCCCGCGCGCGGAGATCTGTTACCGCCTCCAGTGCAGCAAGTGGTGCATACACTAACTCATCAATATCCAAACCCGTCCGAAATACCGCTTTTGTGATGTTTTTCACGTGACCAACCATCCCCTGAACAATCTGCGCTTCCACCTCAAGCCGAATCCCCTGCATACCAACGGGATCTTTAATTCCCGCCTGGCCATCAATGGCAAACGATCGCGCAAGAACGTGAAGAATCTCCTGATTCGCCGGATTTGCAAAAGTTCGGGCGGCTTCAAGCACGCGACTCACGTCTTCATGACGAATATCCCCATCCGGCCGCGAAACGCCAATAACGCCCTTGGCTCCAATTGCGGAAATCTGCGTTCCGCCGATACCAACATATGCGTTCTCAATAGGCACTCCAATGAGCCGCTCTGCCTGCTCAAGAGCACGCGAAATGGATGCGACCGCATCTTCGAATGAGCTCACGCCGCCTTTTGAAATACCAAGAGACGGGGTCTCTGTGGCCCCAATCATCTTTAAAAGAGGACGGCCTTCCGAGGACGCGGACGTTTGGCCGACGGCAATTCGGATATGTGAGCTTCCGAGGTCCAATCCTGTGAGAAGACGTTCCTTCATAATCGAGTCAAAAACGAAACGTACGGCATGAGAATATGAACCCCGATAATAAGCGCAAAGAATGAGGCAAGCAGAACCGCCGCCGCCATCAAGTCTTTAATATCCCGGACGTACGGATGGAGTCGGGGCTTAAATAGATCCACCATCCGCTCAACGGTGCTGTTCAGTAATTCTAGCACAAGAACCGCTCCAATCGCTACCAACAAGATAGCGCGTTCCGTGCGTGTAAGGGGGATAATCAGTGTGGCAATCACCACCAACAGCGCTGCTGCGGTTTGAATCCGAAAGGAGCGCTCGGTCTTGAGCGCGATTCCGATGCCGCGAAACGCGTGAACAAAACTGTTCTTCAAACCTTTTAACATATGTATTCAATGCCGATCTGCCAGCCTTCGGACAGCCCGCTCCTGAAGTCCAAACATCCGCGTCTCTTCGCTCTTTGTCCGATGATCATAGCCAAAGAGGTGCAGCATACCGTGAACAAGAAGTCGGTCGATCTCCTCGCGCAATGGAACCGCTCGATCCTTGGCATTCCGCGCCGCGTACTTCGTGGCCAAAAAAAGATCTCCCCATTCCTTTTTCCCCGGCTCACTTACGGCCGATGGAAACGCCAGAACATCTGTAGGGATCTTCCGCTTTGCGTAATACAGGTTCAGCTCCGCGATCTCCTTCTCCGAAACAAAACGCACGGAAACCTCTCCCCGCTCCTTCCGGCGCGCAACACGGAACGCTTCGCGGATCGCCGAGTGTACATCCGATGCCCTCATTCCGCGCGGAAGCGGTCCGGAAAGATGGATGGTCATGACGAGCTCGAGGTGGCGTTTTCAGGCTCAAGTACCGCAGGCGTTACCGTTGACTCCTGTACCGTTGGAACGCCACTCAACGTCAACGAGTTCAGCATCATCGCATACGTGGTGCGGTAATTGATAAAAGACTGTCCGTTCAGCCGGTAGGTCAGCACAAACACCCGATCGTCCCACGGAATAAGCGTGATCAGCAGATCCTTGGTAATTTTTCCCGAATATCCTCCTTTTGACCGGTATTCCAAAAGCTCTACGGCGTCATCTCCGTATTCATCCACATACCAGTCCTCCACGGACTTTCCATCCGGATTCTCCCGAACTTCAAGCGTAAACGTCTCCCCCCGCCCCGAATCAACCGTCGCGCGCATACCTTGCGCATCCGTATTCCGCATCGTCCACGCGCTTGGAATACTCATCACCCAACCAATGGAACCGGTTTGTACTTTCACAAGGCTGGATTCCAAAAGACGCACCGAGTCTACCCCGGCAGGATTATAAAGATGAAATACCTCGTTCCCGTCCAAGAAGCTGTCTTGGTCTGTATCTTGGTTTTGTGGGTCCGTGCCGTACAAACGCTCCTCCACATCCGTGAGTCCATCGGAATCCGCATCCAATCCTGCGGGCGGCAATGTGACGACCGGAACTTCAACCTCTTCTTGAACGGTCACGTCAACGGCGTTACTCGGAGTTGAATCCCCTCCGGAATTCAACGCCACAACACGGTACCCGTATGCCTGCCCGGCGTTCACAGAGACATCAAGGAAATTCGTTGTATTTGGAGGAAGGGTCGTAATCGGAACAAAGATTCCTTGCCCCACACGCCTCTCAAGGCGAAAACCGGATTCGTTTTCAGACGCGTCTGTCCATCGAATCTCTACGCTCCGCGGCGACGTGGACGTGGCGCTTGCGTCTGTTGGTGCAAATGGCGGCTCCACCGTTACCGGAGTTGAGGTTGGTGTTTGAACCACGACTTCCGGCTCGGTTCCAAAAATAAGTCCGCGATTCACATACACGAAACCTCCGGAAATAACCGCGAGCAGTATGACGATGACCAGAATAAGCGGCCAGCGCTTTGGCGTTGCCCTGGGCGGAGCAGGTGCCGACTGTGCCTCCGGAGGCGTCTGCTGTTGTTTCTTGGGTGTTTCTTTTTTAAGTGAAGCGCCATAAAACTCCTCGGGAATCACATGGATTTGAGGTTCCGAGGATTTTTTCGTAGCTTTTGGCGCCTCCGCCGCAGCCTCCGGTTGCTCTTCCTTCGCCATAGTTTATTTCACTTCTTCCAACATCTGCACAATCACATTAAATACATTCGGGTAATCGATCGATCCGGAGCCACCGGATGTAAGCTCAAGCAACATCACCCGTGTTCCCGTTGTAAGAACCATATGCTTTCCGTCGGTTGTGCGGATCCCTTCATATCCGTTCCATGAGGTGAACGCCTCGATCTGCGGATTTGCAACCTGTGCTCCTGCAATATCGGGACGGTTCACGGCAAGCCAATCATTTAAGCTTAACGAAATCGGCTTTTGGGATGGGCGGACCATAATCAGATTATCGGATGCGGTTTCAATCACGAGATCGCCAAATTGAATCTCGTCCGGAACAACGCTCCAGCCGACCGGAAGGCGTGTCCGCCACTGATCACCGAGTTCAGCGACCGTGAAACGTGATGACGCATCGAGTCGAGATACGGCAATACTGGGATCGTACCCGTTTTGAACCTCGGATCCATCCGGAAACGAATCTCCATCTGAATCAGCAATGACAGCATGTGTCCCAAATATTGTTTCCTCCGGATCAGTCAGCCCGTCCTCATCCGTATCTACCGCAAGAACCGCTTCCGATTCGGGAATCAAAGGCGACTCCTCCTCAACCGGCTCTTCTTGCTGAATAGCCTGAGGCGGCTCTTGAAGCGCGGGCGGTGCGGTTGTTGTTTCCGGTGGCAATGACGGCGGCTCCTCAACAACGATTGTTGTTTGCTCCGGTTCGACCACCTGTGGCGCCGGCAGTTCCTCTCCTGTGTCACGAATCAAAAAATACCACGTCCCCACACCTGCTCCGCCAAGAACGAGCAGGACGAGCACCACAATCCCAAGCGCTTTCCCGACGCCTCCTCGTTTTCGTGGCATGTCTCCACTCATATCCTCCGAAGGCGCGGAACCCGCTTCACTGTCCTGCGTATCAATACCCGCAAAAATGTCTTCCGGTTCGTTTCCAGCTGAGGATTTTGATTTGGGGGGTTTGGACGTTCCGGGTTCTGCAGGTGCAGGCGGAACGGGATTTGCCGGAGCCGGACCTTTTTGCGGAGTCCGCGGCGGTGGCGCCTTTCCCTTCTCGAGCGGAAGGTTTGCTGGCGGGGTCGTGTCATCAAACATAGGCTATAAGTGTAACATGCGGGTCATTGTGTGTTAGTTTCGCCGGGCGAACTTGCTTCGAATCCACCGTCCGGATTCCCGCTCTCGGGGGTTGGATCCCCTTCCTGCCATGCCCGTTCTTCAGTGTAGGAATCAAGCGACCGCGTTCCGGCCGGGAGCTGAATCCCCGGCGTCACTCCTCTGGTATCGGATCCACCGGAATACCGTCGGTAGACCAAAAACCCAACAACGAAAAGCGCGACAACAAGAAGCGCCAAAACCACAACCAAAATGCGGTTGCTTTTTGGCTTCACCTCTTCCGGAGGCTGTAATTGAAAGCTACCAGTTGGCTCGAGACCATTGGACATAGTTTGGAATGTTACATGACGCACCAGGGCCGAAGCTTGCCTGACATTCGGAATTCGAGGTCTGACCTCCATCGTTACATCGGTAGTACAGCGTGTCGCCCTGCATACAATAGTACGCGTTCGAATAATTTCCCTGGAAATGGTACTGGTAGGTCGCGACACCATCCGGCCGGCCGGAAACAAGATCGTTTTCCAGCATGACGCTTCCGGTGATCAAATCGATGTCCCCAAGGTGCCAGAATTTACAGTCCCCACCGCAGTTCGTGCTGTTCAAATTATCCGCCGACAACGTTACAAATTGCGAGTCGGTCGAGATGACGGCGTGGTAGTCGTTCCCCTGCAGGTGGTTCAGCAATACGTTTACCGAGTTGTTCAACTGCGAGTAGATGTTCTTGGACCAATGCCCCCAATACATGTGGATCGGCTCGACGGATCCGGCATACGGCGCATAGCGGAAGTAGGTTGTAAGCGGCCCGTCTTCGTAGAAGGAGCATGTGTCCCACCACGTGCGCTGACACGGAATCTCCGAGCAGGTTCCTCCGCCGTTCGCACATTCAATTTGCGCACCCGGTGAATCGCAGAATTGGCCGTTTTGGATACCCCCGTTACACGTACTAAACTGAACGCCTTTGGAGCATTTTTGAAAATCTCCCGGGTTGTTTTGTAAACACGCGTCGCGACCCTCCACCGGGCAGCCATTTTCCACATCATCCGGCGGACCAAAACCATCCACAAAGTCACCGGCTTTATGAAGACAGATATTTTGTGCGTACGGAAGACGGCCAAGATCGGGATGACCGGTCAATTCGCCGGACCACGTCACATCACGTGAGCATTGGTGCAGTGACGCCGGACGGTTGTCGTAGGAACATACCGTCGGATAATAGCTTTCCGGATAGTTTGGATCCTGCGTATCCGTTGAATTTGCGCGCGTGTATCCAACCGGAAGCACGAGGTGATTATTGTATCCGCCCCATACCGTTCCATACTGCCCGCCGGACGACCATTTGTTGTCCCATAGCACCGAGAAGTATGCCTCACCTGCGCCCGGACGTGGGAAGAGCAGAATGCGGCCGTCGCCACCCGGGATCACAATATCTTCGTAGTTCTCGACACCAAACGAGGCGGTTTCAAGCGGCCAGTACCCACCGCGCGCCTCCTCATCCACGTCATAGCTGTACGTCCATGGCGGGAACGAAGCACCGCCGCACGACACACCGCCGGAATTAATGTCTGTACACGGGTTGTTATCGTATTTGTCGATGACGAGCTTGTAGAGGCCGCATTGATTTCGTTCGTTCAGGCCCGTCACCACAAAGTGCCCGTCACCATCGCTCGAGACCTGTTTTACGAGCACGCCCTTGTAGAACAACGAGACGCGCGCAAACGGCACCGGCTGGTTGTACACGGCGTCGACCAGATCGCCCTCAATCACCCCGGAACCAATTTCATCGCTGCAACGTCCGCACCCGGAGAATTGGCAAGAGATTCCACACTGCACGAACTCCGGCGTATCGGTAACCTGCACACCAATTCCGAGTGATGGCCCCATATCGCGTACACACTGCCAGAACTCGCCGATCTCCGGCATTGTTTGCGGGAGGCTCACGTACCACTGGTTCTGCGCGCCCGGATCCGGAGGGGTGGCGGCATAAATATAACGCTCATGTACCAGCCCGTCCGTGCCGCTTAGATATGCAATGGTTGTATTTGGATCCTCAGACGACGCAACCGTGATGAGCGACTCGGTATTGAACGTCGTTGCATTCAAACAGCGCATGCCAAGACAATGGTAGTACGCGAGGTAGTCGTAGTACTTCATTCCGTTAATGTCTGCGCATTGCGACGTCGTGATGTCCTTATCAACAGACGAATTCAATGGAATGACATTCGGATTCGCGCCGTTAATCGGGAAGTCGTACCCAAGCGCCTCGCAGGTCACGCCAGATTGCTTTGTCTTGGTACACGGCGGATTTTCACAGACGGCCGATGTGTATTCACACGCTTCCGGAATCGGGTTATTCAAATTACATAGCAGCAGCTGAGTCTGATCCACGGTGGCGACCGTTGTGTTGCCGTCACATTGTTCCGGTCCGCTTTGAACCTCGTCGCCGCAGTAGCCGCCGGATGACGCCAGGAACTTACACTGCGTTGAGCAGGACGCGCAGGATGAGTTGTAGTCGGACTGACAGGTAATCTGCCCATTCTGCGTTCCGGCATCACACTCTTCCACACCCACGTACGGTTTTCCGTCGCCGCACACGTTCAACTTACATGTAGATGTACACGCCTTCGTGTCACCATTCTCCGAACCGTCATCACACTGCTCGGCCGGAGATTGGATAATGCCGTCGCCGCAGTAGCCAACCACTTCGCAGGATGACCACGAACTGTAGCTACATGCATCCAAGCCACCCGTCTGACAGGTGCGGACGTGCGCCGTTGGGAATGACAAACACTCTCCTTGAATCGCGCCGAGAGAACACTGCGAGGCTGAAGTACAGCTTGATACAAAGTCTTGTACTGATCGGCAGGATGTTTTACCGCCGGGCTCGCCCTGACAATCCGTGTCCTCCTGACACACCGTAAAGCTCCCGGGGTCGTGGCTCGTGGTCGTGTAGTTGGCCGTCACACACTGCTTGAGCGTGCTCGCACATTTATTGATATTTACCCCCTCACACGAGGCGAGCGGATGGCTGCCCGACGCGCACTGGCCGCCTGCACCACACTCTGAATCCTCATTACACGGCTCACCGGTAAGAGAACCGGACAGACAAATGCCCTGCGAGGTGACCTGCGACTCCCCGTCGCACTGCTCCGGACTCGTTACTTGTCCGTCGCCGCAATACGGCGCTTTTCCGGAACACGAGAGGTTGCAACTCTGGCTCACGTCACACCCATTTCCGCAGTACTGACCGTTTTGCGCACCCAAATCACACAGCTCACCCGGCGAAATCATGCCGTCGCCGCAGTATGCCGCGTACCCGCTGCACTGAAGGTTGCAGTTGCCATAGGTTCCGTTCAAGGCGCCATCATCACACGTTTCACCTCCGGAAATACACATGCCGTCCGCAATATTTTGCCCCGGGTCACCCGCACACTCCACATCCGTGATACAACCGAGACCATTACGCACTCCGCCGTTACACAGCTTGTCGATCTTTCCGTTGCCGCACAGCTGGGTTTCGTTGCAGGAGCTTAATCCCACCTGGTCAACAAACTCTTTACATTCATTACAAATCTGCAGCTTCAAACCGGGCTGGTTGCCGTCGGTCGTACAATCCGCATACGCCGTCTGCCCAAGTTCACACACCTCGGATGAACTGCAACTGCCGCCGGGACAATCCGCATCAACGGAACACGCATTTCCGTCATTTGATCCGCCGCTACACGCTGAGCCGATCACGCCGTCGCCGCAAGTTCCAGAGACGCCATACGGCTGGTTCACACACACATCCTGGTAGACGAATCGTCCGCCAACCGCGCGGCAGGATCCGTTTGTGGTTGGGTACTGCGATTCCGGACACGTTGCAAAATCCTTCGGGTTGGCGCACGGGCGGCAATCTGAATCCACATCACATAGGAAGCCGAAGCTGTCGTTATTAACACAACGCTTCACTTCTTTTTGGAGCGGAGGCGACCACCACTCGGCGTTCGGATCGATTGGCTCCGGCACTTCAAACTCGGCAGCCAGTTCATAGCGACTTCCATTGTTCACGGAGCGATAGTGGTACGCGCGCGACGGCGATGACCCGATGCGAGGACAGACATATGTTCGTGCCGCCGTGTCGTAACAGGTAAGCGGCTCGGTGTTGTCGGCCGGTGTAAACAATCCACCGTTCACCGTGTACCCCGCGCAGGTCTCACTTGCCGGGCAATCATCACTCGTACCACAGAGCGTCAATGACTCACTACAGCGTCCGCAGGTTTGGAATTGGTTCACCGGATCTTCGGGCGGATTCGCCTGAATCGCAGATGCAAACTCTTCTTCCCATGATGGCCACTTCGATGTGGTAAACGACCGTACAAACGTTCCGGCTGTCAGCTTCGGATACGTGCCGTTTTGATCTTTCGACGTTTCAATGGCTCGTGACAAACTCTGGAAATCCGCCACGCGCTCGGTGTCGCGCGCAAGCTTCAGCTTGTAACTTCCACAGTGATAGTCATCACCAATATTCAAACATTCGTAGTCGGCCGAGCAGCGCACCGGGTAACCATCCGGACCGTAATATGGCAGCGCCGGCTCAATGTTCGGGTTATTTCCCACTTCACAGACGTTCGCTACACCCTGGGTCAGGTTAATGTTGAACGCCAGGTTCTGCACCATCTGGTCGTAAATACCAACGGTCACGTCCTCGGCGTCCGGGTTGTGCGAGATGAGATAAATGTTGGAGTAGATGCGTTCACCCGGATTTTCCGTATTTGCGGCAGCGATATACGTGGTTGTTCCATCCTGGATCGCACGGTATCCGTCAACCTCGATCGACTTTGGATCACCACCAAATCCACGCCAGGCGTACCAATCTTCCGGTGAAAAATGGAGTGGGTTTGCGGCCACGCGAATTCCGATTCCATCCTTTTTGAGATCAGGACGGTCATCGCCATAGGTGAAGAGGTACTGGCGCAAAATCCCCTCTTCCGAATCCACCGTGGTTGCCGGCACATAGTTAATCTCCATCTTCGGAAGATCATCTGCCGCACTGTTTCCTCCGGCATCGCGACAATACGTCGTCGAGAAGTTAAAGAATGGACCATTTTCAAAGATGGTTCCCACAAGGCTAGAATCCTGCCCGTTTCCGGTCGGCGCCTTGTCGCGGAACGGGGCCACCGGCACGACGTTCAAGTTCGGCCACGGGTTCTTACACAGATTCACAGTAACGGGCGCAGTACCCTGGATCGTTGTCCCAACGGTCGATGGGACATGCACGTCGTCCGTCGTCACCTCAATCCACGCCACAACAAATGCGTTTCCGTTTTCGCCCTTTGCCTCCACCGTAGCGTTTGTTTGGCCGGGCAGCGGGTTCACAACATCCACAATATCGATATTGCTCGTGGTCCATGGCTGCCACTCCCATGAGTAGTCGGAGACCGGGGTCACCGGCACGGCCACGCCGTTTTGGAGAGAAATGGCCTCGGCGGTAAACGGATGCTGCTCGCCCTGATCCACAAAGAGCAACGGATGATCAAATGATGTATCTGTGACTTGGATGAGATTCGCAGTACACACGTCGGCACCGGTGGTGAAAACAAATGTAAGCGGCCCGCTTTCCGTGCTTGAGTCAAATGGCGTCACAACCCCGCGCGAGGAACGGATTCCGAGCTTCTGCGTCAGGTCGTTGTTATCTGACAGCGGATCCGGAGTTGTGGAATTGTCTCCAAGGAACTTCACGCGATAGACGGTGTTTGCATCCAGCGCCGTGTCGAGCTTAAAGACAAATTCGGTCGTATCTCCCCCGTTTGCCGGCGCCCACACGCCTGTCACGTCACCCATGCACCACACCGCGGCACGCGCATCATCACCCGTAAACCATGCGGCGATACGATCCCATACGCGTCCAAGCCATCCCAAGATTCCGTCACGTCGAGGCGTGAGATCATCCCATACCAACTGCGTGCCGGCGGGACAGTTTGGGCCAGTTTCAAATTTTGCGATCTGTGCGTTTTGCGGAATACTCTCCGGATCCATGCTGGTATTAAACTCCGCGCGGATCACTACGTTTCGACACACGCCTGATCCGGACGGATAGCTGGACGCAAGCTCCGGACGTACATAACAGCACCCCGCATCACTCAATCCGTACCCCGGAGAACAGGACTGCTCGTCCGTAAACCCGCACTGCAATCCATACGTTGCCGTTCCCTGCTGCGCGTCGAGCTCGGCCGTGAGCACCGAGGTCATGAGTCCGTTTTCATCTGGATCCGCCTCTCCGATAATCTCCGCAAGCTGTGCGGCGTCAATAAAGCCGTCTCCTCCCGGTGTTGCAGCCTCGCACTGTTCACCAACCTCCAGAACACCGTTGCTACAAAAACTTGGCGTTGGATACAGCGCCGACGAACCCTCCAACAAACACGCGCTTGAACAGCCGTCTCCGGACTCCTTATTTCCGTCATCGCAATCCTCACCCGCTTCAATAGTCGTGTTTCCACAGCAATTCACATCCGGTGTGTTGGGATCGTTGTCACAGACAAATGATCCGAGATTCAAACAGGATTTCGCGTCACACCCTGCCGGGAATGGCGCGTTTACCGTTGGTTTTTCGCATGCTTCGCCCGGTTCCAAAATGGCGTTGCCGCACACGGATGCCACCAATGCTGATGACCCGGTATGCAAACATTGCGCCGAACAACCGTCGCCGCTCGTCAGATTTCCGTCATCACAATCTTCACCGTCCGCAATATCCAAGTTGCCGCACGTTGATCCGCCGCTTGCAGAACCTGCGTGTCGACAGAATTGCGTACACCCGCGATACATTCGCGGCGCACATGTTCCTCCGTTGGCTTCACATGCAATTTGATCGGCGCCGAGCGTACAATCCGTGCCATCCGGTGTATTTGAACCCGGTTCCGCGCCCTCACAGGTGCGTCCAAAGTCACACGCTTCGCCCTGCTCAATCGTTCCGTTTCCACACGTACCGGCCGGAACTTGCGGCACCGGCTTCCACAAACATGTGTGTGGATCACACAGCCCAACATTACTTGGAACACCCGGATCACACTGCTCCCCTGCTTTTGCTCCCGCCGGAAGCACCGTACACAGGTCACCGTACGGCGTGGCGTTTCCGGAGCAGTACACCGGATCCGTTGTTTCAATAATACCGTTTCCACACACCGCCACTTTTCCGAATTCGGCTGACGCGCCGGCCCAAAGACATGACGAACTGCACTGCGCAGGAAGATCCCCGCCCGTATCCACAATACCGCCGGCCACAAAGTCTGCCACAGAAGCGTCCGACGTGGACCATGACGCGCTTCCATTTTGCACAAGTGCCTGACCGGTCACACGACAATCATCCGGAGCACCGTATGGCGTTGCCACAAACAACTGCCGGGCTCCTACTTCGGTTTCATATTTTTCCTGCGGTGCCACATCCACGGAGTCGACCGCGCAGAACGCATCCTCTCCCACCTTCACGCGGAATGTCCATGCAAATCCTTCCGGATCGTTCAATCCGGCCATTGGCACGCCGTTCAACCCGCGAATACCCGTGTCATCACCGCCGCGGAGCAGTACGCGATAGAATTTACCCGGCGCGAACAGGAGTGTCTGCGTGTTGTTTGGCCCCGGGACAGTCGGCTCGATACGGAGATAGCGCGGCGTTGGATCCAAACTCTTGGGTACTGCCGTCAATGTGATATTGCTTGCCGGAATCGCAAGCGGGGGGCCGAGTTCCGTCAAAATACAATTTTCGTTGGCACACGTTCGAACCTCCACATTCCCCGGGATCGACATGGGATCAAGCTCGGTGTTGAACGTGGCCCACACAAGCGCGTTCGCGCAGGCGGTTTGACAACCCGGACCATAGTCGGTCACACGCGGCGGGATAAAGCGAACGAACAAATGTGCCGTCCCTTTCACCGCGTCCGGCTGAGCCGTGGCGTTCATGTTGACCGGCACCTCTCCCGTTTCCATGAGCGCAACACCGGTCTGCCGACATGACGTGAGACCGCTTTGAGAATCAATGTTAAATGGTGTTTCAAAAATCGCGCGGCCATCGGCATTTCCATCGCCGTGCTCCCACGTCCAATCGTATGGTGAACAGGAAAGAACCACGCACTTGTCGCCCGCAGCAATCGGGGAGGCAAGATACTCTACCGTCGCCCCCGAATCATTCAACTCGTACGGATGCGGAGACACGGAGACGCCGCCCAGCGTACATGCGTCGGTGGAGGCACGCGTTTTGTACCGATAGCAATATCCAATCCCGCTCCCACACGAAGCGCGCTCTTCCATAAATGCACCGCCGGCACCGGCGCCGCGGACGCCCGTCGTCACCTCAACAAGATAGGTCGTGTCCGGATCCAAGCCACCTGCCGCCTCCAGAAGGACGAGATCTTGGTCCTGCGAGGCCGGTTGCAGAAATGGCGAACCTGCGGCGAGTGCCACATCCGACGTTGTATCACACGGATTCGCTCCCCCGCCGTCGCATCGTTTCACATTAAAATTCGCGGGCGTCACGGTTGTCGGATCCAAATGCGTGGTAAACCGCATGGCCATGGTTGCCGTGACACACACCTGGTCGCCTCCGGCGCGATTGATCCACGGGGATGGAGACGGAACCGGAGCCGGAACCTGGTTTGGCGCACACTCCTCAACCACTCGCGGTGACACCGGTACCAAGCCGGTCGATGACTGCCACGCAAACATGGACGACAACGCCACCGCACCGCACGCCCCTGCATCGGACGCGCATGTTCCGTTCGCACAACACACATCGCTTGGTGCGCAAATATCAGGCGTGGCGTTACAGTTTGCCACCGTAAAGTTCACGCCGTTCGAGCCTTGTCCTCCGGCCGTAATGGTAACCGGACCCGTTACCGCGCCCACCGGAGCCTCGGTTTTTACCTCACTCGACGTCCATGTGGATGAAATTGCGGCCTTTCCATCATGGAATGTGATGTTACCTGTCACAGACCCGAAGCGCTCTCCCGTGACCGTCACCTCCGTTCCCACCGGACCAGCTGTTGGAGAAATTGCACAGATTCCGGGCTTTGCGTTTCCGGATACAACCGTAAACGGCACTTCGTTGGATTCCACGTTATCCGAACGCACAAGCCGCACCGTGTACGCACCCGGCGTCACTTGAGTTGAATTCAAAAATTGTTGCGGCACTTTCACCACCACGTTGGTAGACGTCCAATACGTTTCACTGCACGCAGCCGGGAAGTTTGTATCCGCAAGCGCGTCTTCGCCGGTTGCCGTGTTTTTGAATCGCACGGTTCCGATATTCCACCCAAAACTAGTTCCGAGAAGCGTCACATATTCACCGCGCGGCCCTTCTTCGGGATTGAGGGATAAAATTGTTGGAGGGCCGGCTGTTGCCTTGCTCTGCACCGTGTAGGCGACCGGGTTACTCGACACCGCGCCGACATGCACCAGAATATTATGCGGACCCGATTGGACGATCGGTACATTTGTTGTGATTTGCCCGTCGCCCCATGCGGAGAAGGACGACAACGCCGCCGCGCCAAAACTCATGGCGTCCGGCGCATTTCCAAATCCGGATCCGATTGCGGTGAATTGATCACCCGTGAATCCCGCGTTCGGATCGACCGCGCAAAGACCCGGATAGGCGTTATCGTTCACCACGAAATCCGGAATACCGGGGCCAAGCGCATCATCCGTGCGGTCCTGAAGTCCGCTTGCGCTATTTGTAATCTGAAGCGGCCCCGAAACCGCACCGGTGGGAACCTCAATAATAACCTGGGTCGCATTCCATGTATCAAGCCCGGACGCCTGACAGGCCGCAGGTACCGTTGCCACAATATCGTCCCCTGATCCCGGAGCCCCCAAAAAGACAACCTGTCCATTTGTGCCAAAGTTTTGCCCGGACACTGTCACGTACGTTCCCGGCTTTCCATCCTGCGGACTCACCGCGGTGATGACGGGCTGTTCCACACACGTTCCGCCCGAGGAGCACACGCCCGAAGAACACTGTGAATTTTCCGAACACGAGCCACCGGAACACGCGCCACAGAATCCCGGTGTGTTTGGCGTACCGCCGCAATCCAAACCGGTTTCTTCTCCGTCTTGAACACCGTTAAAGCAGGAGGGTGGACGCACAATCACGTTTACGGATGAGCTTTCCGCGGTATTGCCGTCCAAGTCATACGCCTGCGCTTTCAACGTTCGTGTGGATTGGAGCGGGAGCCCGGCTGTATCCCATTCCACTTGTGCGTCGAACGTTGTGGGGCTCGGCGACACATCCGGCCCATCGGAATCAATCGTATCTCCGTTGTCTACAAATGTGACGTGCGAGATGCCGGAGTCATCGTTTGCCGTAGCGCGCACCAGCACGAGGCTATCGGCGGGAACGCTTTGACCGCTGTACGGCTCGGTAAGCGAGACGGTTGGATCCTGCGTATCCACCAGATTCCCGGTCGTGAATGTTGCGGAACAATCCGGCGCAAAACCGCCACACGCAATGGTTTGTCCGCTCATGGAGCGGAGCGTGGATCCAACTTGGACGGTGTACTCCGTATCTGCATCAAAACAGGAAAGGTTGTCGTTCGGCGGTGGACACGTGTCAGACGGCGTAAAGGTCACAAGCGATCCGTTTACGGAAATCGTGCCGCCAACCGTTGTCCCTCCGTTCTGGAGGACGGCAATCGCCCCGGCCGTGTCATCATCCACAGGTCGTGTGAACACAATTTTTACGACCACGTTCCGAATCGAAACGCTTCCCTGCGGACTGATGGACTTCACCTGGAATGATGTTGAAGCGCCACCGCCCGTAAATCCGCCGCCAAATCCGGGGCCACCTCCACCGGTCGTTACCTGCCCGCCATTTGTCGTGGCATCCAAGAGACGCTCAATCACAAAACGCGCAATCGCCCAGGATGAAAGAATGAGGATCAAACCGATAATCGCGTTTCGTATCCATCGCTTAGCCTGGTTCGTTTTTTCTTCATCCCCGCCCGACGTCATGTACAGGAACCCGGCGTAGACGATGATTCCAACCAGCAAAATACCCAACAACCCAAGAGAGGCGTTGATAATGTTCGTCGCGATGATACGCGGGTCCGTGGATGGAAGGTTAATGGTTTCCGCAACCCCCTGAAGCCCCTCTGTCACTTCTTGCGCAAATACCGGCTCGGGTGCCACAAACGCCGCGGCGCCAACAAGCGATAGTGCAAGAAGAAAAACAAAAAGGATGCGTTTCATCATGGCGTAAAGACACACTCCTGAGCGCGTGGAGAGTTGTTGCAGCAATTCGGCGCGCCGTTACAGATGTTGGATGACGCCGGATTGAAACAATTCTGGTATGAATCCTGAAGGTCCGAATACAGGAATGGGTTGTAGTAATGAATCTCTTCCGGAAGCTCGCCGGATGGGAGGTACGGTCGGTGGTGAATCACGAGTTGGGATTTTTCCGGCACACTCCCCGGTTTCACCGGTGTATTGTTGGCATCCAAGAGCTCCATGCTCACGGTGTACCAGAAGGTGTCTGGATCCTGCTCGCCCGGACCTTGTGCTTGGATTTCAGCCGCTTCACTTGTGAAGGTGGACGCCTGCATGATCGAATCAAAGGTGGCCGTTACGTCTTCATCCAGCGGTCGGTTGGACTGATCCGGACCCGGCGAGGCGCTTGGCACCGTTTCCACAACTTCCGGCGGCGAGAGCTTGATGTCGTTTGAGGTTCCAAAGGACCACACATACGTATCAATAGGCGCACCCTCTGCATTTCCGTTTGCGTTTCCATCCAGCGAGTTGCCCACGATGTCTGTAATCCCGTCAAAACCAAGAGATGTAAATTGCGCGAGCGGAGGCTGCTCAGAGAGTGTTGCGGCGCGCGCCGAAACTTCGAGGGTTGCGTCACCCGGCAGGCAGTACACATTTTTGCCGCAGGAATTTACGCCGCATAGGTCGGACGATACAAACTCAACGGTGCGGTATTGGTTTGTAATACGGAACTCCCCGTCGAGCGGCGTACCCACGCCTCCATTTGGCCGAACAGAAACATTCGTAAAACCGGTGCCGTTCGACACAATGCCGCTTGCGCCCACCGGGTCGATGGCTTCATCAAAGGTGAGCTGGATCACCACGTTTCGCGCGTACTGCCCACCCGGATACGGAAGCGCGGCCAAAACCTTTGGAGGTGTCGTGTCGACCTTAGTGGAAACTTCAAATCCCCATTCGTATCCCTGGCTGAACGCGCCGGAGAATGCCGCGGAACCATCTGCCTTCAAAACACCTCCGTTTCCGCCCGCAAGCTCCACCGTGTAATTCACTTCTGTTGAGGGGCTCCCCAGGAAATCGGCCGGCCGGATCACAAATGTGCGGCGGTCTTCCGTGAATGTAACGCGCGCATCCGCAGATGTGAGTGTCGACGCCTCTTCTCCGCTTCGATAAATTTTTACGTTCTCGGCATTCACACCGATGTTGGTTGAGCTCGTCTCCTCCGTCCACCCCTCGATCATGGACGATGGAAGAATCGGCTCTTTGAACGTGACAATGATCGGTGTATTTCGCGGTACGTCCGTCGCATTCCGTGACGGGACATGGTATTCGATGATGCCGCTCCCAAGCGATCCGGAGGAACCGACAAGCGCTCCAAAACCACTGCCGCTACCGCCCACTCCTCCACCTCCGGTTGTGGCTCCCGTGAGCGCGTTGATGATAAAGGCCGTAATGGCCCACGCAGATGCAATGATGAGCAGTCCAATGATTGCGTTGCGAATTGTTCGCTGTGCGCGGCCTACCTGCTCAGAATCGCCGCCCGCCGTCATCCACTCGTATCCGGCGTAGAGCATGAGCCCCAAAAAGATCACACCGAGAAATCCGAGTGCAATGTTGATGATGCGTCCGATGATGGTGATGAGGTCGGTTTGTGGTACGCCCGCGGTCTGCGCCGTCTCTTGAACGGACTGCACACCTTGCGAAAGCTGGGCGGACACGTGGTCAGCTCCAAATACAAAAAGACCGACGACCACAAGGATCGTGCACACACCAATAAAGTACCTGCCGTATTGGCGTCCCGAATTCAGCATGGAAAATGGGTGAGCCCGTGGTTTATTGTAACACTTTTTGGAGGATCGCTCGAACCCGATTCCCGTCGGCTCGTCCGGCCACTTTTTTCATCACCGCGCCCATGGTTTTTCCAAAATCCGAAGCTGCTTCTCCAGGCTCATCCACGACACTTTTTACGAGCGCCTCGAGTTCCTCGTCCCCCATCTCCGGGGGAAGGTAGACTTCCAAAATTTCGATTTCGCTTTTCTGTTTGGACACAAGATCCTCGCGCCCGGCTTTTTCAAAATCCGACAGCGCATCGCGGTACTGCTTCACGGTTGTGCGGATGACGCCCTCTACATCTTTGTCGGAGAGCTCTTCGCGCTTCTCAATCTCCGCGTTTTTGATGGCGGCGTTCAAGAGCCGAAGCGTGGAAAGGCGCAGTTCGTCCTTCGCCTTCATGGCGGTCTTCAAATCCTCGAGGATCTTTTCTTTCAACATAAAAATCGGTTACGAATTGATGCGGCTAGTGTGCACGGAATGCGGGGATGAGAAAAGGCCAGATTTCATCGTAGAGGCTTGGCGAAGGCAACCAAAAACCCCCTTGCGGGGGCTTTGTGTTACCGACGACGATGACGACGTCGGAGATCTTCGGGTTTGATTTTCCCTGCGCGGTACATGTACTCAAACTCTTCTTTCTTTTCCTCACGACGCAGTGCGGCGGTTCGCTTCTGGTTGGGATTCGCTTCCTTTTCATGGAATCGGATCTTTTTTGCCTGAAGCACGCGGCCACTGGCCTGCGTACGTCGTTGGAAGCGCCGGAACAGCGCGTCAAAGGATTCAGCTTTTTTTCGTTTAACTTCTGCCATGTTCAGCTCCTTTCTATTTCGGCGGTATTCTAGATCATTCCTCCATTTTTGTCAATTTCCAGACCCAACACCTGAATTTTGAGTTCTACATAATCAAAAACCGCATGCATCGAGTGACACACACGGTTTTATCTTAGCTACGTCGCGACGGACTACAGAACAGCCAGAACGCGGAAGCCGACGCCCCCGCCCCGCTGGGTACGCCACTCACTACCGACGTACCCAAGACCGCCGTCCCAAGCTCGACCCGTTTTGAGACAACGCTCGGCACCGCAGCCATTCTGGCACCACTCATATGAGTTGGTGCCACCAAGATCCGGGAGATTCAGGAAACCGTATTCACGTAGCCAGTTGAAGAGATTCGCGACAAGATTCCACTCTTCAAGAGAAAGAAGTGAAATTCCGCGGAAGCCGGTGCGATTGACGATCTTCGCACAGAAGCCTCGCTCCTCCACCAGCTCATTCCAGCTCATGTTGAAACGAGTCATATGTCCCATGGATAGCATAAGTACGTCTTCGTGGTAGCCACCCTCCTCATCGAAGTGAGGTTTACGGATGGTTTCCACGGCGACCCAGCGCCCCTCCAAGGGAAGACGATCGAGCCTCGGGGCTTCGATGTTCCTGCCCCAATCCGGCTTTACGAACGAAGACGGGTAATCCTCTTCCGTGATCGCTGGGATGTAGATTGGCATAAGGCCGTACTGGTGGAGAGACGCCTTTTGCTGACTCGAGAGACACGGGAACTTAGGGACGGTAATCCTCCCCTCACCCAAGAGCTCGTCCCAGACTTCCTGCCAGAATCCCCGCATACCAACATGATTGTACGGCGGCGGGGCAAGCCCCGCAGACATGCGGACGGATGGGGAAAGTGCCGTATTTCCAATTTGGTACCTGCCTTCGAGGATAGCCTGTAGGGCTTCCCGGTCGATCTCTCCCGAGTCGACCTTGTGCATGAACCTTGCCAGTTGAGCCAATGTGGCTTTTTTCATTTCTTTTCTCCGGTCCCATTGGCCGACCAAAAAGCGGACGTGATCACTCGCGTGTCGCTTCCGGAGGCGCCTGGGGCGGTTGGTGTTGCGATTTGTAAGAAAGGACAAGTTTTGTGTACCAAAAATCAGCCGTTTTGTCAATCCTTTACGACAAACGCTACATCTTCTTCTTCAACTCCTTCACGAGCTTGGCGGCGTCAATAATTTCCTGCGATCCGGAATCCATATCCCGCAAAATCGCGGTTCCGTCGAGCACTTCTTTTTGTCCGATAATTACGGTCCACTTGGCTCCGCGGCGGTTCGCGGCCTCCATCTGTGCCTTAATCGCCTCTTTTCCAAACGCTTCCGAGGCGCGGATGCCGGAGAGCCGAAGTTCTTCAAAAATCGCGAGTGCGCGCTTGCGTCCGGCTTCACCCAACTGCGCCACAAACACCGGAATCTCTTCCTGTGGAGGTCCGTTTTCGCCGTCTTTTGCTTTGAGGCGCGTCACAATGCGATCGAGACCCAATCCAAATCCAACGGCGGCTGTTTCTTCGCTTCCACCCAAGAGTTCGGCAAGACCATCGTAACGACCACCGCCTCCAAGAGCCGCCTGTCGTGCGCCCTCTTCTTCACCTTCTTCAAACAATTCGTACACGGTGTCGCTGTAGTAATCCAAACCTCGCACCAAATACGGATCCAGCTGGTACGGCACGCCGAGCTCATCAAGATATTCCAGCACGCGCATGAAGTGCGACTTGGAATCATCATCCAACCAGTCCACGATCTGCGGGGCTTCGGCTTTCAGTTCTACGGCTCCCTCATCTTTTGAGTCCAAAATGCGGAGCGGGTTTCGCAAAAGGCGCTTTTTATCGTTCTCGCCAAGCTTGGAGCGGTGCGAGCGATAGTATTGAACCAATGCTGTCTTATATGCTGCGCGCGTTTCCGGTGTTCCGATCGAGTTGATACGGACAATCGGATTCAACCCAAGCTCTTTCAAAACGAGAAAACTCACGAGGATGATCTGCGCATCAAGCACCGGATCGCGGTTTCCAATCGCCTCACATCCGAATGTCTGGAATTGGCGGTACCGGTCGCGCTGTGGGCGCTCGTGGCGAAACATCGGCCCCAAGTACCACAACTTCACGGGGTGCGGCAGGTTCATCATGCCGTTTGAAATATACGAACGGATTGTCGGCGCGGTTCCTTCCGGCCGGAGCGACACTTTTTCACCACCCTGCGTTTCAAACGAGTACATCTCCTTCTCCACGATGTCGGTGTACTTTCCAACACCACGAACAAAGAGGTTGGTCTCTTCAAGAATCGGCGTCTCAATGCGGCCAAAACCATACGTCGTGGCAAATTCACGGCACACATCACGCACGCGGTCCCAATAGTACTGATCCTCCGGAAGGAGATCCCGCATACCGCGCACGGATTGGATTGCGCTGTATTTTTTCTTTGGCGCTTCGTCTTTTCCCTTTTTCGAAGCGACCGCCTTCTTTGCCGGAGCTGGTTTGGAAGCCTTGGTTTTTGCAGGCGCTTTCTTTTTCGTTGTTTTCTTTGCAGGCATAGGTTTTACAGGGTATTCAGTTCGTAACTCGGTGTTTCAAATACTTTCCATCGGTCGAGCGGCCAGCCGCGCAACCACACGCGCCCCACAATGCCGTCACGCGAGATGGGACCAAAAAATCGAGAGTCCAGGCTGGAAACACGGTTGTCTCCGAGCACATAATATTCATCATCTTTAAGAGTCACCGTGCGGTTGGTGGCCGTAAAGATATTCTGCAGGTATTCATCCTCGGGAAGCACGAAGCCGTTTGGAAACTCGTCATTAAAAACTTTAATTTGTCCATCACGAATTTCAACCGTCTCTCCCGGAAGAGCAACCACACGCTTGATGAAAAACTGACGCGGGTCGTTGGGATACCGGAAGACAACAATCTCGCCACGCTCCGGGGCACGGAGCCGGAACGACAGCTCGTCGATAATCAAATATTCGTGGTCAAAGAAGTTCGGCTCCATGGAGGCGCCCTTCACATAGAAAGGCTGGATCAAAAAGTATCGAACCGGGATGATAATCGCGAGCGAAATCGCAGCAATCTGAATCAGTTCAAAGAGAAAACGAAGCCCGTCCTTCTTCTCCTCCGGAGAGATCGCTTCATCTGGCGCATTTTTCGCCATATTTTTGTCCTTCATACACGGGACTGTACCTCATCTCAAGGGATCTGTCGAGAGTCCCGGCCACTCTAAAATCGCCCGTTCCCAGCGCTCAATTGTGCCGCAGTCATACCAGGAACCCGCAAGCGGACAACCGGCTAAACGCCCCGCTTTTGCCAGCTTTGGAAACAAATCCTTTTCAAACATTAAAAACGACGGCGTCTCCTCCCGCATCGGAAGGGCGGCGGGATTCAATACATACAATCCCGAAGAAATAAGATCACTTGGCGGATTCTCCGGTTTTTCATGGAACCGCGCAATTAAATCACCTTCCATTTCCGGCACGCCGTACTCTGAAGGGTTTGGTACACGCACCAGTGCAATCGTGGCCCCCAAATTGGGATTTAATGCAGATCGATCAGCGTGGAACTTCGCGAGTGCCGTAAGGTCAAGCCCCTTCAACTCGTCGCCGTTGGTCACAAACAGTGGGTCCGGACCGATATCAAGCTCGTGGACAATTGCGCCCAAGGTTCCCATTGCCTCTTTTTCTTCATGAAGGTTGATAGCGATCGATGATGCGACGTTCTCACTCTCGCCCCAATCCAAAAACGCCTGCTTCCACGCGGTTGGGTAGATGACGGTGACCCGCTCTACGCCGTGCTGCTCAAAAAGTCGAACGAGCCACGAAAGGATCGGGGCACCCTGAACAGGCACGAGCGGCTTTGGGATTTCGAGCGTCACCGGGCGTAATCGCGTCCCCTTCCCACCCGCCAGAATAATCGCATCTTTCATCATATCTAGATCGTAAAACGTGGTGCGCAATATGTCATCCGCTGCAGATCCTGTATAATTTCTATGAATTTTATTCACTCATCTTTGGGACGCTGTCCCGCGCTCTCTTTTTATGAAAGACCTTTTAAAAAAATGTAAATGTAAAAACCCGGATCTCGCCATCCTCCTTCTTCGCTTGGGTACGGGTGCCATCTTCCTGTACCACGGCTGGGTCAAACTTCAGAATGTAGCCGGTACAACCGCGTTTTTTGACAGCCTCGGGCTCCCCGTCTTTTTTGTGTACCTCGCCATCGGCGTAGAACTCCTTGGTGGTGCCGCGCTCGTACTCGGTATTCTCGTGGAATATCTTGGATGGCTCCTCGCCGCGCAAATGCTCGCCGCAATCCTTCTTGTAAAACTGAACAGCGGATGGGCTGCACTTGAATTTGAGCTCCTCCTTCTTCTTGCCTCCGCGTCAATCGCGCTCACGGGCGGCGGCAAATACACCCTGATGCCGGAAAACGGAAAGAGTGGAAAAAAGAAATAGATCTGCATGCCGTACACATTCCTCATCTTTCTTTTGGGCGTTGTCGGGTTTTGGATCACCTTCCAAATCCGCCGGATGCAGAAGAAGCGTCGGCCCATGACCTGCCCAATTGGCGGAAAATGCAAACACGTCCTCACGAGTCGCTATAGCAGCCTGTTCGGAATCTCAACCGAGTTGTACGGGAAGCTGTACTATCTTTTCGTCATTGGCGCATCCAGCCTCCTCCTTGGCGGACTGACGGCGGTTTTGGGAGCCCCACTTGGAATTCTCATGGGAATCGTTGGAGCCGCGGCCTTTGCCGTATCCCTTTTCCTGACCGGCATCCAGGCGTTTGTGTTGCGTGCATGGTGCTCATGGTGCCTTGCGAGCGCCGCCGTGAATACGGCGATCATCCTGCTTGAGTGGAAAGCGTTTTTCTAAACAAAAAAAACGAGAAACAAAAAGCCACGGTCAATACCGTGGTTTTTTGATGGTGGACGCACCTGGGCTCGAACCAGGGACCTTACGGATGTGAACCGTACGCTCTAACCAGCTGAGCTATGCGTCCTTGAATTGTGGTGTCTTTTTGTGATCGTGCATGATCCGTACGCTCCCCGCCAAAAGCTGCGCATTTAGGCGGGCCCGCCTGCTTACTCAGCCAACTGAGTTTGCGGCGGGTAACCAGCTGAGCTATGCGTCCTTGAATTGCGCGACGATGGTACACTGAATTGGTATGCAAGGCAAGGGCACAACAACAATAAAAAAGGCGCTGACGGACGCGGCGGCGAAGCTCCAACCAAAAACCATTGCGTGTCCGGCAGACCGAAATCTCGGAAACCTAGAAGCCGAACTTCTTTTAGCGCACACGCTTCGCAAAGACCGCGCCTGGCTTTTGGCGCATGATGACAAAACGTTATCCACCCCACAGCTGGAGCGCTTTCGTGGTTATGTGTCACGCCGCAAGAAAC
>JBNLCE010000006.1:12065-50586 GCA_050303655.1 Patescibacteria group bacterium | reverse complement strand
AAGCTATACGTTAAGAGGGACACGATGGCAAAAACAAGCGCCAGCGTCAAGATTCCGGTGGCAATTGGGATTAAAATACTGATCCCGAACCACTTTGAAAGAAGGAGCAGGCCGACACCGGTCACTTGCGAGAGCATCTTCATCTTTCCGGCCCAATTGGCGCTAATCACAATATTCCCCGTGTGATGGCGGATATACCCCGAAGTTACGATTGCGAGCTCAAGAGCCACAATAAGCGCGGCAAGCAGTGGGTGAACTTCACTCGCCACAAAAAGAACGGCGACCGAACCAATCAGCAACTTGTCTGCCGCCGGATCCGCAAACGTACCCCAACGCGTAATCTGTTTCCGCATTCGCGCCATGGATCCGTCCAGGGCGTCGGTAAATGAGGCGAAGAGGAACAGCGGCACGGCAACCGCCCACTGCTCACGCGCCAAGTACAGCAACACAAACGGGATCAAAAAAAACCGGAAAAGCGTAATGTGGTTGGGCTGAAGTTTTTTGGGAAGGAAGCGAATCAGCACGGCATACAAAAAACGGTCGTGTGCATATACCGGCGCATTCTTGTTTGTGATCAGCATACATCCCCCAAGTACCCCACATGCTATCATGTTTCGGTCGTGTACGGAATCTATGTTTCGACTTTTTCTTGAAATATTCGTCCTCCTTTTTGGGGGCTACGTCATTGGCGAGCGAACAGCGCCGCATGCTCCGCGTCCTGCAAAAGGCGCTCTCGGACTTCTTCTGGCGTTTGCCATCTCAAGCGCGGTGCAAACGGCGTTCTATTACCTCAACCTCCCACTCGGCAAAGGGACGGATCTTTGGAGTGTGGCCGTCGTCGCTGTTGTCGCCGCACTGATTCACAAATTCATCCCTTCGCAAGACAAAAAGCCGACGCCGCATGATACTCGGTCATTTTTTGAGCGCGGTCGAGGCCCGCTTCTCTTTCTTATTGCACTTGTCCCCTTCTATAAAATCATTCGACGCGTTGCGGCGGCCGGAACCACGGAGTCGATTCTCACACCGTGGCCCCTACTCCCGGATGGGACTGTGTTTTGGATTGCCGCGCTATTCATCCTCCTCGCCCTCTCCACTTTCTTCGTCAAATCACGCTTCTTTGCCGCGCTCCATTCCGGACTTGCGATCTTTACCGTGACAAGCATTACGCCACTTGTGTACAAAATCGGATTTGGCTTTGACGGATTTCTCCATACCGCCAGCCAACGCATCCTCCTCGAAACCGGCACGCTGTCGCCAAAACCGTTCTACTACATTGGGCAATACGTCTTCACGACATGGATTTCGCGCAATCTTGGCTTTGCGCTCGAAAACATTGACCGCTGGCTCGTGCCACTCCTGGCCGCGATCCTCCTTCCGCTTATCCTGTATTTCATCACGCAACCCACTCGGACTAAAAAGGAGTCGCACTCCATTTTTGCGTTCCTCCTGCTTCCACTTCTTCCACTCGCCTCCTTCATTGCCACGACCCCCCAACATTTTTCATATCTCCTGTCCGTTTCGGCGCTATTGCTTGCCGCGGCCATGCACAAGGACAACGTTCACCCCGTTGCGCCGCTCCTTCTCTCGCTCTGGGCGCTCCTCGTGCACCCGCTCGCCGGTCTCCCCATTGTTTTTGTCGTACTCGCACTCCTTATTGTTCAAAAATCACGTGTTGCCGCAGGAATCCTCGCTGTTTTCGCTGCTATTTCCGTCCCCGCCGCCTTTTGGGCGCTCTCTCTTAAAAATGGAATTGCGATCGCATGGTCCTCCGGGATGCTAATGGATTTCGGCGCATGGGGAACGGAGCTGTCAAAACTGTCCCCATTTGTGGGCCATCGCTTTACCCTCTGGCCGGCCTGGGCCGAGCTGACACGACGCGCCACATTCCCTCTTTTTGCTCTTCTCGCTGCTGCCGGAGCCGCGCGGACAAAGAACAAGCGTGCAATTGTCCTCAGTGCGTCCGGTGCACTTCTGTGGTTTTCAGGTGCGGTCTTAAACGTCACGAGCGACTTCCGTTTTCTGATCGAATATGAACGGACAAACTACGCGGACCGTTTGCAAACACTCGCCTTTTTCTGCTTTGTCGCAGCCGCGCTTCCTGCGGTAACCCTCATTGCCAAACGGATCAAAAAAACACCCGCCTTGTATCGAGGCGGAGCGATCGTCGTCCTTTTTCTATGGTGCGCCGGACTCGCCTATACCGAACTGCCCCGAAATGATGCGCTTGTTACCGGCCGCGGCTGGAGCACGAGTGCGTATGACCTGTCCGCCGTGCGGCTGATCCATCGTGATGCAAATGGCGCAGATTACACCGTCCTTGCCAACCAAAGCGTTTCCGCCGGCGCGGTATCGGAAATCGGCTTTCTTCGGTATGCGGATGACGTATTCTTCTATCCCATCCCAACCGGGGGCGAGCTGTACGACATCTTTCTCCGCATGACGTACGAGTCCCCAACGCGAGATACGGCTTTTGACGCGGCGGAACTTGGAACATCAGACCTTGTGTATGTGGTGGTAAACGACTACTGGTGGCAATCCAAACAGCTCACCGAGTCACTTCGTGATGTGGCAGACGCGTCCTGGGATATTCCGTTTGTGGAAAATGAGGCAGATGCCAACGCATGGAAGGTCCGTATCTATAAATTTGATTTCAACACGGATTCCAATTCAGAAAATACGACTTCAGGGGAATGACGCTTCAGCTTTTCTTCCGACGCCGCTGGAATTGAGCGGCGATTTTGTATGGCGTTCGCAAGAGCTTCGTCATCTCCAGGAGGGACCAATTCTCCACCTCCTTCACGCAGAAGCTCCGGAATCCCCCCAACCTCTGTTGCGATAACCGGGCAGCGATACGAAAGCGCCTCCAAGATCACGGTTGGCTGGTTCTCGAAGACACGAGATGGGATGATCACGGTCGGTTGCTCCCGATAAAACCTTGCAAGCTCGGCGTGCTGAACACGTCCATGTAAAAAGAGCTTTGAATCCTTTTTTTGTTCAATAGTTTTTTCTTCTGATCCGGAGCCGACGATGTGGAGGTTCGGACGTTCGTCGCCAAGTAATTCCCAGGCGCTCAAGAGATCCAAAATCCCTTTATCGCGGTCAAGACGTCCTACGTACAAAATATCTTCGTTCGAAATCCGCTTTTCACCGTTGGTATCGTTCGTTGAAAATTGTGGGATTGGATTTGGAATGACTTTTTTCTTCGAGCCCCTAAAAAATCCTCGCGAAACATGAAAATCCATCAGCCAGTTCGACGGAGAGACAACAACGTCGGGAGATCCAAGTGCCGCTCGTCGCAACGTAGACCACATCCAACGCCACACGTTTCGGAGGAACGAAAATGATTCTCCAAAAACGATTTGCCCGCTCGGCTCTACAAGCTGAACGTCGTGCACAACATGAATCCAACGAACATTCCTCTTCACCTTCACACGACGCGACGTTCCAAATCCGCAGCCCGCGAGCGTATGCGTAATGAGAACGTCTGGCTTGGTTTCTACAACCCTACGGACAATCTCTTTGCGGGCGAAGAGATCCAGGAGATGCGCTACAAAACGAACCGGGATGGAGCGGTCCTGAAACCACATTGGCTCGTGAACCACGTCCACATGATATCCACGAGACCTCAAATACTCCGCTTGGTTCTGCGCGATAACTCCCGCGCCTCCGCGCGCTTCCGGAGGGTAGTCGTTGGTCAGGAGTGTGATTCGCATAGCTGTTCGTAAACACGGACCAACCCGTCCATGTGCCGTGCCCAGGTAAAATTCGCGAGCACATTCTTTCGAGCCGCGCTGCTGAAGCGAGACAAAAGCGCCGGGTCATCAAGAAGTTTTTTAAGCGACGCCGCAAGCGCGTGTCGATCGCCAACCGGAATTAAGAATCCCGTCTCTCCATTGCGCACCACCGTTCGAACACCCGGAAGATTTGAAGCGACCACGGGCGTTCCACATGCCTGCGCTTCTACCGCCACAAGACCAAACGCCTCCGCGGAACTTGTAGATGGAAATGCGAAGACGGTCGCGGACTGAAACTCACGCACGATATCTTTCCGATCCAGCCGACCTTTAAATTGCACACGGCGTTCAAGACCCAATTTCCTGGCGAGCGATTCATACGATGCGCGTAAATCTCCGTCTCCCACAAGAACACAGCGCGCCTCCGGCAACTCAACGAGCGCATGAAGGAGATGATCCACTCCCTTAAAGGCATGGGCGGTGTCCATGCCGCCAACAAACAAAATTTGATTTGGAATCCGTTTTATCCCGGCGCTCGCTTCATTCTCCTTTTCTTCAATTGGATAAAATTCGTGTTCATCAATGCCGAACGGAAGCTCTATGAATTTTGATTCAAAATCCTTTGCCGAACTCTCGCGCGCATAGTCCAATGAGGAGACTAAAATGGCGTCCGCTGCCGAGAGGATCTCCGGCTGGATGCGGCTCCGGTACAGGTCAAAAATCCTCCCCTTCACGCCCTTTGCCGTGGCATCCATGTGAAATGTTACGACCAGCCGCGAAATTTTTCCTGACGTTCGTAGCGTGGCGAGCTTTTTTGCCGTACCGAAAAAGGGATAGTGAAGATGCACAATATCTGCCTCGCGCACAAAATGCTCGATTCCGTAGATATTTCCCGCATTCCCAAACCGCGTACTGGGGTGTGTGGTGAGGGAGATTAGATGTGCATCAAAACCAAGATTTTGAAGTCGCAAAACTTCTTCCGCAGCAACGGAGCCGATTCCACCGATATCCGGAGGGGCGACGCACGAAAAATGGACGACTCGTTTGGACATACAGTTACCAGACCATGACCGCCAGCAAAAAGCGGTGCAACACCCGAAGCATGGGGTGCGCGATTGAATCCATCCACCAACGCTCAACTTCCTGATGCGTAATCTCAGGGCTGAAGTGCGAAAAAATATCCCGGTCGCGACGCACACGGATCTCCTTCATCTTTAAACGGCCTTCACGGATATGCGCAAACGCCTGACGTGTAAACAGCTCACGATAGGTTTGAAGCTTCTCGCGCCACCATCCATTTGGAATGGCAAACAGGAGAATCGCAGCGTCAACAACAATGAGGAACGGCGCCAAGAGGAGCAGTGTGCCGATTTTGAAGTTCTTGAACATCACAATGTACCGATTCCGCTCCATCCACTTCCACTTCGCAATCGACCGGCTGAACTCATACCGATGCTGGGTCACGCTCTTTGGCGCGAGATAGTTATCATATCCCGCAAGCATGAGCCGCCAGCCAAGATCCAAATCCTCGTGGTACAAAAAGAGATCTGCGTCCAAATACCCCACTTTTTCGAGCGCGGACATGCGGTACAAAATCCCGGCACCGGAGCCGTATGCAATTCGTGTTGGCTCTTGCGGCGCGCTTTCACGCGGATCCTTCCAACCGATGCTATATCCAAAACCAAAAAGATGGATCGCATTCCCCCACGTATTCAGCTGTGTTGGATCATCCTGCAAAACAATGAGCGACTGCACGGACCCTGCTTCGGGATGCTCTTCGGCCACGCGAACCGCCTCCAAAAGCGAATCCGGCTCAAACGACGCGTCGCTGTTTAAGAGATAGACGTAAGGACTACCCAGCTTTTGTGCGTATTCAAAAATCACGTTGTTTCCTGCTGCAAACCCGAGATTTGCGCCGGGATCGTGGATTTTGATGGGCGGGAGCTTTCCGGCGCGCTTTTCCATCTGCCGTTCCACCTCGCGCAACGACGTTTGATGATCCTCGTGGTTCACAAAATGGATACACACGGAATCATGCGGATAGTTCAGATGCTCAAGCCCCTCAAAAAGCGCCTCCATGTAGGGCGCGCACTTCCACAGAAGAACGACAACGTCGACAAACGGCTGGGTCATGAATCGTGTTTGGTTGTATCCTCCACATCGCGCAGCGCAGATTCACGCACGAGCTTTGAGATGGTTCGCTCCAATTTTTCGTGCCGGAGACCGATGCGGAACATGAGCAAAAACAGCACGGCGATGGATGCATACACCACAAGGTCGACACCGCGTCCCACGCCAAACAGTCGTGCGAGGGAGGTTGTGATTTCCGGACGGAGGATGATGACCGCGGCCACGATCCACACGAAGGACCACGCGAGTGCCTCCCGCGTATGAATGATGCGCTGATGCGCGCGGCGCCAGGTCATGACAAGCGCTGAAACCATGAGGAGGACCAGTACGATTTGGATCAACATATTATTTCATGAACGCACCGATAAAAAGCTGCCACACGATGCGAAAGGCGTGCCATGGCTTTTGCCCCTTCTGCAATGACTCCTGCGAATAAATGACGCGCACCGGCACCTCAGCCCATCGAAGCGGTGAGCGGGTTACAAGACGGAGAATCTCGGAACAATGCGCCATGCGGTCTTGCTCAAACAGCACAGACGTTGCCGCGTCCGACGTCATAGCCCGGAATCCGGATTGCGGGTCGGTTACCTTCCGCGGTACGCCAACAATCAGAGCGTTGAACGTGCGCGCGGCCGAAAGAAGAGCTTTGCGGCTTACCGGCATGCCAACGGCATCTTCCCCAAGAAACCGCGAGCCAAACACAACGTCTGAATCACCGCGGCGGAGCGGTTCAACGAGCGCGGGAAGAAACGCGGGATCATGCTGACCGTCCGCATCCACGTGAACGATGAGCGTTGCGCCCAAACGAAGCGCGGCGTCCGTTCCCGTTCGAAGCGCGGCGCCTTGTCCGCGGTTCACAATGTGCCGCACTACGGTCACACCCTCCGCTTCTGCACGACGCGCCGTGGCGTCTTCAGAGCCGTCATCCACAACAATAATCCCGTCCACATAGGGACGGACGGATCGGACGGTTTCCGCAATGCGTGACTCCTCCTGAAACGCCGGAATAACCGCAAAAAGCCGGTGCGAATCCACCATGCGCCTACCTTACCCTGCACCGCGTTTTGGATCAATGGGCTCTCTATAAAGCAAAAAGCACCTCTACAGGTGCTTCTCGATAAGAAAGAACAGCTACGCGCGGATGGCGTTCGGGTTTCCGTAGGCGCCACGGCGGCTCTCGCGAAAATACTGGAAGATAAGAGTTGTCGTAAACTCCAAGTCCTCCTGCGAGGCGTCTGGATCTACTTCAATCCCCGTCTCCACGACCTCCGTCACCTCGCCTTCCTCCGTCACTACATTGAGCAGCTCAACCGGCCGCCGTGACTTCCGTGCGATCTCGTGCAAATCGTGCACTGACGAATACTCACGCCTCCCCACGAAGCGACGAAGAAGGCCGTCAAAAAAGATAAGCTCGCGCCCCGGAGTTGGCTCCATTCTCGATTCGATATGAACCCGGATACTCCGCCTCCCGAAACGGATCGAAAAGAGCAGCACATTCCAAAGTAGCTGTTGCAAAAAAAGGTGCATGTCCCCTCCTCCTTTCCTATGTGGAACGTTACACGATACGGCAAAACAGGCCGTTTGTCAACCCTGCCTGTCTATGCGTTTTTCGACAAAATATTCCCCCGCGAGGCGAACTGCAGGAGGTTACGGTGCGCGATAGTGTAGTCGATGGTTTTTTTAAGCCCCTCTTCCAAGGTTACGAGCGGAAGCCAGCCAAGGGCATCTTTCGTCTTTGTGAGGTCCGGCAACCCAAGCGGTGTCATAAATACGAGAGGCGGTTGGAATTGGATTTTGGATTCGGAACTCGTCATCTCCACAATCGTTTGCGCAACGTCGAGGATCCTCATATCTCCCGTGCTTCCAAAATTGAGCGGCCCCGGGTTCTTTGGAAGCTCCATAAGCTGGACGAGTCCGTCGACCACATCCTCCACGTACACGAGCGAGGTGCGGAACGTTTCGTCGCCAAAGATGACCATCTTTTTATTCTCCAGCGCGTTCATGATGAAGTCGGGAATCAAATGACCGTCGAAGAGCGGCATTCGCGGGCCATAGGTTCGGAAAATGCGAGCAATACGCACGTCGATGCCGTGTACGTCTTGATACGTTTGGCAGCACGTTTCGGCAAAGCGTTTCCCTTCGTCGTAGCATGCGCGCGGGGAAAGCTGGTCAACGGCCCCAAGATCGCTCTCCAAGAACGCGTGCTTATCCTTGGGCCGCGGGCCGTACACCACGGACGACGATGCATGAACCACGCGCGACTTAAATTGCACCGCCACATCGAGAACGTTCTTCATCCCGATCGAGTTCGAGAACAACGTCTGCATGCGGAATTGGTGGAATTTTTTCGGACTTGTGGGGCACGCGAGATGGTAAATCTCCTGAATGCCGTGCACTGGAATCTGGAACCGCGACAGCTCCGGATACGCTTCAAAATTGAACGGCGTAGCAATGTCGTGGCGGATAAACTCAAAATCCGGGTTCTTGAGCAGGGAATCGATATTCGACTCCTGTGAAGTGACAAATGTGTCTACGCAAATGACGCGCGCCCCGGCTTCGAGGAGCGACTCGCATAAAAATGAACCGATGAACCCGGCCCCGCCGGTAACGAGAACCGTTTTACGTTCAGACGTCCGCGTGTTCTTTGGCATATGATGGTTTTGGTTTTTGTCCGTTACGGCGGAACGGATCGTGGTGGAACGAAAAGAAGGTGTGTGCAAAAAATCCGAACGCCGCATTCACAACTCCAATGATCACAATAACATACACATCATAGATTCCTGCGAGCGTGTTCAAGATATAGAACAGCGCGACGTCCAAGCCCATTGAGAGACCCACCACAATGAGATACCGAACGACCGACCCAGGCGCCATTTCCTTTCCACGAAATGTCCAAAGCCGATGGAGTCCATAGTTGTAGATAATGGTAATGAACAATGCCTCCGCATTCAGGAGATTATTGTCGACCCCAACCTGCAGCACACGCGAGAGCAGACCATAGCTCCCCGCCTTTACAAAAAAAGAGCTTCCTCCAACAAAGATATACTTCGCGAGCATCTTCCATTCCTTCCTTACATACCTGGCCGTTGATCGAATCATAATGCTCCCATTTTAGATGATTGGGCGTTCCTATACAATCAAAGTGCTTTATGGTAAGAATGGCCACAGAATATGATCGGACTTGGTTTACGATTTAAACGGCTCACGCTCCTCATTGGGGACATCATCCTATTCCAACTCGCGCTTTTATTGACCCTCTTTTTGCGCTACGGCGAAATTGCGGGAAAAACATGGGATCTCCATAAAATGCCGTTTGGGATCATTACGCTCTTGTGGATTGTTGGATTTTATATCGCCGGACTCTACGACCTAGGGAAACTCAAAAACGGTATCAAATTTTTCCGGCTCTATCTTGAAGGGATGATCGCCAACCTTGCGGTGGCTCTCGCCTTTTTCTACTTGACCCCGTTCTTTGCCATTGAGCCGCGAACCAATCTGTTCCTCTACTTTGCCATCGCCCTGCTCTTTGGCTACGGATGGCGGCTCTTCTACAACCGCTTCATTGTGAGCGCATTCTTTCAGAACCGCGTTCTCTACGTTGGAAGTGGTGGAGACGCACTGAAGATGCAGCAGCTTTTTGAGCAGCCCGTCTTTGGATTCTCACTTGCCGGTGTTCTGGAAACAGAAGAAGGTACGCGCTTCGAGTCTGAAACCGTTACGTGGCATCACTCCATTGAGCATCTTCCGGAAATCGTGGAAGAGCACAAGATCGACACCATTCTGCTCGGTCATCCGCCACATGAGATTCCTCGTCTTCGCGAGGCGCTCTACAAAACCCTCTTTATGCCGGTCGCGGTTTTGGATCGAGCGGTATTTGAAGAGACCATGACCGGCCGCGTGCCGCTCGAATTTGTGTCCCAAGTGTGGTTTCTCGAGCACCTCCGTGAGCGTGAGAAGACGTGGTATGAGAGCGTGAAGCGTTGGACGGACGTTTTTGTGGCTATTCCTATCGCAGTGATAACCGCGGTTCTCTATCCATTCATTGCACTTCTGATTAAAGCCACGTCGCCGGGAGAGATTCTTTATTCTCAAATCCGCGTCGGCCGGCTCGGCAAGCCGTTTCGCATTTGGAAATTCCGCACCATGCGACAGGATGCAGAGGCGGGTGGGAAGCCACAATTCGCGCAAAAGGATGACCCTCGAGTGACAAAAGTTGGGAGCCTACTCCGCAAAACGCGGTTGGATGAACTGCCGCAAATTTGGAACGTGCTCCGTGGTGACATGTCGCTCATCGGTCCGCGGCCGGAGCGCCCGGAATTCGTTGACGAGCTTGTGGCGCAGATGCCCTATTACGCCCTGCGTCATTTAACGCGACCGGGACTCACCGGGTGGGCGCAGGTTCGCTTCCCCTACGCCGGAACGTTTGAGGATAATTTGAAAAAACTTCAGTACGATCTCTTTTATATTAAAAATCGTTCGCTCGTCCTTGACGCTGCGATTCTCTTGAAGACGGTTGGGATCGTCCTTCGACGACAAGGGACGTAAATTTAAAGCCCAAACCACTTGATTGTGTCCGCGAGGCCTTGTTCAAACTCAATTTCAGGCTCCCAGCCGAGGAGCTCCTTTGTTTCCGTAATATCCGCGCAGGTGTGCCGCGCCTCCGCCTTTCCCCGTCCTTCGGTATGCACAACCGGGCCACCGATCGCCTTTGCGATGTAATTCACACTAAAATTCCGCCCATTCCCAACGTTCAACACTTCCCCGCCTCCCACTTTTTCGGATTGCATCGCACGCATATTGGCGCGCACAACATCAAACACATGTGTAAAATCGCGCGTCTGTTCACCGTCACCGTGAATCGTCATCGACTCTCCTGCTTTCTTTTGCCGAGCGAATACCGAGATCACCGTCACGTACGCGCCCTCATCCGCCATGCGAGGTCCATATACGTTGAAATATCGAAGTGAGACCGTTTGAATCCCGTAGAGGTCGGAGAATTGTTTCAATAACAGTTCCCCGAGGTACTTCTGAAGCGCGTATGGATTCAGCGGATTTGCCGGCAGCTCCGGATGGCTGGGTAACACATCCGTTGCCCCATATGCCGATGATGATCCGGAATACACCACGCGCTTTACCCCGGCATCGCGGGCAGCCACAAGCACGTTTAAGGTTCCGAGTGCATTTGCATGGAACGATTCAATTGGGTGTTCAATGGAAAATGGCACGCGCGGCAAGGCACCAACGTGGAATACGCCATCCACACCTTCAAAGGCAGGTCGGATGGCTTCAAGATCCGTAAAGTCCGCTTCAAACAATTCCGCACCTTCAGGGATATTCTCCCGCTTTCCGGTTGAGAGATTGTCCAACACCCGGACGCGATAACCTTCCTTGAGAAGCGCTTCGGCAAGATGGCCGCCAATAAACCCAGCGCCACCGGTTACGAGATACGTCGACATATATTTCTCACGATTCATTTAGATTGCCTGACTCCGCCTGTTCCGACAACCCTTGCAGCTCCTCTTTTCGCTCAAGAACCATAAAACTACCGTACCCAAAATTCCGGAGTACGGGCGCGGTACGGAAGCGCTCGAACCAGCGTACAAACGGGAGCGATGATTTTATGTACGGAAGTACGAACGTTGAAGCCGAGTAAATCTTTTGATCAAAGTCAGGATGCCGTAACCGACGGCGCATCACCCACGGATACCTCCAGATGTGCGGCAACTCATCTTTTCCCGCATACCCTTCCTGCACACCTTCGCCGAAGATATTGAGAAGAATTCGGACGCACCCCCACGGTAGAGCCATCAACGAACGTTTTGAGAATTTCCAGAACCCGTAGTCTCCACCCAAAATAACAGCCGCACTTGCATTGAGACATGTCGGCAACGCAACGATCACCCGCTTTCGGGCCACGCGGCACAGCTCTTGGAGACCTTTATCAAAATCCGGAAGGTGTTCGAGCACGTGCGAGGACACCACGGTATCGAACGACCGGTCGGCAAATGGAACGTGTTCGGCGTCACCCTCCTGAAAAGTTGTGAGAGACGAGACGCCACGGTCTTCCGCTATCTTTTTGGCCGCGACGATGTTTGGTTGGGAAATATCAATCCCGGTTGCCCGGGTGCCGCGCTCGGCGAGCAAGATTGGAATCACACCCTCTCCACACCCAACATCCAATACCGACTCACCCGCAGGAACGTGCGAAAGCAGCGTCTCATACTGAACGCGGTGCGCATGGCGGCGGAGCGGGTCCGGAGAGTTGAACCGCTTCTCCCAAATCGTATCCGCATGTGTGGTGTAAAAGCCTTTAATATCTTCAGATGTCGGCATATTTCGTTTCCGTCAAACTATCATACCACCCGCAAAGAACAAAGAACTGGGATAAAAAAAGCCGCCCAGCGTAGTACTGGACGGCGAGCGTCACCCGTTCCCACCGGGATTCGCTCTAGGGAAAGTTCACGTGGTCGACCGCGTCCCCAAGCACAGGCACATCCTTCCTCTCGATGAGAGATTTGACCACGTCGTTGTTGCGCATGAAGAGACACGCGCTGCACACCTTGCGAGGGTCAAAGTACGGCCGCAACGGTTCGCGGAAGAGCCGTTCGACCTCGGTGTTGGGCACCGTCCCCCACTTGGTGTGGTCGAAGCGCCGCTCCGCTGCCGACACACGGTCATCCGTAGACTCCTCGGCCAGGACGGTGATGGAGTCACATGCGTAGCAGTACGAATGTCCGTTTTCATCATGGCCGGTCGTATCCCAGAAGACGTTGTACGCCTGCAGGAAGCACTGACCGTCCTCCCAAAGCGCCTCAGCTTCTTCCGGTGTGCCGTGGTACTTCAGTTGGTGGAAGAAGCGCCCCAGCGGCGTGCCGTCGTCCGCGATGTACGCAAGCCGATGAAGCCGCTCGGAAAGATCCTGATGTGCGCGGAGTTGCGCCGAGCGTGTCAGGTTGCAGTCCGTGAGCATGCGGCAGTAGTCGAAGCCATGCCTCTCCATAGACTCTTCGATGCGCTTCAAGATGTCATCGTCCGTCCACGGTCCGTAGACGTACGAATACCCCACCGTGACGTCCGGGTTGTTCTTCAGGGAAGCCGGAATCGGCTGCCGATCGAACCGCCCGTCCTTGTAGTGCGGCGAAGCGTCCTCCGGTGTGATCGAGATGCGAACCCACTTGAAGTGTTTGTAGACCTCGTCCGGGACATGCTTTGGGAAGCCGTTGGTGATGAGGCCGAGGTCAATGTCGAGCGACGCAAGCCACTCCACAAACGGGACAAAGTGCGGCCACAAATTTGGCTGGCCTCCTCCGGAGAGGATCAACCCGCGAAGACGGATGTCCGACCCTGTAAGGTCGCGGTACATACGGTTGTGCGTTGGGAAACGCTCGCGGTTGAATGCCGCTTGCTCGTGGTACAGCTTCCACACAAAATCCTTCGCTTCTATGAGCGAAATGGAATCGTCCCGAAGACGCGCAATGGTGGAGCAGTATGAGCAACTCGACGAACACTTCTGATGCAGTGTGAGCGTGGCGCGGACAATACTCCCGAAGCCCGTCTTGTGCAGCTTCCGAAAGATGGGCCAGTGGTGCGCCAGTTTATGCCCGGTCGACGTGAACGTCTGCTCGGCCCGCGTCAGCACATGTCGAACGTCGCCCGGCGACACATCGACAACCTCGCGAGGAAGTAGCCTTCCGGCCTCGAGGTCGCTCTCGTAGATGTTGAACGACGCCGTAGCCCCCCGCCTCTCGAAGTTCGCGATGATGAATTCCGCAACCTCGTCGGTAATGGGGCGAGACCCGATGATCCGGCCGTCGTCGGCCAGAAGAGTGAAGTCGGTGTGCTCAGCGCGATGCCGACCCGCTCCCGTGCTCTGAAGCCGAATCACCTTGCGGCGGTGCTTTCGGCTGTACACATACGTCACGCGATGCTCGAACTCGCCGGTGCCACTTGGAAGCACCGGAAGACGAAGTGGATCCTGTCTCTTGTTCATCCGAAACCTCCGGAGTGTTGAAGTGAAAAGTGCGTACTTGCCGATTCACCCTAACTATAAAAATATAAAAAATCAACCGGATGACAGAATGAAGAATCCGTTCCCCTTTTCCCACGCCATCCAATTTTCTTTACAGCCATCAAACGAGTGGGAGAAGGAATCTATCTTCCACCCTTCGGATTCAAACAGCGAACTCCACCACTCCTTTGTCTTTGCAATGATGTGCGTTACATCGCGGTCGTATGCCGGGATGATATATTTTCCACTCTCATCATCGGCAGCAAGCGGGATCGCGGCAAAAATCTTTTTCACATGCGGACGCGCACCCTTGAGCAGCACACGCAACTCCTCTTCGGGAACATGTTCAAATACATCCTTTGCGATGAGCCAGTGATACGTTCGCTCAAACAGCGCATCATCGCCGCATCCCTGAATTTGTGTACAAAAATTTTTCACTTCGCTTGGAGCCTGCGAAATTGCGTACTCTGAGATGTCTGCGCCGTGCGCCTCAACGTCCAAAATACGAAACGCCTTCACCAAAAAACCTTTGGCGCACCCGAAATCCAATACGACCTCACCCGGTGCGATCGGAAGCCTATGAATGAACTTATGCGCCATGCGGATTGTCCGCTCCGGCATCCAGCTATAGTTCATATAGCCTGAAATCCCCGCGGCCAGGCCGGCCTCGAAGTACGTTTCATTGTACTGATGCGCCCCTCCTCCGTCCGGATTTATGTTCTCCATGATCATCATCCCTGAACGCCATTTTCGGCGTTCAAATAGGTAACTATCTTGAAGGATTGCGGGTGGTCTGTCAAATTACGGAGATACAGTAAAAAAACTATGTTAAGCATCTTTGCGAACATCCGTATCAACAGCGAAGAACGCCTCCAGCACATGAAGGATTCGTTCCGCTCTTTTAAGGATTTGAGCGATAACTGGGTGGTAAATGTGCGTGGCTCACAGCGCGAGGAAGCCATTCGATTTCTAAAGGAGCATCTGGGAGACCGCATGACGCTCTTTGAGCTCCTGGATGATTCGCGCGGATGGATCTACAACGCTTTCGAGATGCTTCCGGCCGTGCGACACGAGTACATGCTCCTGTGGAACGAGGACCATATCTGCATGGTGGACCCAGAAAAAATTGAGAATGTCGCGAGCGACATGCGGGAACATCAAATCGACTGCCTTCCATATACCTGGTGGTTTTTTGGAAAAATTCGAAAGGGGCTTGAGCCGCTCAAACTCAAAAGCGCCGATCACCTTGACTACGCCACTGTGACGCCCGAATCGTGGAAACGCGTTCTTGACGGCGGGTATCCGTACGGACTCATCTCACTGTGCGCAATCTTTAAGCGCTCGTTTTTTGAAAAACTCCTCCACCTCGACAAGAACAAGCTGCCACTATCCGTGAGCAACAACTACTACCGCGTGGCAACGGTTCTTAATCGAATCGGAATCCGCTTTCATCAACGCGACGGTTTTCGTGCACTCAACCGACTCCTTGGATACAAACTCCCCCGCTTCTCGCAGGAGACGCCCTTCAATCTTGAAAAGGAACGCGGCCGGCTCGACATCCTTCCGCTCACACTTGCGTGGCCAAAAGAAGAGCTCTTCGCCTGCATCGATGATGAGCTGAAGGTGGATGGTGTACCGGGTTATCAGCTCACCAAGCGTGGGCTGTATCCCATCGCAAAAATTCCTAAGCCAACCCGCGCATTCGAGCACGGAACGGACCAAAAAATAGAGACGAATCGTGACTTTCGGGTCGAGACAATCCATTTGCCAAAAGGCAGTGCCTATAATAAAGTTTTTTACGCTGATGGCGTGCGAACGTCGCATATTTTGCGGCAAACCGTCGTCATATTACGAGGTCGCGCAACCGTCCAAAATCGCGCCGGAACCTCGGCAATCTCGGAGGGTGAAAGCATCTCCTACGATGCAAATATTCCCCACCAAATCACCGCAGAAACCGACGTAACCGCACTCGTGGTCACGCCGTCGACGGACGACAAAAATATCAAGGTTACCGATATGATCAGGACACATGCCGAATCCATCCTCAAAGAAATTGACGCGGTATTGAGCGGCGTGGATCCAGAGCATACAAACGCCCTTGCCAACGCCATTCTCGCCGCAGACAAAATTGTCACCGTTGGCGCGGGGCGCGTGGGCCTCTCCACAAAAGCCTTTGCCATGCGTCTGGGTCATTTAGGAAAGGAGGCGTACCACCTTGGCGACACAACCGTCCCTCACATTGGATCAGGATCCGTGCTTCTTGCCTGCTCCGGCTCGGGTGAAACCCAAACCATTTACAACATCGTTGAGATTGCAAAAAAGAATGGCGCCACCGTTGGACTGATCACCGGCAACCCGGACTCACGCATGGGTCGAATTGCTGACGTCATCGTGCACCTCCCCGCCCCATCAAAAACCAAGGCGGTCGAAGGCTTTTCATCCGTCCAGCCCATGACAACGCTGAACGAACAATGCCTCCTCATCCTCTTGGACGCGCTGGTGCTTCAACTCATGCAGACGATGAATGAAACACATGACACCATGTGGGCGCGACACTCAAATCTTGAATAACCTATGCAGAATCTACACGGAGAACCTCAATTTAAACTGGCGGCGTCGCTCATTTGCGGCAACATGCTTGATCTCCGGCGCGAGATTCAGCTTCTTGAAAACGGACCGATCGACCACATTCACTTTGATGTCATGGACGGTCACTTTGTGCCACGCCTCGGTTTTCATCCCGAGCTTTTGAAGGCGGTAAAATCCGTCACGCAGATTCCGGTGGACGTTCACATGATGATTGACCGGCCGGAGCAGTTCATCCCCGCGTTTGTGGAAGCCGGTGCGGAAATTATCACGGTGCATGCCGAATCAACGCGGCACCTGCACTATGCCATTAAGATGGTGCGCGACCTTGGTGCAAAAGCCGGTGTGGGCATCAACCCGGGAACGCCGCTCGATGTGCTGGATTATGTGCTTGACGACATTGAACTCGTGACACTCATGGCGATCAACCCCGGCATCGTGGGGCATCAGCTGATCCCGAAGGTTCTCGATAAAATTAAAGATTTGAAACAAAAGCTCTACAACCACCCGAACGTGGTGATTGAAATTGACGGAGGCGTGCGTCCTGAAACCGCAGCGACCATGATCAACAATGGTGCAGACATGCTGGTGTGCGGAACCGGTTCCATCTTTAAGCCCGACCTTTCCGTGAATGCCAAAATCAAAGAATTTAGAGCACACGTCACAAACCAACTCCGCACAAACTAAACTATGAGCCCATATAAAGTACTTCTCACAACCTCCGGCACCGGCTCCCGTTTGGGCGAGCTGACAAAACAGACAAACAAAGCGCTCGTGCCGCTCAACGGCAAGCCGGCCATTTCGTACATCATTGATGCACACCCGAAAGACACGGAGTTCGTCGTTACCGTGGGATATTTGGGTGAGCAAATTCGGGAAGCTCTCCCTCGTCTGTATCCGAACCACAGCTTTACATTTGTTGAGGTCGACCTTTACGAAGGGCCGGGAAGCAGTCTGGGTTACTCCATGCTGCAAGCGGCGGATCAGCTTCAATGTCCATTCATCTTCCATGCCTGTGACACACTCGTCTTTGGCCGCGAGATCCCGGCTCCAGATAATAATTGGATGGCCAGCTATCGCATGGAGGGAGACGTAAGCCAGTATCGAACCGTTGAAATGGGAGAAAACGGCGAGGCAACGAATATCAATGAAAAGAAGCAGGGTTCATCGCAGGAGGTGTTCATTGGGCTGTTCGGCGTCGCGGATTATGCGTCATACTGGCGTCATCTTGAAGCGCTCTACAAAGCAGACACGCAGGATCAAAACTTGAATGATGTGATGCCGCTGAATGAGATGCTGAAGGACGGGATGAACTCTGACGTCATCACCTTCCCGGTCTGGCTTGATACCGGAAACCCTCAGGCTCTTGAAAAGACACTGGCGTATCTGAACACGCAACAAGCATGACCCCCTACAAAGTCCTGATTACAGCGAGCGGCGTTGGCCAGCGACTCGGAAAGCTCACCCAGTTTACGAACAAGGCGCTTGTCCGGATTGGAAAAAAGCCCGCTATCTCGTACATCGTGGAGTCCTATCCAAAGGACACGCCTTTCGTGGTCACGACAGGATATTTTGGCGACCAGGTACGCGACTTTTTAACACTCACCTATCCGGATCGTTCGTTTGAGTTTGTGGCGGTTGATCATTTTGTCGGGCAGGGATCGAGTCTTGGCTATTCCATGCTGCAAGCGGCGGATCAGCTTCAATGTCCGTTCATCTATCACGCCAGCGACACGCTCGTAGACGCGACGCCACCTGCACTGGACTCCAATTGGATCGGGGTTTCAAAAGGCAATGACTCCTCTCAATACGCGGCGTGGCAGGTGATGGGTAAGAACGAACTCATCTTCCGTGATAAGGGCGCGCTTGACTTTGACTTTATCCATATCGGACTCGTTGGTATCCGCGATTACGAGGAATTTTGGAACGTACTGCGAAAGCTGTATGCCCAAGACCCGAACAACGGCTCTTTAAATGACTGCGACACAATTGTGGAGATGATGAAACGGGGCTCTGTTTTCTCTCTTTCGGAATTCTCGGTGTGGCGCGACATTGGGAATACAGCCGCGCTCCAAGCGGCTCGTGAGACCGTTCCCGACGCATTTCACAATTTGGATAAATACGAAGAAGAAATCTTTTTGTTTGATGACTTTGTCGTAAAATTCTTTTTCAATGAACACATTTTAAAGCGTCGAGCCGAGCGCGCGCGGCAACTCGGCAGCCTCGTCCCCAACCTTCAGGGTGAGCGAAAGAATTTTTACCGCTACGAGTTTGTACAAGGTGATGTGTACGCCGATGTGGTGAATCCACATAATTTTTCGCAGTTCCTTGCTTGGGCAAAGCAGAATCTTTGGATCCCGAAGCACGACATCGATCCTTCACAATTCCAAACGGTCTGTCGTGAGTTTTACAAAGATAAAACCGAAAAACGCGTAAAAACATTCCTCAAGGAAAGCGGGACAGAGGACCGGACGCACATCATTAACGAGGAACGCGTTCCACCTGTTCTGGAGATGCTCCAAGCCGTAGACTTTCACTGGCTCACCAACGCTGTGCCACATCGAATCCATGGAGATTTTATTTTGGATAACATCATCAAAACAAAAGAGGGATTCCGCTTGATTGATTGGCGACAAGATTTTGGCGGGCTCATGGAGGCCGGCGACATGTACTATGACTTTGCGAAGCTGAACCATAGCCTTACCATCAGCCATACGCTCGTGAACCGTGATTTGTTTACCGTGCGAACCAATGAAGACGGATCTGTATTGTGCGATATCTTGACCAAGAGCGTGTTAAACGACTGCCGAACCGTTTTATTCGACTTTCTCAAGAAAGAAGGGTTTGATGTTCAAAAAGTTCGTCTCTTAACCGCGATCATCTGGTTGAATATGTCCCCACTCCACCACCACCCGTTCAATCACTTCCTGTTCTACTACGGGAAATATCACATGTATCGCGAGCTGAAGAGCATGGGACGAATCGTATAAGAATATGATGACAACTTTTATCCTCGACGTGGACGGAGTTTTGACCGACGGCGCATCGTACTACACCGCCGAAGGCAAAATGTTCAAAAAATTCGGGCCGGATGACCACGACGCCATTCTACTTCTGAAGCCACATCTTGAAATCTGCGTTGTCACCGGAGACAAGCGTGGATTTGAAATCACCAAGAAACGTGTGGCGGACGATATGAAACTCCCCCTCCACCTTGTGAGCACGTTCGAACGAAGTCAGTGGATTGCGGAGCGCTTTGACCCCTCCAAAACCATCTATATGGGTGATGGAATTTTTGATGCCCGCGTATTTGCCGCGGTCGCCTACGGAATCGCGCCGGCAAACGCCTTCTTCACGACCAAAGAAAAAGCTCACTTTGTGACCACGTCTTGCGGTGGTGACAGCGCCGTGGCAGAAGCCTGCCTCCATATCCTCGAAAAATTCTTCACGCCGATCGACCTACATAGTGCTACACTCAAAAAAGGCGATGGTGCATGGGGACACTAAAGCCGACCCCCCCTACTATCCTACCTTCCTACAATCCTACTATATGCCAAAACTCGATACTCTGATCCCGCGCGCAAATAGCGTCATTACCGGGAAACCCATGGAAGATCTCTACACGATCCCAAACTTTCCTGTTTTTATGGGGTGTGTCGACCCCGACTCTGACACGAAAGAGGATCTTTTTGCCGACATGGAATGGAAGATCTGCTCGGAGAGCGGCATCATCCAGCTCGCGAACCTAATTCCCCTTGAATATCTCTATTTAAACCAGCACTGCGAAGGCATTGGTGGAACCTGGCAGGCGCACTACCGTTCGTTCAGCACGTTCCTGCAGAAGTACAAACCGAAAGATATTCTGGAAATTGGTGCCGCACATGGCTTTATTGCAAAAGACTATCTGCAGGCCGTTCCGGACGCCACATGGACGATTGTGGAGCCAAATCCGACCACCGACACGGACGACCCACGCATCACCGTGAAACAGCAGTGGTTTGACGACACCTTTACCTACGACGGGAAAACGGATGCCGTGGTTCATACCCATGTGCTTGAGCATGCGTTCGATCCCACGCTCTTCATCTCGCACATCGCAAGCTTCACCCCCGCCGGGGGCAAACACTTCATTTCGGTTCCCAACATGCACGAGATGCTGAAGCGCAAATACACCAACTGCATCAACTTTGAGCACACGCTCTTCCTCACCGAATCGCTCGTGGATTATCTACTCGAAAAATTCGGTTTCACAATTTTGGAAAAGGAGTACTTCCGCGACCACAGCATCTTCTACGCCGCGGAAAAACTACCCGATTCAGAGGTGAAGCAGGTTGAGCTTGAAAGTCATTACGATGAATACAAGAAACTGTTCGAGGACTTTATTCAGTTTTTGAAAGACGACATCGTATCATTCAACGCGCAGATGAAAGAAAGCTCCAAACCAACCTATCTTTTTGGCGCGCACATCTTTTCACAATATTTAATTGCCCTCGGCCTGAACACGGAACCCATCGTTGGCATTCTGGATAACGGCCCAGCAAAGCAAGGAAAGCGTCTGTACGGAACATCCATCCTTGTTGACTCGCCCAAAATCCTCGAAGGAAAAGGCCCGGTAAACCTCATTCTCCGCGCCGGAATTTATAACGATGAAATCCGGAAAGATATCGTGGAGAACATCAACGACGAAGTTGTGTTTTGGTAATCGCTACGCAAAATAGCTTTCAAACTCCCGGTTGATACGCGCGATTTTTTCGGCGTCCGAATAATATCGAAAGTTCTCGTCAATCACCCGCGCGATACGTTCGCATGTAACGTGTTGACGCACCATCTCGTATCCCGCCTCCGCCAGACGCTGTGCGTCGTCGGCGTTGATGATGCAGTGCTCCATCTTACGCATGAGTTCGTCCGGATCCCGTGAATCCGCAAGGTATCCCGTTTTCCCCTCCTTCACCACATCCTTTGTATCGCCCATGCGCGGCGCAATGATCGGCTTCTTGCAGTACAACGCTTCAAGCGCCACGGTCGAGAATGAGGCGTAAATAAATGGATCCACAACCACATCGCAGGAACGGATAAGCGTTGCGATTTCCTGGTGGTTTTTTGGACCCAAAATCTTTACCTTGTCCTCAAGCCCCTGTACCGCCTCGTTCAACAAGTCGGTATACAAGCCGTGACTTGGACCCACGACCCACAACTCGATATTTGGATGTTGCTCCACGAGTTTTTTAAAAACAGGAAGGAGATTGAAAATTCCCTTACTCTTTAAAATGCGACCAATGAACAAAAAGACAAACTTCCCGTTGGTGTCTACGAGCTCCCCATGGTGCGCGTCAAACCAGTCTGCCTGCACTACATTGGGAAGGTACACCGGATTTTTCCACCCGACAGATCGTGCATAATGTAATGGCTCCATGCCCTGCGCAAACAAGATGTCAGCATTCTCTGCGATACGTGTAACCGGAAAGAGCCGAAACCACACGCGGTTCGCCAAAAATTGAAAAACCCGGTACACGAACGGATCGCGACGCCCTTCAATCCCCTCGCTCTCGTCCTTATGTGTCCGGTCAAAGTACCAATCTCCGGAGTTAAAAAACTCTTTCATCTCCTCTGTTTCCGGAGTGAAGAAACGTCCTGCAAATTTAGCTCCAAGCTTAAACCTTGAGAAGGGTGTCTTTGCCGCGTCTGGAACAAAAATCCAATCAAACCGATAGCGGATACGAAGAAGCAACGAAAACAGAAACGTCATCAGTGCCTCCGCCTCTCCAAGTCCATGTTTTTTATGGCTGTAGATTGTATACAAGCGAATCCCTTTCTCCCGAAGACTCTGCCGTGTTTCGCGCGTCAGGTCTGATGCCGTTGCAACCACAAAAATCTCATGCCCCAGCTTTGCCAGGTTTGTGGGGAAGTTCCAGAGCTCTGTGTTCAGTCCGCTTTGCGGATCATCCGTAAAGTAATGGACCGGAATCAATATTTTCATAGGCTATTGTGTCTTCGGGGCGTGGGAAGTGCTCTCACGTTTCTTAAACTTCCTCCAGATCAAAAAGCTTACAGGGATCGCAGCGGCAACGGCAAGGATCCGCGCCCAGATTACCGCGTAAATTCCATATCGCTCGACAAAGAGAAAGATGAAGGCGGTTGCCGACATCCCCGGGATGAGCCAGAGGTAGAATAATTTCTTCTCGATGTGCATCAGTTTTCCGCCGAGCGCCGCCGCCAAAATAGACTGCGCCAGACCGAGCGGCACCACAAGTGCAAAGAGCTGCGAATACGGAACGGATTCCATATACTTCGGAAAAAACCACGTAAAAAAGTACGGAATCGTCACATAATAGAGACCAAACAGCACCAAGCCGATCGCGGTTAAGAGAACGGTACGGAACCAGAAATGACGATCGATTTCCTCCACAGTGCGACGTGCGAGCTTCGGTGTCGTAAGCTCTGTCACGTAATTTGATACTTTTCGGAGGTGTTGAACCGGCGCAATCGCCACGGAGTACACCGCCACCCCAACCGGACCCAAAAAATGAAACAACAGGATATCGTCCACCGAGCCAAAGACACTGTCGACAAAGTTCACGAGGCTCATATGGCTCCCATGCCCTCTCATCTTTGGACTTCGTTCATCATTCGACACGTATCGCTTCAGCGTCTGAAAATAGAAAAATGCCTGGGCCAGCGCAAGCGTGAACAATCCGACAAACAAAATAAGGAGAAGGTTGTCGACCAGCAATACTGTCGCGATCATGCTAAGCGTTGTAAATGCATGCGTGATCGTCGTGTATTTTGTACTGACTCGAAACAGCTTCTTCCCCTTTAAGTAGTTAATGTAAATTCCGAATGAGAGCGGAACGAATGCTGAGGCAATCAAAAAGCCGAGCGCGATACTCCGGTTCCCGGTATACAAAAAATAAATCGCGATCAGAATGGAACCCAAGCTACCCGCAAGTCCAAACTTTGTTTTCACACGAAGTGCCTGACGGAGAGAGCCATCGAGCCCCTCTGCGGCAGCCTGAGTCACGAGTGGATCAACACCGCGTAATGTAAACACGCCAAGAAAACCAAAAACGGACAGGATGTATTTATATGATCCGTACGTCTCCTTTGAGATAAAGTTTGCAAAGGCGACCGCTGAAATGAAGGTTAAAATGGAAACGACGGTTTCGCCACTGGCGAGCCAAAAGCCGCCCTTTGCCACGTACGCAACATCGGTTTTTAAGTATTTTTCCATTACTTTTCGCCACTTTTGAAGCATATGTCAGTTGTCTGCACCCTTGGCTGACTTTGACCTCCGAAGAGCAAACCATCGCCGCGTGTTCTGAACAAGGTTTAGGATGCGGTATTCAAAATACACAAAATTGTACTTCCACGGCATCGCAAATTCCGATGCGCGTCGACCGCGCGCACTCGCACGAACGGCTCGGAGAAACTGCCCGGCGAGCGAACGGAGGTTGTACCAAATGATCCACCGAAAGAGATAATGCCACGTCGGCGGAATATTTGCGCCTTCGAGTGAGAGATACCATCGCTGCCGTTTGCGATACGCGGCAATTCCCGGAATGCCGGCGAGCAAGGCCTCCGGTTCGTCAATTTGCGTGACGTCGTTCGGAACAATGAGACGTTCATGCACCTTCCGATCCACAAATGTGATACCCGTGCTTCGATGCAACACGCGGATGTAGTAATCCGGATAAAAAAATGCGTGTCTAATCACCCGTCCGTCCGGCAACTGCATGAGCTTCTGGAACCGGTATGCCGTCTTTGTGTCGTTCGCCGCAATGACACGCTCAACTTTTTCGAGCATCTCCGGAGTTGGTATTTCATCGGAGTCCAGCGTCAGCATCCATCCGTGTTTTGCCTTGGACCACAGCTTCTTCCGCATGGCCGCAAAATCCTCGATCTTCTGGTTCGGTTCATTTGTATCAAATTGTTGTTCAACACGCACACCCAATGACCGCGCATACTCCTGTGTCCCATCCGTACTGTTACCATCGAGGATGTACACGTCATCGAATCGATTCACGAGGAGGGGGAGCAATTTTTCGAGATTCGCCTTTGAATTCAAGGTTAAAATGGGCACAGAGCACATAATTTTTGCTCCAGCCCCGCCTCCGATATCCACATTCTGCGCAGATTCCATACGCCCTTTGTAACAGGTTTCTCCAATCGCGAAAAGCCCTGCTCTGCTTACAGATCTTTCATCAAAATATCAATCACACGTTGGGCGGTTTTCCCGTCTCCAAACGGACATGTCCATGACCGATCTTTCCCCGTCATTTCCTCGGCAAGACGGAGACACTCCACGACATCCGTACCGCCATACAGCACGTTTCCGCCCGCATGAATTGTTTCAGGACGCTCGGTATTCTCTCGGAGCGTAATACACGGCACGCACAGTATGTTCGCTTCCTCTTGGATCCCTCCCGAATCGGTAAAAACGAGCTTCGCCTCTGACTGCAGGCGTAGAAGGTCCAAGTAGCCCAGCGGTGGCAAGAGCCGAAAATGTGGGCTTTTTTCATATCGGCTCCAGAGGCCTGCGTCACGAAGGCGTTTCTCCGTTCGTGGGTGGACTGTAAACACGATAGGCGCGTGCATGCGTTCTCCGACGCCAGAAAACATCGCCATGATTTTCTCCAGCCGCTCTGTTGAATCAACGTTGGACGGGCGGTGCATGGTCATTAAAAAGAATTCTCCGGACTTCAGGTTATGCCGACGCAAAATGGATGACGCCTGTTTTGCCTGCTCTGAAAAATGAAGCGTGGCATCAACGATGGTATTCCCAACAACATGAATGCCGTCGCGAACATCCTCGCGCTCCAAACGTTCTCTCTGCAATTCGGTTGGGCAAAAATGATAATCGGCAACAACTCCCGTGAGGACACGGTTCGCCTCCTCCGGCATGTCCCAGTCATCGGAACGGAGGCCGGCCTCAAGATGCGCGACCTTAATCCCCATCTTGTGCGCACACAACGAACCACCGAGCACAGAGTTCGTGTCCCCTTGCACGATGACAACGCTCGGATCCACCTTCAAAAAAACATCGTGCAGACCCTCAAGCATGGCCGCCACCTGCTTTGGCGCGGGGCGCGAACCCACGTGAATATTTGCAATCGGCTCGGGAACATCTAATTCGCGAAAAAAAAGCTCGTCCAGTTCCGGCGTGTAATGCTGGCCTGTGTGAATAATGGCAAAAGGAAGACCCCGGCGCCGTGCTTCGTGAACAACGGGCGCGCATTTAATGATTTCCGGGCGGGTTCCAAGAACAAATGCGATCATAATTCAGAGGTCAAACCATATACGCCCATCGTCTTGCGGACAATAACCCCCCAGTCTAAATTCTCGACGGCATACTTTCGTGCAACGCGGCACTTTTGCGATGAAAGCGGATCTTTCAACACGCGTACGATCGTTTCGGCAAATTCAACATACCGGTCTTCAGGAAGTTCCATCGGCGCGTCGTAATTACACGATTCCCAATCCACCAATCGAACCAACCAGCCCCGCTCGCTCTCGGAACCCAACAGCTCAATCAAGCCTCCAACGCGACTTGCGATAATCGGTTTTTCAAGAGACATCATCTCCGCGCAGGCGATACTCGTTGATTCTGCGGTTGAGGGGAAGAGAACCGCGTCAGACTGCATGGCAATTTTCGGGATCTCCTGATTCGGCCGCGTCCCCATAAACATGCACGCATGACTCACGCCCAAGCGTTGCGCACGATCCTCAAGCTCCTCTCGCATACGGCCATCGCCCACCATCACAAGCTTTGCGTCCGGAAATGCACGCAGCACGTACGGCATGGCTGAAATCGCGTAATGGATTCCATTTTTCGGCACAAGACGCCGCACCGTCAGAATGAGAGGTCCGCCGGTGACCTGTAAAACCTTCTCCACCCCCTGCGGACGGAAGGCGCTTGTATCCAAACCGTTTGGGATGACGAGAATTTTTTTCTTAGACGTAAAGCGCGCCGCAACATCCGCCAAATCCTGACTCGTGGAAATCACCTGTGTCGCCAACGCGAGTGAGGCTCGACGGTAGAACCGTTCCATCATGTCAAAAATAAATGGCGTATTTGGATGGTCCAACACCCCCAGCCCATGAAGGGTCACGATAAACGGCTTCCGACGCAAACGTGCCGTCATTCCGTTCAAAACAGCAAGACGATACGAGTAATGAGAATGGTACACATCCGCGCCCTTTGAGAGCTTCCACATCTTCCACCACAGCGCCGGTGCACGATGCAACCGCCACCAGTCCCGATGTACCCCCTCTCCATCTTCCTCGTGCGGTCGTGGATCCGCAACAAAAAGCGTCACGTGATGGCCAGCGGCCCGCAGGCGCGTTTGAAGCTCATATACATGAACTTCTGCCCCGCCGATACTGGGGAGATAGGTGTCTGACGTCATGAAAATATTGCTCATACAAAGAATACGGGCTATCCCCTCATAAAGGCTCGATACCAAAGCTGGAACGTAAGAATTGACCAGATGGTATTTACCCCATATTTACGCAAAGAAAGGTGATCGTCCAGCACGCGCTCGATTGCGTCAAAATCAAATAAATCCTGTGTCCCCTCTTCGAAGTTGGGCGAAAGCACCTCTCGGACGAACGGAAGGAGAGGCCCGCGAATCCATTTTGCCGTCGGCGAAAACCATCCGCGCTTTTCCTGTGACAATACATGAGGAGGCAAATAGGGCTTCATCGCATCAATAAATACGCGCTTCCCCTGTTTTCGGCTCCCCACTTTCCATTTTGACGGAATACGCATAGACAGCTCAACAAGCTCGTGATCAAGGATCGGAACACGCTCCTCAAGCCCGTGCGCCATGGTCAACTTATCCGTCCGCACAAGGGACTCGTCCGGCATCCAGGTTTGAAGGTCGACACTCATCATCTGATTGGTCACATCGTCCCACGCCGGCTCAAAATAGGGCGCATACGCGCGAGTCGCGGCGTCGGAGCGGCAGATATCCGACCGAAGCACAGCGGAAACATCCGCCTCTTTCTGCATGACAAAGCCCACAAAACGCTCGTAACCGTTTCGCGCTTGAAACTTTGCAACGTGCTCCGGATGACCGAGGCCTTTCAAAATACTTCCAAAAATCTGTTGCTGAAAAGGAATCGGGAGACGTCGAATGCGCGCGATCATGTGATCCCACCAGTATCGCGGGTAGCCGCCAAATAACTCATCCCCACCATCACCACCGAGCGCAACGGTGATGTGTGGTTTTGCATATTCCGCCAACAGGTACGTCGACGTTTGAATGTGGTTTGAGACAGGCTCGTCCATGGACCAAATCACCCGCTCCATCGCCGAGATGGCATCACTCGGCTTCACGAGAAAACGATGATGTTCAGCTCCATAATATTCTGCACTCGTTTGAGCCAAGTCCGCGTCCGCGTTGAATTTTTCGGGCTGAATTTCGGTCTCGTATCCAACCGAAAATGTTTGTACCGGTGACGAGCCCAACTCGGACATCACCCCCAATACCGACGTTGAATCAATACCTCCGGAAAGAAAAATGCCGAGGGGCCGGTCGGAAACGAGCTGGCGTCGGATCGCCGCTTTTGTTTCATGTCGAACCCTCTCGACGGCCTCTTCATACGACGTAAGCGCCTCTCCCTCCTTCAATTCCCACCATCTTCGGATGGAAAATTGGTTGCGCTGAAGGGTCAAAAGATGTCCTGGAAGGAGCTTTTTTACGGCCTTGAACATGGTTCGCTCCCCCGTGACATACAGAAAGCGGAAATACTGATTAAAAGCGTCCACGTCCAGTTCACGAGGAATGCTGTGCGCTAAAATCGCCTTTATTTCTGAAGAGAAGATAAGCCTTGATCCGTTCCAGTAGTAATACAATGGCTTTACGCCGAGACGATCCCGTACCAGCGTTAACTTCTTGAGGTGAGAATCCCACATCGCAAACGCGAAAATACCGTTCAGACGCGAAAGACAACCCTCACCCCAAGTGGCAAAGGCCTTCAACAGAACCTCCGTATCAGATTCTGTTACGCATCGCACGCCACGCTCCTGAAGCTGAGAACGAATCTCTTTAAAGTTATAAATCTCTCCATTGAACACAATTGTGAATCGACCATCTTTCGTAGACATGGGCTGGCGTCCAGCTTCCGACAGGTCAATGATGGAGAGTCGGTTGTGCGCCAAGGATACTTCGGGTGATTCAAAAAAACCCTCCCCGTCCGGTCCCCGGTGGCGAGTTGCGGAATGCATTTCGTCGAGCCTCGCTCGATCTTGAAAATTAAATCCGTTAATTCCACACATAACTATGTTCCTGGCCGGATGTAGACCGACATTTTTTCAATCAACGACTCAAGCGCATGCCCGTGCCGCACAATACCGCGCAGTGCTTCCGTCGACATTAACTCCAGATCCTGAATGTACTCAGCAATTTTTTGCGGCGTGTCTTCGGATGGTGATGTAAGGCCGCCGATCGCTTCCGCCTGCCCTCGATTGATTACCGGTGTCAGTCCGGCATACATGGCTTCGAGTACCGACTTATCAATCGTCTTTGGCACCATGTTTACGAACACACGGTACTTTGGATAAATCGACCGGAGTTCCGGCATAGGTACCGCCCCCATAAAACGAACGCGGTCCTGCAAATTCAAATCCTGAACAAGGCGAGTGATTTCGTTGGCGTAATCCGGGTCTGTACGCGGATCCTGCGGTTTTCCGTAGTGTGTGAGGGTATATTCCTTTGGAAGGAGTGCAAGCGTTCGAAGTACAAGGTCAAACCGCTTGGAGCGTGAGATACGGTGCACCGCCAGAAGATGCGTCTTCGGTTCACGCGCATCATCCGCGGGCAGATCCACGTTCCAGAAGCGTGTGTCGATGCCGTGACCGGTCACGACCTTCCGCGGATCGCCGTCGTAGTGAGGTACTGATTCTTTTGTTGCCGCAAAAATTCGTTTTACAAATTTATCGCCAATCTTGAGCGAGAGCGTGCGGGTGTAATGCGTAAACCAGAGATAGGTCGGCTTCCTGCGGAGCCACCAGATAAGCGACCCTGACGCCAGCCATCGCGGCGTCATGTGCACAAAAACGCGATCGTACTTCAACGTGGAAATTAAATATTGAAATTTCAAAAACTGTCGCCATCGAGACGCGCCTTTTTCACCGCCAAGTGAACAGACCGGGAGATCCATATTGCACACGCCCTTGTTCGTGCAAATGACCGTGACGTCAAAACCGGCGCCTTTAAACGCCTGCGCCCACAAACTCGCAAACGCGAGGTCGTCGTGTGACTCATCAATTTTTGGGGTGATAAAAAGAAGCTTCTGTTGCATACATTATGTGTTCATAAGTACATCCACGATTCGTTTCGCGGTTTCACCATCCCAACCGTCAGGAACTGCCCCCTTCTTCCACTCACCCCGGAGTATGCGCTCAAAGGCATCCAAAATCTTATCCGGATCATTCCCAACCACCTCACTCGTCCCAACCTCGACGGTAATCGGACGTTCGGTCTGTTCTCGCAGGGTCAAGCACGGGATGCCAAGAGCCGTTGTCTCCTCTTGAAGTCCTCCAGAATCAGTCAAAACACACTTCGCGCCCTTCATGAGCGCCACCATATCAATATACCCAACAGGCTCAATCACCTGGATATTTGTTGGGATATCAATACTAAACTCCTGAATACGAGCCTGTGTACGCGGATGCATAGGAAAAACAACCGGGAGGTACCTTCCGATGTTATCCAATACATCAAGCAAACGTCGCAGGGACTCCTGCTCATCCACATTTTCGGGACGATGCATCGTTAAAAGCGCGTATCCACCCGATTCAAGACTCAAGTCAGAAAGGAGGGTGCTTTCATTCGATTGTCTTCCCGCGTGGTGAAGCGTATCAATCATAATATTTCCCACAAAATGCGTGCGTTCAGTGGGAACTCGCTCATTTTGTAAGTGCTCAAGTCCCTTGGGGTCGCTCACAAACAACAAATCCGAATGATGATCAGCAATCATCCGATTGAGCTCTTCAGGCATTGACCAGTTAAAACTGCGGAGTCCGGCCTCAACGTGGGCAACCTTTACACCCGCCTTCACCCCGGCCATGGCTGCCGCAGCCGTTGAATTAACATCCCCAACAACAATCAATGCATCCGGGTTGTATCGATGAATGATTGGCTCCAGTAACTCCATAATTTTACTTGTTTGGGCAACACGCCCCCCGGAACCCACAGCGAGATTCGCATCCGGTGCAGGAATTCCGAGCTCTTTAAAGAAGATATCTGACATCATGTCATCGTAATGCTGGCCTGTGTGCACAAGGAATAAAGATGCGCCGCGCGACTGGAGCTCACGATACAGCGGGGCGATTTTCATAAAATTCGGGCGCGCACCCGCAACAAGAAGATAGCGTTTCTTTTGAAATGGCGTCTCGTCCTTCTCCGAGACACCTGGCTTCACCCAGTCTAAAATACGAGCCGCGCGCTGATCCCACGTGTATTGGCCCGACCGTTCTTTTGCCTCTGCGGCGAGAGAGCGCGTGTACTCCGGATGATCCATAGCGTACGCGATTTTTGATTGAATAGATGCTGCATCTCCGGGCGCGGCGAAAAGACATGCCTTTTCATCCAAAATTTCGCGAACGCTGGGTAAATCCGTTGCCAATATCGGTACACCGCTCATCATATACTCAAACATCTTGAGCGGAGACATGAAGTATGCGAAATGCTCTGTGTGCGGGAATGGCATTAAAAGCACATCAGCGGCCGCGTAAAAATTCTGCAGGTCCGTTTGCGGTTGATGCCCCAAAAAACCAACGCCTTCATCGGCATATTGTGCATAACGGACGCGCTCTTCCTCCGTTCCTCCAACGGCCAAAAAGCGAACACGTCGGCCATCGCGGCGCAAATTTTTCACTGCCTGAATTGCTTCATCCAACCCCTTTGCCATTCCCATGGTTGTATATTTCCCTGTGTACAGACAGAGGAATTCGTCGCTGTGAATACCCAGTGTTTGACGTGCCACCTCGCGAGGTAAGGGATTTTGAAAAAGCGCGGGATCCACAGCGTCCGGTTCTACAATAATCCGAGGCTCTACAACTCCTGCTTCGCGAATACGCTTCGCCGACGCCTGCGTGAGTGCCACAATGCCGGAAAGAGACTTCATGACACGAACAGCAAGTACAGACGTGTGCCACGAATGTGCTTCCCAGATGCGTGCGGCGTGCGGGTGACGAAAAAGAAATGAATAGATCTCACGACTGTAGATCACATCGTACTTTTCTTGACGAAGCTTCCACCAAAGCGCCGCAATAAAGGTTGCTGTTTGAATCCAGAGACCGAGTGAACCCAGCCATCGCCACTGGAGCGTATCCACGCACGGAATCCGTTGAAATTGGAACGTTCGCGGCTTCGAATAATAATCAAATGGATCGTCTGCGACCGTACCCTTTCGATCCGGCGAAAAAACCGTCACCTCATGACCGAGAGACGCAAAAGACGCGCACATCGCCATGACGTGGTCACTCTGCGCTTTCTCTGATGGGAAGCGACTGTTCGTGATGTAGGCAATCTTCATAGCGGCGTTCCGAATAATCTCATCCGCACCATGCGGAGCAAAAGGCTTGCATGGCGCGCCATCTCGCGACGATAGTTCAATTTACTTTCTCCGTGGATGCGCTGTGTCAACATGGTTGGAACTTCGGCAACACGGCTTCCGTTGCGAATGAGTGAAAACAAAATTTCGGCGTTGATATCAAACCCGGTTCCACGAAGCACGATTTGGTCCAGGTGCGACTTTCGGTACAAACGGAAGATCGGACTTATCGCCGTGACGTTCGCGCCCATCACCAGCCGATACGCCCACGTTGCGAGTGACGAAATAAAAATACGGTAGGATGGAATATCCTCTCCGAATCCCGCGAGCTTCGGCGATCCGGACACCACATCCACATCCCCCTCACGAAAACGCGCAAGCAGCAGAGGGACGTCTGACGGTGCAAAGGTTAGGTCTGTATCCATTGTAATCACAAGGTCTCCACGCGCCTCATCGATACCCGTTCGCACCGCCGCACCAAGCCCGCGATTTTTGTCGTGAGGCACAACCCGCACCGGCCCGCGAATCGATCGGGCGGTGTTATACGTTCCGTCGCGACTTCCATCGTCTACAATCACAATTTCGTATGGTTCGCCCAATGCATCAAAAACAGGCACGACTTCTGTGTTGAAGCGCTTCAAATTCTCTTCCTCATTAAATGCCGGAAAAACAAAGGAAATCATAGTTTTCGCTTCCGCAAGATATCCCAAAAAAGCACGATTGCACAACCGGCATAGATCGCCATGATGTTATCAAGAGGAATACGATATTTCGTGTATCCGGCGAAGAATGAGTGCATAACCGTGTACACAATGAGGACCACGAGCGCCAATACGGCGTTCTTGTCCTTCTTTTTAACCCTCCATAGAAGTCCGACGGCGCCCAAGAGGATCACAAAGGCGGCGGAAACCGTTACCGCGGTTCGTGCGAGCCACACCTTGATTGGACTATCCGCGAACGACCACGGCGCACCCCGTTTTACCGACGGGAAGAGCGAAGGCTGCCAAAACGTTTTTATTTTTTGAAGATGAAGCTTAAGTACGGCGGCGGGCCCCATCTGCTTTCGAGCCTCGCTCGTCTTTTCCATCCAATATTGATTGAACTCCGCTTCATTGAGAGGCCCGAGCTCTTGGCACGTTTTTGCAACGCTCACTGGCTCCTTTGGATGCCATTCGTCAAAAAGAATCGATGGCTGGAGTCGTGGATCATGAAGAACTTCGTCAATAGGGACGTACGACTTGTAGTCCGGATTGGTCGAAGAGGTGACCCATTGTCCGGTTTGCACTTCCTGCGGATACCCTTCTTCGGTGAGCCAATAAATATTTTCGCTATTCGCCTTGATGAGTGCGTGACCCAAATCGGTTGTGAGGGGAACAAGCGTGTGAAAGGCCGTCCAGTTACGGTACGTCCATGGTGCAATAAGCCCGGCGGAGACAACCGCCATAACCGCCGCCGCTTTGAACACCTGCTTCCAATCCGGCCACCAACACCACAAAAGCCACAAAACGATAAAGGGCGTTGCGGGCAAAATTGTTCCCTGCACATACGCCAGCGCCGCGATCGAGATTCCGGAACCAACCGCAAAACGCATTCCTCGGTCTTCCCGGAGACGCAAAACAAACCACATTAACAGCAGAAGGAAAAAGCTAGAGAGAAATGTGTGATAGTACTGGGTGTAGTGGTAGAACGTGTACGGGTACACCGTCATGACGAATGCCGCAATCATGGCGGCACGACGCCCCGCGAGCCGACGGCCAACCGCGTAGACGAGCCAAATGATGCCAACGACAACAAGATTTTGTGCGAGTGCGTGAGCGAGAGTGTTCTGGGGAGAAAATAGCGAATACAAACCCGTCAAAAAAAACAGATACCCCGGCGATCGCCATGCGCTCAAACAACCGGGCTCAAGCGCATACGAATATCCATATCCCTTAAACCAGTGGTCAACCAGCGCAAAAAATCCCCATTCACGGTTGATAAGCGATTCGTGGAACAAAAAGGTTGATGCAAGCCTCATGACAACCGCAAACGCGAGAAGCGAAAGGAGCCAAAGTTCCCAGCGCGTGCCTGTATTCCACGGCAAGAGCGTAGCCCAACCATCGCGCTGTTTTGTATGTAGCGCCTCCTGCTCCGGTAATGACTCGGCACGCTCACGGGCGTTTTTACAGAGCGCAATGCGCCGCTCCGGATCTGTGAGCTGTTCGTAAATCGCTGTGGCAAGACCCTCCGCGTCATTTGGCTGAACCACGCGTCCGTCGATCTGCGGGCGGAAAAAGCTTCCGACACAGCCAACATCCGTGGTGACGATCGGGACACCGTGTGCCATCGCTTCCACAATCGTTCTCCCCCACCCTTCGTAGCGGGATGACAGCACAAAGAGGTCGGCGCGATCAAACAGTTCGTCTCGATCCATCCATGGCAGAATCCGTACGCGATCCTCGAGATCCATGTTTCGAACCTCTGATCGAACTCGCTTTTCTTCGGGCCCTTTTCCAACCAGGTCAACCTGAAAATCCAACCCCCTCTCCTTCAGGATCTTTGCTGCACGAAGAAGCGTATCAATACCCTTTTGAGGAACAAATCGACATGGAACCACAATTCGCGGATCTCCATCCACCTCTGTTTTACACGGATGGAAGGCAAGTTCATGAGCCACCGGAATCACCTCAATTCGATCTTCCGAAACGCCAATACGTATCAAATTCTTCTTGATCCGCTCGCTCACGGCACGCACGCGCTCCGCTCGACGAAGGAGTGCGCGTCCCAGTGGTGACAACATCCGGTTCTTCCATGATTCCTTTACCCAAAAACCGGAGTAAAAATCGCCATGCTCCTGAATTTCAAGCGGTACATTTGCAATTCGCGAAATACAATATCCCAACAACCCGGCAACAAACGGATCTTGCGCCGTCACAACCGCGTGCCCGCGATGCCGTCGAACCTCACGAACACCCTTACGAATCGCTTGGTATACCCGTCGAAATGCGCCTCCACGCCACGCGAATACATTCATCCCCGGCACGTTCTGCGAAACGTCTTCATTGGAAGCGAGTGCCGAAATCACCAATGCAGAAATGGAGTAGCCGTCTTTCGCCATCGACATCACTCGAGTCCACGGCGATGAGTTGGGCCGCAATAATTCTTTTTCGTAGCTCACCATGACGACATGAACCTCTCGATTTTCGTCATGAAGAATAGGAAGTGTTTCACGGCATACTTCATTAAAATCGCGGGAATGCGGATACGCCTCTCGTGTTTCCCATGCAGAAAATGAAGAAAGCTCCGCAATCCACACCTCCTTATTTTGATACGGCATTATGCGTACAAGCCCGGGAAAATCCTCTGCCGTTTCGGGATTCCCTCCCATATCACTCACAAAACACGGCAAACCAAACGATGCTGCTTCCGGAATGACATGTGGGTACCCTTCATATCCTGAATGAAGGATGAACGCGTCTGCGGCTGCAAACCAATTCCCCATTTCTTCACGTGGAATTCGGCCTACAAAGCGGATCCGATCTTCAAGACTCATGTTGCGAGCCAAACCTTTCCATGCCTCCAACTCAGGACCGTCACCTGCGACAACGAGAATGTGTGACTTTGGCAGATCCGACCACCATTCAATAAGTTCCGCTACCCCCTTCCACGGAACCGCGCGCACGGCCGTGAAAAAAACAGTCTTCTCTGAAATCGCATTCTCGCTTCGGAAGTCCTCTCGATTTTTTTGATTAGCAGGGGTTGCCGCTGCGTTTTTTACAACATGAATCTGCTCATCCGAAACACCCCATTTCTGAACAACGGTTTTTAGGTACTGACTCGGTACGATCACATTTTGTGCTCGGCGCGCAGTCCATCGCTCAATACGATCTCGAAGACCCTTTGGACGAGAAGAGAGGTACGCGTCCAGGAGACGAGACTCGCCGTTCTGACGTGCTTGCTCCCACGCGTAGTCACCGACGACCTTCATCACAACCGGTCGACCCGCCAGCATGGCGCCAAGCGTTGCCGGGAACCCCTCCGACACAGGACCTTGCGCGTACACAACGTCCGCCTTTCTCGCAGCTTTAAATATCTGCCATGCGTATTTCAAATATCGAAACGGGAGCGGGAGGCGGCGACTAATGCGAATAACATCTGGCATCGCATTTTGCGAATCGTGAAGACGCCCGCCCGCAATACGGCGAAGCCGATGAGGACGAGTGGACTTCGCGATTCCGGCGCGCAAACTTTCATCATCCGAATACGTCACAACAACGTGCCCCCCACCCGGAAGGGTGCGAGACATCATCTCGACATACGTTGCCGGCCCTCCAGAGTCCGGCGGAAAGATTCCAGTGGCAAATACAATTTTCATGGCTTTCGTACAACAATGGTTGTGGAATACATGAGGGCATCCAGTTGGCTTGGAGACATCACATCGTTTAACTGCGTCTCAAAATCAATCCAGAGCCTTACCGCTTCATTTCCCCCTTTTTTCATTGCTTTTTTCAGCCCTGCGGCATTATGCTTCATATGGCGGACAATGAAAAAACCCTGACCCTCAAGCTGACGTATAAATGCGGAATCGTCAACCCGTTTCATGTACGGACCTTCAACACCAAATCGCGCCAGAACCTGACTCACCGGAACCATGAGCCGCTCCTTTATATTGCGTGAGCGGAAGTGTCCCACGTCATAATTGAGGAAAGCGATACCGCCTGGACGAAGCGCATTCCATACCGTCTTCACGAACGCCACACGATCCACAACATGTTCAATGGCAGAGAGCGCCGTCACAACATCAAAATCATTTTGAGTGAACGGTTTTTGCGCGTCAAAGAGCGATAACTCAATTTTTATGTGAGACGGAATCTTCCCGTTCCCACGACGGATCGCGTCGACATCCGTATCAACGCCTGTCACAAATACGTGTGGGTTTGCCTCACAAAATTTTTCCCAAATCCACCCCTCTCCACATGCAAGATCCAGAATTTTGCACTCACGATTTTTAAAAGCAGTCTCGATCTGTTCGAGGATCCACTGCTTAGCGGCATTACCCGGTGAATACATGTTCATACTTTTTCTTGCGAGTCGTTGAATGAATCAAAAATGGATTCAATGGTTTTGGCGATGACGCTCCACTCATATCGGCCCTGGACGCACGCAATCCCCTTCTGGATAATCCGTCGTCTTCGCTCCTGATCTTCAAGCATTTGAACCGCCTTGGCAATGGACTCCGGATTGTCCGCCTCGCAAAAGACCCCGGTCTCCCCGTCCTTCAAAAAATCGGGGATGCCTCCAACCGGCGTTCCAATGATCGGCAGTCCGGCAGCCATCGCCTCCAAAAAGGAATTCCCCAAACCCTCTGAACGCGATGCCCGGATAAAAACATCTGCCGAGCCCAGAAGTTTCGGGAGTTCATCATGGGATCGAAGTCCGAGCATGACCACACGGTCAGAAAGATTTAATTGTTGTATCAACCCTTCCAGTTTTGGACGATCTTCTCCCTCGCCCACAATCACAAATTTCCAGCTTGGATCTATTAACGGAAGCGCTTGGATGACGGTATCAATACCGTTCTTTTTTGAAAGACGCGAGGTTGTGATAAGAACATGTTCACCTGCACGGACTCCCCATTCACCACGGATGGAGTTTCGGACGTCAGACAGAATCGGTTGGGAAAAGTGAGCGATATGTACTCCGTTCGGAATCACGATCGGTTCACCTTTAAAACCCATTTGTTTGGACCAGGCCGCGAGAAATGCACTTATTGCCTGCACTCGCTTTGCTCGGCGAAAGATCGCTCGATGGAATACTCCCAAGACGCCAACCCGCTTCGCATAATGATCGAGCGGATCCCCTTCCTGCAAAGTAAGAAGAAACGGAACGCGAGGATGAACGTATGAGTACAAAAGTGATGCAAATCCTCCATAGCTCGCCATGAGTGACCAGAGGGCAAAAAATTCTCCGCTTCGCTCAAGTCGCCACGCACGAATGAGCCCAAGAATCGGAAGGAGATATTTATCAAATGAGAAACCAAGGCCGACGCGGTGTACGTACACGTTTCCAATCTTCTCATTGCGCGGAAGCCCGCGCGAAAGCGAGGCGCATACCAAATGAAATTCCCAATGCGGGAGACGGTCTGTCACCTCTTTCATCGCCACCTCCGCTCCACCCACGTGCGGGAAGTACGCTGTAGAAAAAATGAGTATCCGTCGCGTCATAGAGTCTGCAAAAATTCCTCGATGTGATCCTTCAATCGAACCTCCGCCCTCCATCCAAGTTCTTCTTCGGTTTTCGTAAGATCAATCGCCACCGTTTTTCGGTCTCCCGGGCGTTCCGGAAGCATTTGGATCTCGCCGCCAAACATTTCGGCAACCTCTTTTACCGTATGCATTTCTTTCGGCCCCAGGCAGTATCCATCTCCCTCACCCTTTTCCGCAGCCAGAATAATGCCGCGGACGATGTCGCTGATATGCGTAAAGCTTCGGTGCTGTGTTCCGGGTGAAACAACAGTAAGCGGAAG
>JBNLCE010000006.1:0-12055 GCA_050303655.1 Patescibacteria group bacterium | reverse complement strand
CCCTCCCTCACGGAGACGTTTAAAGATTCCGATGAGTGTTGAGTAGGCCCCTTCCCGTATCTCGCGGCCACCATAGACGTTATAAAAATAGACCGTAACAAAGGGAAGATTAAACCACTCATGGTACCGCTGAATGAGCTCGGTATTCACGGCCTTGGACCATGCGTAGGGCGACTGGTTCCGGCCATCTCCGCCGTCCGCCTGCTTCGTGCTTGAGCCGGCATACAGGATTTTTGGAACCTTCTTTTTGCGGCAGAACTCCAGAACCCGGAACGTTCCCTCAACGTTATATGACCATGTCTTTTCCGGCTCCTTAAAACTTTCCGATGTGCGGGAATATTCTCCGAGGTGAAAAATGATGTCAGGCGTGAACTGAATTCTCTTTTCGATGTCCCGCGTGTCTCCCTCGATGTAGACGACGCCCTCAATATGATTTTCTTTTTGACCGGTCGAATAGTTATCGAGCGAAAAAATCTCGTACTCACCTTTTTGTACGAGCGCCTCACATAAATGCGAGCCGATGAATCCGGCACCACCGGTGACAACAACTTTTTTCATACGCGAGAGAGCCATGTTGCGAGCGAGACCAGCATCCACAAACGATTGCCGTGATCAACCCCGCCATCATTCTCCTTCAGGAGACGAGACAATGTCTCCGATGTCATAAAATTATTCAGCGGAGACTGTGCGCCAAGGCATCGATCCTGATACGTGCTGCGCAATTCACTACGGAACCAGGATGAAAGCGGCACCTGAAAACCCTGCTTCTTTCGTCCAAGTACCGAGGCCGGCAACACGTCTTTAAAGGCACGCCGCAAAACCACCTTGGTCTTACCATGAATCAACTTATTGTTCAAAGGCATTTGTAATGCATACTCGACAATATTTCGATCCAAGAACGGGCAACGCGCTTCCAATCCAAACGCCATGGTCGCCCGGTCCATTTTGACGTTCAAATCATCCACGAGATAGGACGTCAGATCAAAGAACATCGCCGCCTCAAGGGGGTGAACATTTTTGGTTTTTATATTCGACAAAAACGCCTCTACCCACGCAACCCCATCGGCACCCTGGGTATTCTGTGCAAACTCCGGAGTAAGCACGTCTCGAGAAAGACGTGTGCCAAAATAGGCGCCGGCAAAAAGCTCTGCATATCCCTGCTCCGGACTCTTTCGGCACGCTTGAACGGTGTCTGCCATGCGACGAAACCGGGCATCATTTAATACGCCCCCCATTGTATGGCTCAGCGGAGCGGCAAATGGAACCGCCCGCATTCGCAATGCATTTACATAGTGCCTGTACCGCCGATAGCCTCCGAACGACTCATCTCCGCCATCGCCAGTGAGAACAACCTTGATCTCCTTCGCGGTCTCCTTTGCCAAAAGCCACGTCGGGAGCGCCGACGAATCCGCAAATGGAGCGTCGTAATGTCCGACGAGCTCATCTAAAAGAGACTCAACGTTCTTGGCCCGCGCCTCAAACTCATGATGATCTGTATGAAATACTCGTGCGATCTCCCGTGCCGCCGGGCGCTCATCCATGCCAAGCTCCGGGAAACCTATCGTGAATGTTCGGATCGACCGATTATTCATCTTGGATGCATATGCCACGATTGCCGCGGAATCAATTCCTCCGGAGAGAAACGCGCCAACCGGAACGTCAGACGCTAAAAGACGAACACGAACCGCGTCTTCCAAACGAGAACAAACTTCCTCATCAATCTTTTTTACTGAATCCGTCGAACGCGGGCTCTGAAGAATCTTTTTCCATTGCACGTACGGCTCCTCGCGCCACTCCCCGTCCTTATATGTCACCACGCGCCCCGGAAGAATCTGCGAAATCCCCGCAAAACCCGTTTTAGGCGCAGGTACATACTGGAGACTCAAAAAAAGTCGGATCGCATCCCAATCCACCTGCTTTGGCACAACTTCCAGCAACGCTTTGATTTCAGACGCAAAATGCAAGTCCCCGTTCTTGCCACGCGCGTAAAAAAGCGGCTTTTGGCCCGCCGCATCCCGCGCAAAAACCGCGCGCTTTTCCTTTGTATCCCATATGGCGCAGGCAAACATTCCGCGCAGCTTCGCAAAAAGATCCGTGCCCCACTTTTCAAAGCCCTTCAGAAGCACTTCCGTATCACTCTCCGACTTCCATGCGCCGCCAATCTGCCCACGCAGCTCTTTATAATTGTAAATTTCACCATTGTAGACGATGGTGTAGCGACCGTCCTCGGTTCTCATGGGCTGTGCGCCCTGCGCGGAAAGATCAATGATCGAGAGCCGACGATGCGCCAACCCAACGCCGTCATCAAAAAAAACGCCGTCCCCATCCGGCCCACGGTGGGCAACGCGTGCCGACATCTTTAAAAGAGCCTCTTTCGAAGGCATTTGACCACCTGCGGTGACAATTCCGGCAATTCCACACATACACGCCTCCCACTTGTTTAAAATAAGGGATTTCTCTATGGTAGCGGCAATGATGAAGCCCGCCAAGCGTATCCTTTTTTGCGCCACAACCTCGGATTGGGGCGGGGTTCAGTTATTTTTAAGCAAAATTTCGAAGTCAGCGCAATCCCAAGGGGATCACGTTCTTGTGGCGGCGGGCGGAAATGGAGAACTGGAAGAGAAATGCAAAGAAATGCAGGTGCCCTACACTCGCCTCGAACACATGCGACGCGCCATCTCACCACTCCACGACCTTGCAGCTCTCCACGAGCTCCGCAAGCTGATCCGTGAGTTTCGCCCGGACGTCATCCATCTCAACAGCTCAAAAATGAGTATTCTTGGATCATTTGCAGCTGACATTGAATCAAAAGGCACCTACCGCCCTCGCGTGATCTACCGCATTGGTGGATGGGTCTTTGAAGAGCACGCCCCCGCGTGGAAGAAATGGATGTATATCGCTCTTGAGCGCTGGACCGCGCGAAAGAAGGACGTGATTGTGACCGTCCACCCCGGAGATGAAGAGGTGGCGAAACAACTCAAAATCACCCCACGCGACAGAATCGTGACGATCCCAAACGGAATTGATCTGCACGCATTTGATAACAACCTCTTGAATCGAGCGACGGCGCGGAAAGAGTTACACATCCCCGACGAATCCTGCGTGGTCGGCATTATTGCGAATTTCTACCCACCAAAAAATATTCCGTGGCTCATGGGTGCGATTCGTCATGCGAAAGAATTAGATTCAAATATTCATTTCACGATCATCGGTGACGGTCCGGAGCGCGCGCGAGTAGAATCCGAACTTCAACGAGAGAACGACTCGAAGCGACAGATTAATCTCACGGGGCGTCGAACGGACGCGGCACAGCTCCTCCCTGCTTTTGACATCTTCCTCCTCCCCTCCACAAAAGAAGGGATGCCGTGGACACTTCTTGAGGCCATGGCAGCAAGGCTCCCGTGTGTCGCGACGGATGTTGGAGCATGCTCTTGGATGCTGAAAGACGGCGCCGGTGTCATCATCCCGCCGAATGACGCACACGCACTCGTCCGTACGCTAAACAACCTTTCCCACGATCAACAAAAGCGTAAAGAACTCGGAGAACGCGCACGCGCCACCGTTGAGTCCCGCTTTACCTGGATAGAGACGGAGCGAAAGACTCTCAGGCTCTTTTCTTAAATTTATTTACGCGGTCCTGAGCTCGTTTCTCCCCCGCTTTCCGTACCTGTCGCCACCTCAACGGCGGTCGCTGTCGTTAGATTTAGGGACTCGTCAATTGTTTCAACTGTTCCACCCATGAGCGGTGCCAACTTCTTTGCCAAATCTTGATCAATGTTTGCAACTGCGCCAACGATCGCATCACGCTCTTCCAAAAGCCCGTTCTTTTCCATGAGTCGTGCAATATCGAGATAAATGGCCATATCGGTTCGCGGCAGTGTTGAGAGCATAGGAAGAAGCCCCTTCATTTTTTCCGCGGTGCCCAAAGCGTCGTATGCAAACGCAAGCGCAAGAACCTCACGCGCATCGCGGAGTGCATACGGCTCAATTGTCTCCTGTGAGCGCGCAATCTCTTGAGGACCTTCTTCAATGTTTCCAAGATCAAACAGCAGCATCAAGCCTAAAATCCAGTGCCCTTCTCCGATCTCCTCGTCAAAGGAAATAACCTCACGCATCACCGACTCCGCCTCCTCAAAACGCTGCTGGCGGATAAGGTATCGTGCGTAGCTATAAAAGAGCTGTTGACGTTTCGGGCTAAGGGCGATCGCCTCCTTGTACTCTTCGTCGGCAATCTGAACGCTCTCCTCTTTCAACCCGGCCGTTGTGTCTCCGAATCGCGCAAAAATAAACCGTGGATGCGCATTTTTTGGATGCGCTTCAATCTGCTCCCGTGAAATCCCCACAATGAGATCGTACCACTCCTCCCAATTCGGAACGTTCTGAGCCTGACCGGCGTTCGCGACGCGCATAAAGTTACGCGACTGCAAAAAGGTTTGTTCGTCGATATATGGCGTGGAGATTGTCGCCGCCTCCTGCGCATACGTAAATGCCTCTTCATACTCCCCTTGTGCAAACGCGTTATTCGACCGAATAGTCAGCATGGAGGCTTGAAATGGACGAACCGTCCCCTTCCACACAACAAAAATTGCGGCAAGCTCGAGAACGGCAAACGCTGCGAGCATCGCGCCGGTGAGACCTTGCTTCTCCGGAGCCACATCTGCCTCATCCGCCTTCTGCATACCAAATTCCTTTGAATCGATCGAGATGACAAACGCAAAGAGCAAGTAACTCATCGAAAATGCAGCCGGATGATCAAATACAAACAAGTTTTGAACAAAATATCCGACCGGTAACCCAAGCAGAATGCTGGCGATTGGAGCGTCGATCCATTTTTTTCGGTACCCGCGTATCACGGTAGTAAACAGCGTGACATAAATCGCGGCAAAGGTGACAAACCCGAGCGCACCCGTCATGGACATCACATCCATAATGGTGTTATGGGCCCGGTCAAACCATGTTTCGTAATACCCAAACCGCAACGATTGTGGATTGTATTTTTCGTTAAAGAGAATGTGGAATGAGTCAAAGCCCCATCCGGTAATCGGCTTGTCCAAAAAGCCACGCCACGCGATGTCCCATGCAATCAAACGCGTCTCAGAGGCTGCTTGAAAATTCGTGAAACGCGCGAGCGGCGTGGATCGTACGAACTCCGTATCTTTTGTTGCGAAGAGAAGTCCGTAGCCAGCAAATCCAATCAGCAAGAAGCTAAGGAGTCCCATACGCACTTTCTTGTTCGGCGTCATGGCAGCGTAGCTGATCGCAAAAACAACGATTCCGATACCAAGCCCCAAGAGCGCACCACGTGACTGCGCAAGGATAAATGCCCCGATGTCCAGCGCGGCGATAATGGCGTAAAACACCTTCATGCCTTTTCGAGGCTCCTTCAACCACAAAAGCGCCAGAAAGAAGAGACTGAATATTTGATACGCCCCCATGTAAATTGGGTTATCCAAAAGTCCGCCCACACGCTCACCGGCTTCAAATGTCAAAAGCCGCGGGAAGGGTTTTTGGAGAATGGCGACGAGCGCCATGAATCCGGAAAGTCCTACTTGAAAATTTAACAGCTTCTTCCATTGCGGCCATGTTTTTAACATCCCAATCGCCATCGTGAGCCACGCGAAGAAATGGAGAAGCGTAAAGAGACCGTTCATTCGCTCCTGGTTCCCCCACCACGACCGAACTGGATCAACAGAGAAGGCTACGGACAGTCCAACGGCGATAAAGTACGCCACAATGGCGATATAGAGCATCGTAAGCCGTGGTCGGTACTCTTTTTCACGCCATGCCAAGATGAGATACGCGGGGAACGTGAGGCCAATCAACACCTGAAAAAAGGCGAGCTTTGAAAAGACAAACGGGAAAATGACAACCGGCCAAAAAAAGGCGGGCATGAGGAGCCCTCCGTAAATGCCGATATAAGCAACGATTTTAAGCCACGAATGGGCCGAGGATTTGGATTGCATAGATGAACGCAGGATAACAAAAGAAAATCGCCCCGAAAAGGGGCGATTTTCTGTTTGAGCGAGTAACGGATTACAAGCTCAAGTTCTGCGTCTGGCTGATATCCTCAACGTAGACATCATTCGTCCAGTCGCGTGAGCCGGCTGAACCGCCATCGGCGTCACTGTGCGGAACTTCGGAGTTATCCGACCACACAAATGTACCCGTAGCATTCACCGTCGCCGCTGGTGCTGTCGCGGTGTCGATGTTGAAGATGGCTGAGCTTGAAGGAATCTGGCCATGCGCAACGCTTGCCTGGAGGTATCCCGTGACAACCGGATCCGTTGAGGAGTCGCGGTAGAAGGATACGGACAAGCTGTCACCAGACGTTGCACCCGCAATGGTTGCGTGGAGCGTGTAGGTGTTCCCCGATCCGGAGATCACCTCTTCGTTGGTGAAGGACATGACGACCGTACATGTGGACGATGTCATGGAGCCAGTCTCAAGGTCTGAGGTGTCTCCTGCATCACCACACGCGGAACCGTCACCTCCGAAGCCAGTAAACGCGACGTTCCCCAGAGCCACATCCGTTGTGCCCTTGCGGACGCGGAAGTTGCTAAGTGAGGTAAGACCCGTTTGTGTGACTGAGAACATGATCTGTTTCAATGCCACAGATCCTGCCGAGTCCGCTGCCACATTGAACTTCAAGATATCTTGATCAATGTTTGCAAGCGTTGTCGACGAGAGGTTCTGCTTGGTCACAATCGGCTTCGTTGCACGCGTCACCATTACATTACCGTCGGTAATGTTGGTTGATGATGCGTAGACACGCTCACCAGATGCGTCACCTGTGGCGCGGATGTTGGTGCTCGAGTAGTAGTTTGAGTCCCATTCACCCGTGACCACGCTGTTGTCCAAGGTAAGCGATGGTTGCATACCTGAACGGTGCACACCGGTTGTTGCGCCCGAAACAGATGACGAAGACTGGACGCCTGAAAGCTTCGCCCAGAGCTCAAACGTTGTTGAGCCGTCCTTCGGAATCGTGATCGGGTTTGCTGTCAAGTCAATGTCCTTGGTACCAGTTGTACCAGCTGAGAACACGTCCTGACCCATAATTGCTCCATTTACTGCGACGGCAACCGCCGTGTAAATCGAGTTATCCGCATTGTGCGTTGTTCCCGCACTGGTACTCACAGATTCAACCGCGATGCGGTCAAGTGAGATGGCCTCGAACTGTGCGGAAGCCTTGTACTGCGCAAACGGTACCCATGCATCCTGGCCGGCGACAATAATTGTCGAGACCGGGTTGGATCCCGTGTTGTACGTCACTTCACCGCTGTTGCGGATGGTTACGACAACGGATGGAGATGCTCCATCTGACTGCGCTTCCACAGCTGCGCTGCGGCTTGCGGTTACAGTGTTTGCATCATCGTCCTGCGCCTGAATGTCAGCGTCTGCGGCAATACCCACAGCCACCTGGTCATACGGCGAGGTTGTTGATGCGGTTGACGAGAGGTCAGCCGCTGCGGTCAGCGTCACACTCGATCCCGCCGGAACGGTCAGGTTCAAGTTGCTGATCTGGGCGCCACCCGTTGTGGTGTCCGGCGCCTTCGGCGTACCGATCATCACACCGTCCTTCCAAAGCGAAAGCTTGGTAACACGCTGGTCACAGTCTGCGAGCGCAGTTGAGTCACCGAACGCTTCACTTGGGTTTGCAAGTTTCGCCTGACAGGTGAGCGTGATGTCCGTGATAAGAACATCAGACTGCGCACCCGACGTAAAGACGAGACCGGCAACCGGAAGGTTCTGCTGTTTCTTCACAACCGTCTGCGAAGACGGAGTACCGGCAAGTGCCACGCTGAGGCTCGAAGACTTCACCGTGAGCTCGTTTCCAACGAGTGCGTCGTTCGGAACGATCTTGGCGGTTGCGAGGAACTCACCCGTTTCAACGATGCGAACATCGGTTGAACCGAATGCGTTCAATGTCACCTTGTATCCACAGTTGTTGTTTCCAAAGAATTCACCAGTGGCGTCTTCTGAGTTGGAAAGGTCTGCGGCAATTGCAAGGTTCACTGTCTTACCGGCTTCAATGTTGAAGGAGTCAGACAATGTAAGGGTTCCCGAACCCGTTGCCGAGCTTGAAAGACCCGATGCGAACTCGGTCGGTCCCATCTTGGTGACGCCACTGTCCGTGTCCATCACCTTGATGTTGCGGAAGTAGTTCGTACCAGACGAACCCTTCACGAAACAACCGGAGCCCGTTGTCTTGTCGATTGAGAATCCAATGTTGCGGATTTCAACCGTGTTCTCTGCCGTCAACGCGAAGTTGTAAAGCTTCACGCCGAGCTTGCCCTTTGCCACGTTTGACGTCGGAGGACCATTAAACGCACGCGTCAATGTTCCACCCTGTGTCGTGACAAGAATCAAGTTGTCGTCCGTCGTTGCTGACGTGCCCTGTTCGTCACCGTCAAATGACCCCTGGCCCGTCGTTGTACAACCACCGACTGCTGTGTCTGCAATACAGACAGCAGCTCCTGCGCTGAATACCTGGTCGGTCGCGTTCACGTCCGTCGTGTACTCAACGTAGGTCTTAATTGTGCGGCTTGCACGTCCTGCAACGTCTGCCTTAAGGGTGAAGATCTTCGTCGTTCCTGACTTGATCAGATACGACGGGTTGAACTTCAAGACAATACGTCCGTCCGATGTGACTGCGTCACCCGTACCGACGACGTCTGAGCCCTGGTAGAGCTTGAGGTTCGACAAATCGGTGTTGTTGATCGATCCCGCCTGGTAGAGCGTGATCTGGTTCACCATGATGTCGTTCGTGTTTGCCGTCAGCTTGAAGCTTGAGACAGGAGCGTCCTTCGAACCAACGTTCGGGTTTGAAGGTGTCGTTCCTTTCTGAACGTCAAGGCGTCCGGCGAGCGACGTACCAACGGTGAATGTGTTTCCGCGAACCGGGAATGTTCCGTTCACGGTCGAGCTGCCGTCCAAGGCAACGGAGCCAGCATCCGAAATTTCAATCGCGTGCTGTCCACCCGTTGTCGACGGGCTCGAGAAGTCACCGTATACGTAGAGGTATACTGTGCTGTTTGCCGGAACACTGATGTTAAGCGAGCTAAACGTTGCCGTGTGCGACGTAGAGTTGATGCTGCGTCCCGTTGTGAGGCGCTTACCAGCTCCGTCGTACAAGTACACGTTTGAGAAGTCGCTTGCTGCACCCACACCAACGCGGTGGATGGTGAGCGTGTTGATCGTTGTTGCGGCGTCGCCACCCATAAGCGCGAACTTCGCGAGCGGAACGGATGCTGAGTTCTTCGGCACCGTAATTCCGGCCGGGGTGTCGCTTGCAAGCTTCACTGTCAGTTCAGAACCGACAGGTGCGCCTGCACAAACCACGTCTCCGAGGTCTGCTTCATAGCCGGTGACATCTGCACCGTCTGGGTAGCTAATTGTCGTCATGACGGCATTTGCGGTGTTCTCCATGTTCGCATCAAGTGCGGACGCTGGGTTGAACTTACGCTTCTGACCGTTCCAAACCACGTAGTAGTTTGAGTCACCGTCATATTTGACGAGCTGTCCATCGGGATGAACCGCGGTGGACAATGAGGAGCCAACTGTGTAGTTCACGAAGAATGCATCGGGAACGTCCACAATGCGCTGGTTCCAGTTATCACCATACAACTGCTTTGCGATGGCTTCGGACTCAATCCAGTGGATTGTTCCGCAACGCGTGACAGCGTAGGTCTTGGGGTCGGTCTGGATCTTCACGAGCTTGGTGCCCGGGCGGATCGTGACGTTACCACCAATAGGAATCGCGGCGAGTTCTGCGTCGGAGATGGTTTGCACCGACGAGAAATCGTTATACCACGAGAAGTACGTCTTTTCGTTAGGGAAGACGTAGCGCTTCCCGTCCTGCGCGTAGTAATACACTGCAGGTCCTGAAGCTTTCAGAAGATCACCTGCCGAAGCAGCGGAGGCGACGTTGGCAAAACCCAACGCACCAAAGCTGACCGACGAGAAGATCGTCATGAAGGCCACAAAGGAAGAAAAGACTTTTTTCATCGTTTTGACCATAAATAACCTTAAATAGCGAGCTGTGATCCATATCGTCCTTCGGACGACTTGCATCACATAAATAGATTTTTTTTGACGGTATGAGCCCCCCGATAATATCGGAGTCGACCTTTCAAACTCATCCGTTGGCGAGGATGTCTAACGAGCGGGCGAGCATCCCCCCGCCCGTCAGGATGACGCTCAGTGACCGTCACCCTGGAAGTGGGAGGAGAACATGGTTTCAATCCTATGGGGAGCCGCTGGAATCGGCGCTGTCATCCGTTGAGGTTGTAGCGACACCTTCTTCTGTTGAGGACGCGGACTGTTCCGGTTCCGCAACCGCATTCGTAGAAGACGAAGACGCCTCCAGCTGACTCTGCGCAAGCGCCAACTCTGCGGCAACCTTCACCTTTTCATACGCCTCCTTAAGAGGCAGATCTTCTTCGGGTGCGTTTTCTTCAACACCATCCTTCACAACCTCCGTCGTAGACGTTGATCCGTCCTCGGCGAGCATCGTGGACGATGTTGAGGCTGAAATATTCAAATCAATCCCCGTGAGATCGGTGACACTCTTTGAATAGCCTTCAATCGCCTCTTCAATTTCTTCCTCAGACACGGAATCCCCATCCGATTCATGCGCCTCAACCAGCACTTCAATCGCCTTTCCTCCGGCGGTCACAACCGCGGTCTGCGCCTCACGTACCTTCTCTTTTTTGTCGTCGGAAACAGAATCTTTGGTTTTCTTCAATGTCTCAAAAAGCTCCGAGCTCTTTTCATCAACCAATTTAGCGACTTCCACCACCTTCTTTGGCTCGGACTCCCTTTTCACATCTTCAAGCTGTTGCTTCACTGTATCCAAATCGCGCTTCAAAATTTCCGTTGCCTGCTCCACGCGCGTTTCTTTTTTCGCGTCCTCCTTGTTCTCAATCACGCGCTCCAACTCTTCACCGCGTCGTGCCGTGAATTCCACTTTGAGTTTCAATTTTTCATCCTTTGGCTTCACAAGCGCCAGACGCGCCTGTTCGGTCGCCAATTTTAATGTATAAAGAAAATCACCCGGAAGGGATCGCTCCGAGGCCGAAACCGATGCCACAGATCCGCTTGTGACGAGAAGAACGATCCCCAGGACAGCAAGAGCAGGTCCCCGAAAGAGAGCTGCGACTCGACCTGAAAAAGCACTTCCGATTTGTGCGGATACGGCGCGCTCCGGACGAGCCGCCAAATCGGTACGAGCCATAAAAAGAAGATCGTCCCGCGTACGGCGAACCCACGCATCGTTCGGCTGAACGTTGCGCGAGGCATTCCGGAGATGCCGCGTCAGGTCATTAGATCGCCTTTTCATATGATGTGTTTCCACCCACTCACATGGACTCGCTTTTCACCATTTTGAGCGCCCGGTGATACATCACCCGCACGCTCCCCGCCGTTTTTTCCATCGCTGTACCGATCTCACGGTACGTCATCCCCTCAAGGAGCCGCATCATCACCACGTCTCGATAGTCATCCTTCAATCGATGAATCCGTTCCAATACCAACGTGAGTTCAGCGCGGGCCTCTTCGGCCTCGACGGTTTGTATAAGGTAAGTCGTTGAAACTTCCTGATATGTTACAGATTCGATGGACTGCGTTTGAAGTGATTTTCTGTAAAAATCCGCGATGCAGCGCCGTGCGATTTGGAAGAGTAATGCCTGCACACTCTTCACCTGCGCGTCGGACAGAAGATACTTCCACAACCGCACAAACGCTTCGGATGTAATGTCTTGCGCGTCGCTTTCTGATGGCATTTTTAGCCGGGCAAAGCGAAAAATCACCTTCACATACCGATCATAAATCTCGGCAAAGGCTTCCGGATCATGCTTTGTACGGATCCGAAAAAGAAGATATCTGTCGACAAGAGAACTCATCGAAATGGGGTCATTGACGGTGACGGCGAGGATGAATTGCTCGCAGGATAACGCGCGGAAGTATCGAAAGCAAGGGGTTTTTATGTTGCAGAATCAGGACGAAAACGAGGGCGTCTATTTGTCTACAATAGTGTTGACAAATATAGGGGCATGAG
>JBNLCE010000005.1:0-58126 GCA_050303655.1 Patescibacteria group bacterium | reverse complement strand
GAGCGAGAGAAAATGGATAAGAAGCAGCAAATCGTTCGCGTCGTGATCCTCACCCTGTCCGTCGCGGTCGCGTTCGCGGCCTGCGCCGACTTCGGGAATTTCAGTCCCGAGGACAGGTGTCCGGAGGGCGATTCGCGATGTCCGACCACGGTCGTCCAGACGGGCGACCCCTGTAACGGCATCACGTTCGCCGGCGTGTGCGACGGTAACGTCTTGCGCTGGTGCGACGACGCCCTCAAGGGAGCGGGCAAGGAGCTCATGGAGCTCGATTGCACGCCCCTCGACCTCGAGTGCGGACTCGACGAGGATGCGGGCATTCGTGCCTGTCTCGACGGTTCCGGCAACGGCACCGGCGGGTCGTCCAGCAGCTCGTCCTCGAGCGGCAGCGGGGCTTCGTCCTCGTCGTCCAGCAGCTCGTCCTCGAGCGGCACCGGTGGATCCGGTGGCGCACTCCCGGTGCGAGACATCATGATCAAGTGGAGGACCAATCCACTCGACAATGTCAGCTGGGAGCCACTCGTCAACGGCACTTCGTATGTCCATGGCGAGTACTTCGACGGTAACGGCACCTATCACAACTGGCCCGAGAACGACGGCATGGTCTGCGTCTTCAGTGTGGACGCCAATGGCGTTCGCTCGTGCCAGTTCCAGGCGCAGGCGACCACGCCGATGAAGTTCACGAACTTCCTCGACGGCCCCGGGAACGACGACCACTACTCGTTCGAGCTCTGCCCGGCAATGGGCAACGGCGACGACATCGGCATGACCGAGGTCTACATTGACGGAGAGCTGTACCTCGTCGACAACGACTTCCGTCCCGCGACGGAGGGAGGTGTCCTGTATCCCAACAGCCATCCCTCGGGGTGCTTCTACAACGCCGAGTTCCTCGTGCCGTAGAAGGTCGTGACCGCCATCAACAACAACCAGCCCCGTTCGCTCTAAGCGTTCGGGGCACCTCTGACCTCAAATCAGAGCTTCACAGAAGCCCTTCGATGCAATCATTGCGTCGGAGGGCTTTTCCATATCTAGCAAGTAGCGAGCCTGCCTGCCGGCAGGTAGTCGGTAGCGAGTAGATTTTAGATAATTTTCCCCTTAGGGTTTTACGATCTCCGTTCCACGTTCTACGATATCTCTCATGATTACCGACGGCATTATTGGGCACGAGGAGATTTTAAAGCGATTAATTGCGTGGACCGAAGCACCGGCAAACGGTTATCTCTTCCACGGACTTTCACATCTCGGAAAGCGTACCGTTGCCGAACGTTTTGTCATGTCGCTCCTTGGCACGTCGGCGATTGATTTGAATCGTGCGCATCCGGATCTCATCCTTGTGGAGCCAGAGGAAGGGAAAGCAAATATCCCCGCGAAAATCGTACGCGAGGCGCGCGCACGCTGCTCATCAAAGCCCATGGTTGCCCCACGGCAGGTTATCTACCTTCCGGCGGCCGACCGTTTGAATACTGAAGGAGCGAATGCGCTTCTTAAGGTGCTGGAAGAGCCGCCCGCCGGAGCCGTTTTTATTCTTGTTGCGGAAGATCGCTCTCGTCTGCCGGAAACTGTCCACAGCCGGATTATTCCGATTGCGTTTTCTCCGGTCGCATCCAGGGTTATTCGAGAGGGCCTTATTGCGCGCGGCCACGATCCGCTTCTTGCCGATCGAGTGATAAAAGTGTCCCGCGGACGTCCCGGGCTTGCGATTGAACCTCCGGAGTTGGCCGATGATTCAGCGGAGCGTTTTCTTCGCGCGTCATCTCTGGGAGAGCGGATTGCCATTCTTGAGAGCGCTTCCAAGGCATGCGACGGTGCCGTGGATTCAGTTTCGGCGTGGTCCATGTTGTGTGATGATTGGACGCATGTTCTTCGCGGCGCACTTGCAGCGGCATCGGATGCCGGGAGCGGTCGGCGTGTGCACGTGGTTGCCGAAGGGGTTGTGAATGCGCGCAGGTGTGTGGGAACGTCGGTTTCACCACGTATGGCACTCGAACAAGCCGCGATTCGTCTTGATCTGATATAATTGGAAGGACGTATGAAACGACTAAAATTTGTTCTTCCATTTTTAGGCCTCGTGCTGGTGGGTCAGGGTTGCTTTGGGGGCGCGGCAGATACAGGCCCGGGCGGCGGTGTGTGGAAAACCGAGGATCGCGCGGAAACGTGGGAGCAGAAGCGCACGCTTGTAAACGGACCGGATATTTCCGGAGATGCCGCACTTCTTTCCGTGCTCGACATGGAGTTTGACCCGCAAGACAGAAACGCGATTTATCTTGCGACGGCGGAGCAGGGAGTTGTGATGACGCTTGATGGCGGAAATTCGTGGAAGCGCGTGACCGGCCAACAGATGGTACGCGCCGTTGCCGTGGATGCAAAAGATAAGTGCACGGTCTACGCTGCCGTGCAGAACAAGATTTTTAAAACGGAAAACTGTACACGTGATTGGGAGCAGGTGTTTTTTGACCCGCGAACCGACAAGGTGATTACGGATGTGGTTGTTGATTGGTTTAATACGTTAACGATCTACGCCGGTACGTCAGACGGAGATATTTTGAAATCGGAAGACGGAGGAGGTTCTTGGCGAATTGTAAAGCGCGTGGATGGTGTGCCGATCACGTCGATCGCCATGTCTCCGAAGGATTCGCGTACGTTGTACGTCGGTACGCGTGGCAGTGGGGTGTGGAAGACGCTGGATAGTGGAAATACGTGGATTGAAATTCGTAAGCAGTTTGGCGATGAACTTCGTGATGCGCGTCGTGTGACGCAAGTCGTACTTGACCCGGCGAACGAGAATCGAATTTATCTCGTTTCCAGTAAGGCTGGAATTATCCGTTCAGATGACCAGGGTGAAAACTGGGTTGCGCTTAGCCTTCCGGCGCCTCCGGGATCCTTCACCATCAGCGCGCTCGCACTTGACCCGCGGAATTCGAATGTTTTGGTGTACACGGGGCCGACGAGCTTTAGCCTCTCCATGGACGGTGGAAACACATGGACGGCGAAAAAATTACCGACAACCAATGCAGGTGCCAAGCTCCTGATTGACCCGCAGGACTCCTCGATTTACCTAGGAACTCAGCCGCGACAGAATTAAAACGCCATTGACTCCGACCACGGAAAATGACATGATTGGGGAGAATTTTTTGATATGGCAAACCCAATTGAACAGGCAAAACCGGACTTTGATTCGGCGGTGGAGCATTTAAAGAAAGAACTGCAAAATATCCGCTCCGGACGCGCTAACGCAACGGTGGTGGAAGGGATTAAGGTTGAGGCATACGACTCTCTCATGGATTTGAAAGGCGTTGCATCCATTAGCACCCCTGATGCAAAAACGATTCAGATTGAACCGTGGGATGCGAATTTGGTAAAGGCGATTGAAAAGGCGCTCCAGGGTTCCAGCCTTGGTTTGACGCCAACGGTCACCGGGAATCTCATCCGCTTAAACCTTCCTCCGATGACGGAGGAGAATCGTAAGGAGCTGGTGAAGGTTATTCACCAGAAGGTGGAAGAAACGCGAATCCGTCTTCGTAACGTGCGTGAGCAGGTGCGCGAGCAGATTCAGGCTGAAGAGCGCGCAAAGACCATCACGGAGGATGACCGGTATCGTTTGCAGGAAGAGTTGGATGATTTGATCGGTACGTACAACAAGCAGTTGGAAGAGCTTGGGAAAGAGAAGGAGCAGGACATCATGAACGTATGAGTCAAGAGAACGATCGCATGCAAAAGCTCGTGTCGCTTGCCAAGCGGCGCGGCTTTATTTTTCCGGGTTCGGAGATTTACGGTGGCTATGCCAATACGTGGGATTACGGACCATACGGTGCAATGCTACGCAAGAACATCCGCGACCAGTGGTGGCATCGGTTTGTCACAAGCCGCTTGGATGTTGCGCCGATTGAGAGTCCCATCATCATGAGCCCAAAGGTGTGGGAGGCTTCGGGTCATATTGCCGGTTTTAGCGATCCGTTGGTGGACTGCAAGAAGTGTAAAAAACGTTTTCGCGCCGATCACCTTGAAGAAGAGCTTGGCGAAATGCCAACGAAGTGCCCGGAATGCGGTGGCGAGCTGACCGAGCCGCGGCAGTTCAATTTGATGTTTAAAACCAGCATTGGCCCTGCTGAGGATGATACGGCGGCGGCGTATCTCCGTCCTGAAACCGCACAGGGAATGTTTGTGGCATGGAAGAATGTGCGTGACGCGATGCGTGTTCGTCTTCCGTACGGCGTGGCGCAGATTGGTAAGGCGTTTCGAAATGAGATCACTACCGGGAATTTTATTTTTCGTACACGCGAGTTTGAGCAAATGGAAATTGAGTACTTTGTGCATCCCGACCACGCGGACGAGGCATTTGAGATGTGGCTGGGCGAAATGAAGACGTGGGTGAACGATGTGCTGAAGTTGCCGGCCGACAAGGTGGTGTACCACGATATTGAGAAGGGTGAGTTGGCACACTATTCATCTCGCACAATCGATATCGAATACAACTATCCGTTTGGACAAAAAGAGTTGTATGGATTAGCGAACCGCGGCGACTACGATCTTTCGCGGCATCAGGACGCAAGTGGCGAAGATCTTGCATGGCGTGACCCGCATACGGGCGAGAAGGTACTGCCGTATGTGATTGAACCAACGTGGGGATTGGACCGCAGTGTACTCGCGGTATTGGACGCGCACATGGATGAGGATAAGGCACCGACGTCGGAAAAAGGCGAGTCGGATGCGCGGGCGGTCCTCCGTTTGCCAATCGTGCTTGCGCCAATCAAAGCGGCAGTATTTCCGCTACAAAAGAAGCCGGAGCTACAGAAGATCGCAAAGGAGCTTGTGGCTAAACTGCATGCCCGTGGTCTCTCGGTGGAATATGATGAATCCGGATCCATCGGGAAACGGTATCGCAGGCAGGATGAAATCGGGACGCCGTGGTGTATCACAATTGATTTGGATTCCGTGGATAAAAATGATGCGACCATTCGCGACCGCGACACACTCGAGCAGGAGCGCATGTCCATTGAAGAGATTCCGCTTTATCTGTTTAAAAAATTGCACAGCGCATGACAAAACCATCCGTAAAGAAGCTTAAGAACGGCATGACCGTGATTTCCGTTCCGCAGAAGGGCGCGACGTCGTTTTCGCTTATGGTGATGGCTCGCGTGGGCTCGCGGTACGAGACAGAAGAGATTAACGGCGCATCCCATTTTGTGGAGCATCTCATGTTTAAAGGCACGAAGCGCCGGCCGAATGCACACATTTTGACGCAGGAGTTTGACCGTTTCGGCTCAGAGTACAACGCGTACACAAGCAAGGATTCTACCGCGTACTACGTGAAGATTGATGCGGGGCAGAGCGAGCACGCCGTCGACCTTTTGCACGACATGGTGTTTCACTCGCTCTATGAACCGAAGGAGATCAACCGCGAGCGCGGTGTGATTCTCGAGGAGATCAACATGTACGAGGACAACCCGGTGATGGCGCTGGAGGATGTATTGGAAGAGGCGTTGTTTCCGCAGTCCACACTTGGCTGGCAGATTCTTGGTCCGCGCAAGGTGATCAAGAACATTACGCCGAAACAGCTCACCGGATACCGCGATACATATTACACGCCCGAACGCGTGGTGGTGGCTATGGCCGGTAAAATTCCTCCGGGCACCATGAAAAAAGTGGAAGCAACGTTTGGGGCGGTAAAGTCAAAAGCCAAGAACGAGGCAGAGGAGTATGCATGTTTTTGCCCGCCGAAAAATATGGGCGTGCGCGTGATGGTCCAGAAAAAAGAAACGGAACAGACACAGCTCGGCATTGCGTTCCACGGATATGCGTATGATCACAAAGACGCGGCCGCGGCAGATCTTTTGGGCGTAATCTTGGGTGGAAGCATGTCATCGCGCCTTTTTCAGGAGATCCGCGAGAAGCATGGGCTGTGCTACACCATCCGTGCGAGCCATTCGTCGCTTGAGGACACGGGAATTTTTTCCATCATGGCGGGATTGGACAAGAAGCGGATCGAAGACGCGGTCCATGCCATTTTGAAGGAGTTGAAGAATGTGTACACCAAACCCTTTGGTAACGGAGAGATCCAGCGCGCGAAAGACCATTTTCGTGGTCGACTCATGCTTGCGTTCGAGGATTCATCTTTTCAGGCGCGGTGGTATGCCAAGCAGTGGACGTTCACGAAGGAGTTGCAAACGCCGGAGGAACGCATTCGGAAGGTTGAGGGTGTAACGGCAGCAGACGTAAAGCGCGTAGCAAAGGCCATCTTTACATCACCTCACAAGGCCGTGGCGGCAATCGGGCCGATTTCAAATGCAAAAACATTTGAATCGTATTTTTCAGAGTCCTGATCACATGGATCATTCCGCACCTTGTAAGGTTCTGTGGATTGTGTAAGGTACAGGGAGATATATGGAAAAGAAGCTCATCATTGCGAATTGGAAGATGCATTACGGCCCGATTAAGGCCGGTTCTTGGGTACGTGCATTCCGTCGTGAGCGTTTGCCCAAAGAATTGGATATTGCGGTGGCACCTCCGTTTGTATCGCTTGCGGCCGTTCGTGCCTCGCTTGGACGAGCCTCCATCCCCGCGCTTGCCGCACAGGACGTGTTTTGGGAGAAGGAGGGGAAATTCACGGGTGAGATCTCTCCGATCATGCTCGAAGAATTTGGCGTGGCGTATGGCATTGTGGGGCACAGCGAGCGCCGGAAGTATTTTGGTGAAACAAATGAGATGATCCGCAAAAAAGCGGCGGCGCTTCAAGAGGTTGGAATTGCGCCGGTGCTCTGCGTGGGTGAAACAAAAGATGAACGAAAAGCCGGAGACACATTAAAGGTCGTTCGTGCGCAAGTGCGTGCTGGAATCAAGAATGTGAAGGCCGAGGGCAAGGCGCCACTCCACATCGCGTATGAACCGGTGTGGGCGATTGGTTCCGGTCGACCGTGTTCGCCTCAAGATATTAAGGAGGTGCATGACGCGATCCGCGCTATCCTCAAGAAGGCGTATGGAACAAAGGCCGGAAACGTTCGTATTTTGTACGGCGGCTCTGTGGATGAGCACAACATTCTGGAGTACATGACGACGAGTGGCATCGACGGCGCATTGGTTGGAGGAGCTTCGTTGGATCCGACGGTGTTCGCGCGCATGTGTCGCGCCGCCATCCCATCATGAGCACCAAAACGGGCGAACTGCCTGTTCTTCAAATTTGAAGTCCGTAGAGAACTCGTGTTCGGCATTCTAGGTTAACATATGCTTTTATTCTGGATTGTTGGGGGGATTGGGGTAGTGTCACTTGCCTCGGTTTTGGTTATTCTTCTGCGTCACTGGAAGGAGATCCGTCTTTTGGATCCGGAGTCGATTCAAGATGAGCAGATCCGTAAAAAGCAAAAGGCCATTCTTGAGAAGCGGTTTGAGCGGGTGAAGACCAGTTCAATTAATCCCGTGCGTTCCGTGTTTAAGCGGATTATTTTTGTTATTAAAAAAACCTTCCACGCGGGATATATCAAATTGATTCGGATTGATCGTTTTTACAAACAAGCAAAAAAACCCTTTGCACATGTCGGACCGTCGGAAGAGGAGAAGCTGAAAAGCCTTTTGGATGAGGCGCGTTCGCTTGTGCGCGATGAGAAGTGGGCAGATGCAGAGCGTCGATTTTTGGAAGTTCTTGCCATCGACCAGCGTCATAAGGAGGCGTATAAAGGTCTTGCCGGGCTGTACTTGAAGCAGAAAATGTATGAGCAGGCGAAGGAGACGTATGAGTTTTTGCGGAAGAGCGGTTTTGCAGATGACGCGGTGTACGCCGGTTTGGCGGAGATCGCGGAGGCGGAGGGGAGTGTAAAGCGCGCGGAAGAAATGCTGAAGAAGGCGGTTGAGGTGCACCAGAAGTCCGCGCATCGTCATGGCGAGTTGGCCGCATTTTATCTTCGAGCCAAGGAGCCGGCAAAGGCGTGGGAACCCGCGGATACGGCCGTGCGTTTGGCGACCGGGTCGGTGAAATTTTTAGAGCTCGCACTTCAGGCGGCGATTGAAATGGGGGATGTGCAGAAGGCGCAGAAAAAATACGATGCGCTACGCATGGCGCAGAAAGATCGCGACGCGCTTTCGCGTTGGCGAGATCGTCTGGATAAGCTGAAGAGCCAGCAAAGTCAATCAGAATAGAGATTAGAGGGCTTGACGAAGAGCCTTCTTTTTTATATATTTGGTCGTCGTCCTTTTACTTGTATCCAACCGCGAAGGAGGTGGTCATGGACGCACGTACATGTGCTCGGCACTTTTCTCTGGCGCGTAGCGCAATCAAGTCCCTTCTAACGGGGCTGTGGATTCAGAAAGCGGCGCCGGCGTCTTCCTCGCCACTCTCGCTGGATTCAGTTCACGGAGTCACCTCTTGTGAGCCGATCGTGTGCGATCGAGGATTGTACCGACTCCGATACCACGATGGGATGCACCCGAAATTTTGGTTCAGCTTGGCGATCCAAAGTCGAGATGCGGACCGCATTCTTCTCCTGGTTCAGTGCTGTGTCGATGAGACCGGTCTCTGTACATGGGAACACTATCGGGTTTCGCAGGGCCAGGAAGGGTACTTTCTTCTCCACCAAATGCTCTACGTTGCGTGGCCGTATCTTTTGGGTGAGACACCCCAAGTGAAACGGTCGGATCTCGGTCCGCTCGCTTCCATGTACTTTGGAATGATTGCCAGTGTCCTTGCCTGGTTTGCACAGTTGGAGGAATAAGTTTTTTGCCCGTGTCGGTTCTTCCGATGCGGGCGTTTTTTATACTATAAAACACTAGCACAATGGCTAGTGTTTTATGTTGGTGGGCCGAGTAGGAATCTCACTGCTCGTCCCCTTCGACTGCGCTCAGGGTCCTGCGCTTTCGAGAACCTTCGGGTTCTCGAATAGCTCTCCTCCGCATGTAAGGGAAATCCTTTCCCTTACCATCCTTTTGCTCGAATCCTTCTGGATTCGTCCACATACCACAAAACCCCCGAGATTCGGAGGTTTTGCAGTATGGTGGGCCGAGTAGGATTCGAACCTACGAAGGCGAATGCCAGCAGATTTACAGTCTGCCCCGTTTGACCGCTTCGGTATCGACCCGTGGAATTTCCCGCGACTTCTGGAGCCCAGAGGGAGGATTGAACTCCCGACCCCTTCCTTACCATGGAAGTGCTCTACCACTGAGCTATCTGGGCACAAGAGGCCGCGGGAAATATCTTACTTTGTTTCTTTGTGAACGGCGTGCGACTTGCAGTGCGAGCAAAACTTTTTCAACTCAAGACGTTCCTTCACGTTCTTTTTGTTCTTGGTTGAATGGTAGTTCACGCGCTTACATTCCGTGCACGCCATCTTGATCAGTGTATCTTGTGACATATGTTTATCAGATGGTGATGGCCGCGCCTGTGGTGTGGGCGGGGGGCTGGAGCCGGTGGCCGGATTCGAACCGGCGACCTACTGTTTACAAAACAGGTGCTCTACCACTGAGCTACACCGGCCGATCTTTGATTCTGAATCATTCTTCAGGCGAGCGTAGGATACGGATTTTTATCGTTTTTGTCAAAGGCTCTTTTCGCTAAAAATGCAGGAGTATGGTTCAATATAGGCAATATGCAACTTAAAAAGCCCTCGATTTCTAAGATTTTAAACGCAACGGTCGATGTATGGAAGCGCTTCCCGGTGCCTTCCGCACTCGCTGCCGCCGGCTCGGTGCTGGCGATTGTCATGCTTCATGCCAATAATGAAGACCCGTTCGTAAACGCGCTTTTCCTGATCATCTTGGGGTATATTGGCTCGTTCATCCTCACGCTCCTTGCCGATCGTTTTTCATGGAAAAAAGGAGCGACGGTCGCTGCATTTGCGCTTCTTGCCTCCGCGCTTGTCGCGTATGGCGTATGGCTGCCGGAAAACATGTTTCGTTGGCCCGCGGTGTACGGCCTACGTTATCTATTTCTTTTGGTTATTTCCGTGCTGGTGGCAACGGTTAGTATCTTCCTCGTTCCTAAAATCAAAAAACAACCCGAACACTTTTGGGATTGGACGCGTTCGCTCTTTTTCAGCCTCGTTCTCACGGCGTTTTGGGCGGGTGTTTTGATGGCGGGTCTCTCAATCGCACTTGCATCGATCGATTATCTTTTTGCCTTTGACGTGGATCGCGATCGGTATGCCGAGCTGTACTTCATCCTTCAAGGTATTTTCTCGGGATGGTTTTTCCTCTCGCGCGTTCCAAAGGATCTTAAGACGCCCATCAAAAAACCAGACTATCCGAAAGAGCTTCGACGCTTCGCACAGTTCGTGATGCTTCCGCTTGTGGGCGTGTATTTCATCATTCTGTACGCCTACACGGCGAATGTTGTGATCACGCAGGAACTTCCAAAGGGGCTCTTGGTCTACATGATCTCCGGTTTTTCGTTCGGTGGTATTTTGACATTCATGGTGCTGTGGCCGCTCCGAAAGACGGTTTCGTGGGTTCGCAAGATCGGTACTGGATTCTTTATTGCCTTGCTCCCACAGATCGTTATGCTTTTTTGGGCGATCGGGATTCGTATCAATGATTACGGGATTACGGTGAACCGGTATCTTGTCGTCGTCTTCGGACTTTGGCTTTTGGGGATTGCTCTCTTCTTTCTTATTCGTAAATCAAAAGATATTCGCGTAGTTCCGGTGTCGCTCGCGGCCATCGTCCTTATCATTTCTTTCGGCCCATGGAGTGCGTTTGCGGTATCTGAGCGTCAGCAGGTGGATCGGCTGGAAGGATATCTCACGACAAACGGTATTTTGGTGGATGACAAAGTGACTCCGGCGACGGGCGAGGTCTCATTTGATGACCGGGCTGAGATCAGTTCCATCGTGCGGTATCTGGTTGATATTCACGGGGTCGACCGAATTCAACCGTGGTTTGAGGAGGATTTGCTTACGCTTCCGTCGAAGAACGATCTGTATCCCGACGAATCAAGGTTTGTGTACCAGCGGTACGATTTACCCGACGAAATCACACAACTGATGGGGATCGTTTACGTAACCGAGTACGAGGCACGTCGGCAATATGAGGGTGTCGGACCCGCTCGGCTTCCGTTTGTCGAATGGAACCGTGGGCTTGGGGCAGGTTCTTCGGAGCCCGTGAATGTCTCAAACTTCGATTATCTGTTTAATACGCCCGGGCAAAGTATTGTCTTGGGAGGAGATACATATCAATTCGGTGCCTCACTTCGTGATTTGTCGGTTCGTAAAGCGGGTCCTGTGATTTTGTATCGAAATGGGGATGAGTTTATTCGTTTTGAAACGGAGGCCTTTTTGAACGATCTTGTTGAGAGATATGGCAACGAGAATATCAATTCGGTGCCACCGCACGAAATGGAGTTGCAGATTGAGAAGGAGGGTGTTCGTGCGCGGTATGTTTTTGATCATGTTTTTGGCGATTACACGGATGGTGTCGTGACGATTAACGGTTTTGGAGGTTCATTGCTTCTTGATGTTCCAAATTGACGCGTAGGGATTAATGCTGTAGAAATGGGGCATGCGGCGTTCGCATGACAGAAAAAGGAGGTCCCGTTGCTCATTTCTACACACACTTCGTTCACACGCATTCCCACCGCGTCGTCCCGTGCGCTTCCTGAGGGGTCCGGTCACATCCCGGAGAGGCAGGTGCCCTTGCGGGCGTAGGGCGCGGCTCTGGATTGGCTGCATGTGAACAGATCAACCGAGTCGTATGGCTCGGTTGCTTTTTTATCCATTTGGCGGCACGATGAACCCGGTTTTATATGAAACGCATCACAGCTTCTGACTTTTTTAAATTCTTCCATTGCCCGCATTGGGTCTATTTTGATTGGCATGCCACGTCTGATGAGGTTCGAGAGTTTAAGCGTGATCAAACGGATGAAGAGCGACGCCGTCAGGAAGATGGTGTGCTTCATGAAAAAGAGGTCGTAGAGGAGATGTTTGCGGATGAGGCGATGGTGGAAATGGAGGAGCGTCCGAAGGATTTGGAGGAAGCATTTCAGAAGACGTTGAAGGCGATGAAAGAGGGGGCGGATTTTATTTACCAAGGAACATTGTTAAGCGATGGGTGGTCCGGCCGACCGGATATTTTGGAGAAGCGCATGGGAAAGAGCGGTCTTGGTGACTGGCACTACATGCCGGTAGATGTGAAATCTTCTCATACGATCAAGAAGTATCAAAAGTTCCAACTGACATTTTACGCCGTGCTGTTAGAGAAGGTGCAGGGTCGTATGCCGGCCGAAGGCGCCATTGTGAACATCGACCACCAGCGTTTACCGTATCGGATTGAGGAGAATATCGAAGAGTTTCGCGAAGTGCTTGAAAAGTTGGAGCGGATTCGGGCGGGTGAGCGGCCGGATCCTGTTTTGCGTAAAACGTGTTTCGATGTTGGCCTGTGGGGTGATGCATGTGAAAAAATTGCCAAAGAAACAGATGATATTTCCCAGTTGTATAAAGTGAATTATAAGCAGCTGGATGCTATGCGGGGCGTTGGCATCCGCACGGTGACTGATGCTGCGGAAATGGATCCTGAGGATGTGGAGGTACGATCCGATGGGAAGTTGTCGTTGCGTATGTTGGAGCGCGCAAAAAAGCAGGCTCAATCCCTCAAGTACGGCACCGTGTTTATTCGTGAGCCTGTGGAATTACCTAAAGGCGGCCTTGAAATCCATTTTGATATTGAGAGTTCGCCGGCGCGCGACATGGATTATCTGTACGGCTTTTTGATCCGCGGGGAGGCCGGGGATGAGTACAAAGCCTTTGTGGCGCGGACGGAGGATGGAGAAGGGGAGATGTGGCGTGAATTTCTCGCGTGGATCGAGACGTTGCCCGAAGACATCGCCGTGTACCATTACGCCATGTACGAACATGTACGTTTGGGTGTGCTGGCCGAGCGCTACGGAGGAAGTGATGCGTTGGATCGTTTCCGTGAGCGTATGATCGATCTCTCGAAGATCACGAGCGACTATATCGTCTTTCCGTTATATTTTTATGGCTTGAAGCAAGCGGCTCCATTTTTGGGTTTCAAATGGTCGGGTGAGGTGAAGAGCGGTGGTGCCTCGGTGAACCATTTTGAGTCGTTTTTGGAAACCGGAGACGCAAAGCTTATGGACGCACTCTTGGTGTATAACGAAGACGACGTGCGTGCGACGGCGGTTTTAAAAGATTGGCTTGCGAAATACGCAACAGAAGAAACGTCCTACAAAAAGCCGTATCCGTGGGAGAAGTTGTAAGGCGTGTATCGTGGTACGTGTATCGTAAAAAAGAACAAGCCCCTCACAACGTTGGAGGGGCTTTGTGTTTACGTTTCGCGCTACGAGATACGCGTTACGGGTTTCTTGTTGTGCCGCGTTTCAGCATGGCATTCATGAGGTCGGCTTCGTCGTCACGCAAATTGGCGAGCGCGATGATGATCTCCACGCGAGAGTAGTTGAGTTTCCGCCCCAGCTGCGCGCCGAGGGCGATGGCGGCGGAGCGATGGTGCCCTTCGATGCAGATAACTTCTCCGTCCGGACGGCGCAGGCCGATCATTTCCGTGGAGAACGGGAAGGTCGAGCTCTCGAGCATTTTCAGAGCGCCATCGTATTGTGGGCTACCTTGAAATGCTTCAGATTCGACCAGCTCGGCAAAGGTTGCCTTGTTTCGGCGATCCTCCGGCAGGAGCCGTTGCCATCCGCTGTACGGGCCAACAAGCATGTTCGGAATCTCGACTGTGGGATCATCAAAGAGATAGATTTCCCACCCCCGATCTTCAGCGGAGAGCTGCGATGCCGTATGCAGACGCCACGACTTCCAGTCCGGCCAGCCTTTTTCTTGAGCGACCTGAAGCCACCCGGCGTCCCTCGCGGCTTCGCGGAGATACCAGCCTTCGAAGACATCCTCCCACGTTGTTTTTTGCCTAAAGTCCATAGAATACTTCCTCCTTCGCGTCTTTATTAGCAGGTTTTATACGAATGTTCAAGCCTCAAAGCCCCAAATTGATCAGCTGCGGGCGCAGGGTGCCAACTTTGAGTTTCAAATTCTCCGCATCCGGCGCCACTTCGTAGATCAGGACAAAATCCTTTGGTACGTCCGGCGGGAGCTGTTCGAGATTAAAAAGAGCTTCATCTCGTGGGAGCCACGCGCGGAGTTCAAACGAACGGTGCTGATATTCGCGGTTTTCGTCATCAATAATCCGCGGTGCCTGAACGGTGACGGTTTTATCTTTTGAATTTTCCGCGGTCACCGTCACTTCAACGAAGCGCCCCTGCGTTGTCCGTGATTGTGTAACAAGTGGCCAGCGGGATTCGGATCCGACAAGCGTCTCTCCACGGTCACGCGCGTCAGAGACGGTCCAAGTAACGTCGCTGGATTCCACGGCGTCCCCGGGTTCGTGTTCAGGCTCATCCGGCATGACTTCATTGTCGTCTTTTATCATCGTATCCGGCGGTAAGGATTCAAGTTCTTGCGTCTCCGGAGCGTAAACAGGATTGCGTTTTAGGTTTGCAGCGGTTGCAATCATGACGATTACAAAGACGCCCACGAGGATATAAATGGTTTTTGAATCGGGTTTATTCATATGAGTACAGTATGACGACGTCGGGATGAAAAGACAAAATTCGAGGGTTTTTAGGCGGGATCGTTTCTCGTGTATAAAAAAGAGCAAGAGGGGTAGGACTCTTGCTCCGGCTCATGGGCCGCTCAGGTTGGAGACGATAGCGTTGGCGCCTTCAATGGCGAACCGCTCATACCCTCCCTTCCACGGGAAGTGGCAATTGTCGGTCCACGGAGTGAACTTCGCCGTATCGATGATGGCGACATCGTCGAAGTCTGCGGCGAGTTGGTCCTGCGCGTCTGTGATTGGCCCCAGGTTTGGTGCCCCGCATCCGTCTTCACGTGTGCGGAAAATCACAAACAGTCGAACGGAGGGGTGGTCGCTTTTGACCGCGTCCCTGATGGCGCTCCATCGGCTGTAATATTCCTCCTTTGTGGTTCCGAGTCGGCCATCTCGTTCGCCTTGAGACCATATATAGACGTCCAGATCGAGTCCGGTCGCGAAAATACGGTCGCGCAATGCAGCGTAATTCTCACCGTGCGGTTCGAAAAACGCGAGAGGCCTTCCACCAGCCGCGCCATTGATGACGATGGTCGGTGCGCCATGCGTGGGGTGTTCCACAAGCCTTCGCGCAAGCGAGACGCCCCATTGTCCGGCGAATCCCGGGGCCGTGTGTGCATCCGCAGCGGCTTGGTGATATCGGTCGTAACTCCAGGTGAGGATATTACGGCGTTCTTCATCCGCCGCAGATCCGTGATACATCTTTGCTCGGGCGTTGCTCTGTCCGTTGATGGCGATGACCCAGGGATTGGTGGGGATGGCCCACTTTTCTTCCCTTGTGTTCATCATCGGGGTTTCATAGACGTCACAGGCCGAAAGGCCAAATGCGAGAAGTAGGATGAAAATCAGATTTTTTTGCAATGTACGCTCCTTTAATGAAGTTATACCTTAAATTGATGAATAAATCAACCGTTTAGGAGTCGTGACGCAACGTGCTGAAGGAGGGCGATCTTATGTCTTGATCCGGAAGGTGGGGTGTGTTATCTTCCGTTTCGAACGGGCTGTGGCGCAGTTGGCTAGCGCGCATCGTTCGGGTCGATGAGGTCGCCGGTTCGAGTCCGGCCAGCCCGACCATGTAAAAGCGACGGAATACCCGTCGTTTTTGCTTTCATGGCACCTCGATGAGGTCGTCTGCCCGAGGCAGACCAGCCCGACCATGTAAAAGCGACGGAATACCCGTCGTTTTTGCATACACCCACCTTCATAGAAGATTAGGGTGCGTGAGTTCTGTTAAAGATTTTTTAAGAATGGGGAGTGAGGTGCTACACTGGTCGGCATATATGAAAAAAATTCTCATGATTGCCGCGTGCTTCTCCTTGCTTTTTCCCGTTGCACGTACACTTGCTTCAAATCCGAATATGAGGATAGACGCTGTTATTTACGGGCAAAGCAACGCCGATTCTTCACCGCGATTTGGAGAAACACCACCTACCCCCTCGGCTTTGGCTTGGTACAACGGAAATTGGTACACGCCGCCGTGGTGGGCGGGTGCGGCAACTCCGCCGGGGATTGGTCAGCTCGGTGGGTCTCTTTCCTTTTTGTGGAATAAGCACGTTGACGAGGTGCGGTGGGTAACCGGAGCGGTAAATGGTGCGAAGATTTCTCAGTTGATGCCCGGTACAGTTCCATATGACACGCTCGTGCAGAATATTGCGTCATCAGGATCAACTCCGCAGTGCTTGATTTGGTGGCAGGGAGAATCAGACGCATTCACCGATTCGACGGAGTACTACAATTCTCTTGATAAGCTTTGGGGTGATTTGCAGGCAAGCACAACACTTAAGGAGATGATCGCGGTTATTCCACGGCCAGATGCATGCGGAAATGATATGAGCGGCGTTCGTCATGCAATCAAGTTGTTCGCATCCTCCGTTCCTCATGTGACCGCAATAAACATTGACGATGTTGATATCGGTCCAGATGGTTGTCATTATACGGGAAGAGGGTACTCCGCGGTTGCGGAACGCATTGAAGCGGCTCGGAAATCGCAGAACATCGATTGTGCGTATCAGGTAAGTCGTTAGGAAGAGGTGAAGATTAATTTATTGACCCTTTGGGTGGAATTGGGTATTTTAGATTTTGTCTAATTTTAGTGAAAAATGCGGAGGATCTAAGCAGAGTTTATGCAAGAAGCGCCATTAAACCACCTGGCCATCATCATGGACGGCAATCGTCGCTGGGCACAGGACCGCGGATTGTCGAGTATTCAAGGACACCGTGCCGGATACGAACGACTCAAAGAGGTCGGCGATTGGTGTTTGGAGCGTGGAATCAAATATTTGTCGGTGTTCGCGTTTTCAACCGAGAACTGGAAGCGCACGGAAGAGGAAGTTGGATATTTGATGGATCTTTTTGAGAGCGCGCTCACAAAGGAGCTTGAGTCGTTTCATGAAAAAGGTGTACGGATGAAGGTGGTGGGACGTCGCGACGGTCTTCGCCCGTCGATTCTCCGCGCCATTGAAGCGGCTGAAGAAAAAACAAAGGATAATACGCGCGCCACATTTTCTCTTTGCTTTAACTACGGTGGCCGACCGGAAATCGTTGACGCCTGCAAAAAGTTGATTGCCGAGGGGCGCGACCCGGAATCCATCGACGAAGCTGCGATTCAATCCGCCATGTATTTCCCCGAGATGCCGGATCCGGATTTGGTTGTGCGCACGTCCGGTGAGGAGCGGATTTCAGGATTCTTGTTGTGGCAGTCGGCGTATTCCGAGTTTTATTTTTTGAATAAGCATTGGCCGGATTTTGACGAAGAGGAGTTGGATAAAGCCCTTGAGTCCTACGGGCTTCGGTCTCGTCGATTTGGGAAGTAAGTTTCACTCGAACACATCCTTCTCACTGGCTGCAGAACAGCTCTCTCGCCCGACTGCGTTGTTCTCGCTTCGCAGACCGGCTTCGCTGCGTTCGCAGGATATGTTCTCGCTCTAGGAATTTAAATCAATTGGGATTTTAATCCTGGCGGACTCCAAGCTTATTGGGGAAGGAGAATGGGGAATTTTGCCAGTATCAAAGCGCGCACGATAGAATAGATGCATGGTTCATCGCTCTATGGAGCGCCGTCCACAGCGCGAGGGCGTGGAGCATCGTCGGTATGCGGCGGTGCACGTTTTTTTTGTATTTCTCGCCTTTGCGTTGGTCGCTAAGCTCGCTCAGTTGCAGATTTTTGACCACCAGGCCTTCGAGGCGCGTGCGTCAAGCCAGCATGGTCTTGTTGAAGAAATTCAGCCGGAACGCGGCCGCATTCTTGTGCAAGACCGAGCGGATGGGCGGCTTTATCCTCTTGCTACGAACCGTGAGGCGTGGACGATTTACGCCGTGCCCCGTGAGATGGAGGAGCCGGAGGAGGTTGCGCATGCATTGTCAGAGATTTTGGAGCTGGAGGATGTGGAGCTTGTGAGCCGGCTGTCTAAAGAGGACGATCCCTATGAATTGATCCAAAAAGACGTTCCGCTCGAAAAAGTGGAGGAGGTGCAATCGCGTGACCTCGAAGGGATTCATTTTTCGCGAACAACGGCGCGGCTGTATCCCGAAACACGGGTGAGCGGGCAGTTGATTGGATTCGTGGGGCCGGATGAGGATGGGACGCTTTCCGGAAAATATGGAATTGAAGGAAATTTTAATGATGAACTTGCCGGACGACCCGGGCATATTGAAGGCGAAAAGGATGCGAGCGGACGGCGGATCACAATCGGCGACCACTCCGTGCAGAATGATATCGACGGAGCGGACATCGTTCTAACCGTCGACCGCGCGATTCAGTACGAAGCGTGCACGCGGATTCAGCAGGCTGTGGAGCGCCATAATGCTGACTCCGGATCCATTGTGATCATGGAGCCTAAAACCGGGGCGATTCTCGGTATGTGTTCCTCACCGGATTTTGACCCGGCGCATTACGGGGAGGTGGAAGACATCGGGACGTTGAATAATCCAGTTACGTTTACGGCATACGAGCCAGGTTCGATTTTTAAAGCGATTACAATGGCGTCGGGATTGGATTCAAATGTGGTGTCGCCGGGGACCACGTATACAGATACCGGCGAAGAAGAGATTGATGATTTTACAATCCGCAACTCCGACGGAAAAGCGAACGGCATTCAGACCATGAAGGATGTGTTGGTAAAATCGTTGAATACCGGAACGATTTTTGTACAGCGACAGCTTGGGAAGCGTGCATTCCGCGAATATGTGCAGGATTTTGGGTTTGGGGTGCATACTGATATTGAGCTTTCGCCGGAGGGTGCGGGGAATATTGAGTCGTTAAATTTGAAGGGCGAAATTTTTGCCGCGACAGGTTCGTATGGTCAAGGAATCACCACAACGCCGATTCAGATGCTTGCCGCGTACGGCGCCATAGCAAACGGGGGGAGTTTGATGCGGCCCTATGTGGTGCAGGAAATCATCCACGCCGATGGCACGCGTGAACGCACTCGTCCGCAGGTTGTGCGAGAACCGATTTCGTCCCGCGCGTCTCGGTTGGTGACCGGCATGCTTGTTGCTGTGGTGGAGGAGGGGCACGGTCATCTCGCGGGTGTTCCCGGGTACTGGGTTGCGGGAAAAACGGGAACCGCGCAGGTGCCAAAAAAGAGCGGGCGCGGATATGAGGAGGACGTCACCATCGGATCGTTTGTTGGATATGCACCCGCGAGCGATCCTGCATTCGTTATGCTTGTGAAGATCGACCATCCAAAGGACGTGCAGTGGGCGGAGAGCTCGGCTGCGCCGCTTTTTGGTGAGATGGCTGACTTTTTACTGCGTTATTTGGAGATCCCACCGGAGCGAGAAGTAACACCGCCACCTCCTCCACCAGAACCAGAGCCCGAGACGGATGTTGTTGAAGATGAGGCGGAGTAGTACTCTAAAAAAGATGACAAATCCCTTTATTGGATACTTTGGATGGTGTGCGGCGCGTGCGGTTCGACGTGAAAAGCCGCGTGTTGTGGCTGTGGCCGGGTCTGTGGGAAAGACGACAACAAAAGAGGCGATTGGTGTTGCGCTGGGTGCAAAAGAGTTGGGTTCAGAGGTGCGAGTTGCTCCGGAGAATTACAATAATGAGCTCGGTGTTCCGCTAACTATTTTTAATGCCAAGGCACCCGGGAGGTCTGTTTTTGCGTGGATTGCCCTTTTATTTCGAGCGACGACTCTTGGTCTTGGACTTGGTAAAATTGGCGCGCGCGTTCTCGTCCTCGAGTATGCCACCGACCATCCCGGCGATATCGCGTATTTATTAACCATCGCAAAGCCGGATGTGGCTGTGGTGACAGCAATTGGCGCGGAGCATACGGAATATTTTAAAACCATTGATGCGGTACAAGAGGAAGAGCTTTCGCTGTTGGACGGCTTAAAGGAAGACGGAATCGCCATTTTGAATGCGGATGACGCGCGGGTGATGAAGGGAAAAAAGGAGACGGATGCGCGGGTGGCGACATTTGGAGAATCAAAAAAAGCGGACGTACGACTGGCGTCCCTTCGTCAGCTGGAAGATGGTGTTGAGGTGAAGTATGTGTCGCTTGCGCATAGTGTTACATTCCAGCTTGAAGGCGTTTTTGGTGTGCCTCCCGCACTTGCTGTGGCTGCCGCACTTGCTGTGGTGTATTTCCATCTTGATTCGGATTTGGGCGATGTTGTGGAGCGGATTAAGGCGGATTTCCGCAATGTCCCAGGACGCGCGAGGCTCATCCCCGGGATCAAGCACACGACGTTGTTGGACGACAGCTACAATTCCTCTCCCCTTGCCGCGCACGCTGCTGTTCGTGCGTTAGGAGCGTTTCCGTGTGGCGAGAAGGCCAAGCGTATTGCTGCATTGGGAGACATGCTGGAGCTTGGGCCGCTCGCGGATGAGGCGCACGAGATACTGGGTGCGGAAGTGGCAAAACAGAATATCGATATGCTCGTAGTGTGCGGGGCATTGGGTCGCGCGATTCGTGACGGAGCGGTTGCGGCCGGCATGAATGAGAATGATGTATATCATTTTTCAAAAAGCGAGGAAGCCGGGCTTTTCATTCAACATAATTTGAAAAAAGGGGATGTCGTTCTCATTAAGGGATCGCAAGGCGTGCGGATGGAGAAAATTACGCGCGAACTTATGGCACATCCTGAGCACGCGGAAGAGCTCCTCTGCCGGCAGTCGGAGAAGTGGAGGAGGAAGTGATATTTGTAGAATACAAAAGAACCGTGCTGTGACGGTTCTTTTGTATTGGCAGCCCGTAGGGGAATCGCCGCGTCGCTCCGACTCGCGGTCCGGGGCGGCTGCGCACCAAACGTCCCCCGGACGTTTTCTCGCCGCCCGTTCGATTCCCATCCAAGAACACCAAAAAGAAAAACCTCGCACATGGCGAGGCCTTTCTTTTTGGCAGCCCGTAGGGGAATCGAACCCCTGTTTCCAGGATGAGAACCTAGCGTCCTAACCACTAGACGAACGGGCCGTGCTCGACTTGTTTCGCGGGGCGAAACAAGTCCATCTGCTGATGGACGAAGGTAATTCAGCGGGCAGACTATATCTTCATTTTAGCGTGACGTCAAGGCGTGCTACATCTTTTACGCCTGATCTGCTAACATTTTTTTGTTATGAAACAAACATTAATCCATGAAGACGCACGGGGCGCGATATATCGAATTGAAGTGGGTGATTCGTATTTCAATCTAATGACCCGAAAAAAGGGGACGCTTTTGAGTGGCGATTATCATCCGTACACGCAATACGATTTGATTCTGGAGGGCGAATTTGAAATTACGTTGCGTGAGAATGATAAAGACGTGGTGATCCGCAAAAAGGCGAATGAATTTTTTGAGATCCCGCCGAATGTTCCACATATGTTCCGATGTTTAACGGACACGGTGATGCTGGAGTGGTGGGACGGGCCGTATGTACAAGAGATCTACGAGCCGTATCGAAAGTTGGTGGAGGAGAATATCAAGCAGTTTACGCAGGCTGAGGTGGAATAACCGCGTTTTCCTAGGTGTTTAGCGAGACTTGACAAATAGACTTGTCTGTGTTATAGTTGTTTTAACGTAAATAAAAAGCCCCTTTTCACCTTTTTCGGGAGTCCTGAATGGATCACACCTCTTCTTCCACCCCTCCCCCTTCCACCCCTCGTCGTAAGCGCATCCGCGATCTTACGCCCGAGGAGCGCCGCCGCCAGAGGGCGCGCATTCGGCCCGCCCTCCAAGCATGGAAGCGACAATTCGCGCCTCTGATGCAGTCTTGGGGCGAGTGCGAACCCACTCACACCACCAACAACTAACCACTATCTCAGAGCAGCTCACTAAGGGCTGCTCTTTATTTTGAGTAGCTTTTTTAGATATAAAGTATACTTGACAAAAAGTAAGATTTGTGCTATCTTGTGTCTCAATAATTCTTGAGACGCAATATCTGCTTATCAGGCAACTGGTTGGCAGGATGTGTCTCGGGAATCTGAACATTCAATTCAGCAATTGGCGCAACGGTTGTGCCAATTTTTCCCCGAGGCGGAGATGATTATGAGCAATATCGATTCCGCACCCCGTAAGAGCATCCGTGACCTCAGCGATGAGGGGCTTCGGCGCATGGTCGAAGAAGCTCGTCCGCAGCTTCGAGAGGCTCGGCGGAAGCGCGCACCTCTCCTTTGGGAGACCTGGCGCAACCTGGTGAGCGTTCCGAATCGGGACGTTCGCGTTCTCTTCATCGACTGAAGCGCCGCGCGTTTCAGCCTCTAGAGCAGTCCATCAAGGGCTGCTCTTTAATTTTGTAGAAGATTCCTTGACGTCACCCTCCATTTTATGGCAGCGGTGTATGTATGGACGATGGGAAGATTATTTCGCTCGATGAAATCCGGGAGCGCATTTATTTCATCCGCGGGCACAAGGTGATGCTCGATCGTGATCTGGCGTTTTTGTATGGCGTGAGCACAGGCGCGCTGAATCAGTCCGTTCGAAGGAATATCGATCGTTTTCCTGAGGATTTCATGTTTCAATTAACGCCGGATGAGTGCAGAATCTTGATGTCACATTTTGTGATATCAAGTTCACGTCACGGAGGAACGCGAAAGATGCCGCACGCGTTCACGGAACAGGGGGTTGCAATGCTGTCAAGCATTTTAAGGAGCAAACGCGCAATAAAAGTAAACATTCAAATTATCCGAACATTCACGAAATTGCGGCAGTCGATATCGGAAAATGAAGATCTTCGCAGGAAAATTGAAGCCTTGGAGGACAGATATGATAAGCAGTTCAAAATCGTCTTTGATGCCATTCGGCAATTGATTGATAACGACGAGGCGCAAGATGTTATTGGTTTTAAGGGCCCCTAATTAAAAACGACACCCGTGGGAGGTGGGTGTCGCGTGAAGGAGTGGAAGAGGTAGTACGGCTACGTGTTCAGGACGCGCTGTGTCGCAGCACCTTGCGTGAAGAAGGGCTCTTTGTGGCCAAGGATGCCATTGATGACAAGTCCGCCGCTTCGGAAGAGTCCGACTTTGACGACGCTGTCGCCGTGATTGTAGCTGGATGTTCGTGAAAGCTCGTGTTCGAGAAGTCGAGCTTGACGCAGCTCCCAGAGCATCAAGATGGCAAACACGAGTTCCCGTGCGGGAAGCAGGGTATCATGCGTGCCCTTTAGGAGCTCTTCCGCACGTCGCTTCGTTCCGGTTCCGAGCGTATTCGGATGAAGATCACACCGGATGAGTCTGTAGCTCTTCTCGCCGGTTTCCGTCGCGAAGCTCTGTCCGTTGTAGTAGGCTCCCTGTTCATCACGAAAGGGTCTACTGCCAAAGACGAGGCGTAGCCCCTCAATCGATATCTCGGTGCAGGGGACGAGAAAGTAATTCATGTCCCGAAGCGCTTCTTCCGAGAATGGAACTTCTTTCCACTGTTTTTCGCGCGCCCCTGCTTGGGGTCTACGAAGAACCTCGAGTACATCGGCGGGCTCCAAGAGCCGGTCGCCCATGATCTCACGAGCGAGGGCGAGGCTTACTTTCTTGTTTTGTCCACGTGTTGAGTGTTCCTGCGACGGATCACTGTCTGCGGACGGTGGAAGGGGATGCGTATTGTCGTAGTATCGTGTCAACTCTGCCTCCTTTGAAGGTTCGGAGTCGAGAGAATACGTGATTTTTTAGGAATTGTCAAAGGATGAAAAAAACGAGAGCGGCGAGGAGGATGCGATACGCGGCGAACACGTAGAGCGTATGCGTCTTAAGAAATTTGAGGAACAGGTTGATCGCCAGCCATCCAACGAGAAAGGATGTAACAAATCCCACGACAAGTTGCGGGTAGGCAATGGCGGCGTCACCTGCGGCAAGGTCGAGGATTTTTTTAAGTCCGGAGCCGGCAATGATTGGAATCGCAAGATAAAAACTGAACCGCGCGGCATAGACGCGGTTAACGCCCAAGAGCATGCCGCCGGCAATCGTGGATCCGGAACGCGACATCCCAGGAAGCAGAGCGAGCATCTGGAACCATCCAACCCACCAGCCTGTTTTTGGGGAGACCGTTTCATCTTTCGGCTTGGCGTACCGTTCCGCCGCAATCATCAAAAGGCTCCCCGCGATGAGCATGGCAACAACAATCCGAGGGCTCCGGATTGAGTTTTCAATGAAATCTTCCAAGAAGTACCCGGCAAGTGCGGCTGGGATCGTTCCGAGGATGAGTGCGAGCAGTAATGACGAGTCCTCTTTTTTAACCGCGCTTCGTTTTCCTGTGGCGAGATTCCATGCGTCTTTGAGAAGCGCGATGAGCGTCTTTCGGAACGTGATGATGATGGCGAGGAGTGTTCCTACGTGCAAAATGACGTCGAAGGCAAGATCTCCTGTGCCATGAATTCCAAAAAATTCACGTACCAAAATAAGATGACCGGAGGATGAGACCGGCAAAAATTCGGTAAGCCCCTGGATGACGCCGAGGATCGCGCTTTCGAAAAGTGACATGGGTCTTTACTCAAATATATCCTCCTCACTTGCTGCGAAGCAGCTCTCCGACGTGCATCGGAGGTCGCAGACCATCAGTCTTGCTACGTTCGGAGAATATGTTTTCGTTAAATGCTTAAACAATCAGCGGCAGTTTCTCGAGCTCAACTTTTTCACCCGTGACGATACTCTCGATGCGGTATGCGCCATGTGTTGGAGCTTCGATGTAGCCGTTCCACGCCATGCGCGCGAGACCACCGGATTCAACCCAGTCAAACAGCCACTCGCCGGTGTAGCGTGGATCGCCTTGCTGAATACCGCCGCCGACCTGCATGAGCCACACGCGGTTGAACACCTCCTGCGACCCGATAGGAGGCGCCATGATAATCGGAAGACCTACACCCGTGTAAAACGACATTTCACTTGGCTTGGTCCACAATACGTCGGTTTTGCGGAGGAGTTTTGAGAAGTGGTGGAAATATTCAGGACGATCTTTCCAAACGTGGACAAAGACGGATTTGCCCAAAGCGCGTCCCAGCCGAAGTTCTTTGATCTTATTCAGATACAATCGCTCAACGCCTTTATGTGTGCCTGCGATCAGGTTGAGGTGGATTTTCCCTCGCAACAGGTGGTGCTTCAGGCCTTTGAGGATTTGTACACCAAGTGCACGCTGAGCCCCCGCACCTCCAATCATATACGTGAGTGTCAGCGGATGTTTTTTCTTGAAATTACATTGCCCCTTTCCGAGGTGCGTTTCAAGCGTCTTGTAGTATTTATTGAGAAAGATTCCATTTGGATCGAGGTTGCATAGCCGCGCTTTCAGATCCTGGCGGATAATATCGCCCTCCGGCCCGCCGATAATTTCTTTTGGAAGCGGGAAGCCGGTGAGATAGATATTCTCGGCCGGTACACCGTATAGTTTAAGTCGCTCAACCACGCGTCCGTTTGGGGCAAAGTATTTAATGCGGCTCTTTTTGGGATCGATTGGCGCCCATGCGCGGTTGATGTCGGCGTCCGTTGCGACCACGTAAATGTCTCCCGGGTAATCAAAATACTCGGCGGCAAATGCGGGGAGCGGGAAGGTGCAGATCATGGGGAGTGGATTCTCTGCGAGTTTTTCCGCAAGGTGACGCCCGACTTCCAACTTTGTGACCATGAACCAGCTTTGCCGCGCCTGGATTGTTGGCTCAGAAAGATCGCGTTGCGGATAGAACGGTTCAATTCTCTGCATGCTGTCCATCAGCTCGAACGCGAGGTTTCCAATGACCGGCATCGGTTTCATCCGCGATACCGTCTCGTAGAGTTTGCGGTGCTCGCGCCATGTTTTACGATCACGCGACGGAATGCCCTTGTAGTCGTTGGCGTTGATAATCTCTCCGTGCGCAAGGTCTTTGAGCGCGTAGGCGGCGCGGGCGTGACCGTACCCCATGTTGGCGCCAATGACCCATGCGTTTGCGTGTTTGTGCGGATTTTTTTTCATAATTCAGGATAGTAGGAGGGTAGGATCGTAGGACGGTAGGATTTAGTTGGATTCGAGGATTTGGGCGGATTCAATGAACGTGCGGCATCCGTCCCAGAAGACGAAGTCGGATGTGGATGTTGCGAGGCATTCAATCACGTGATAGCCACTTTCACCGAGTCCGGGATCTGCTTGTGCGGCGCGAAGCGTCCATCGCTGTTCGGCCTCATCGTACGCGGCTGTTACGTGCCAGCCTTCGAACGTGCCTTCATCAAAAAGCGAAAGCCGGTCCAACTGCTTAAGTTGCTCGCGGTCTTCTTCCGGAGTTCCAAGAACGCCGAGTTGGAGTTCGATTGTTGCACCGTCGGTCATGGGGTAGCTCCCGTTTCGATCTTCAAAGGTGGGGCCAATCTGCGCGCGGAATCGTCGGTTGATACTTGGGCGATGCACCACAACAGGGGATCCATTTTGGGGCTTTGCTTTTAAGAGAAGATTCACGCCCGTAACAGACTCCCACTCGTCATGACGGGTTTGGTTCTTCTGTTCGGTGCACCCTCCGCCGACGAGAAGGATTCCAATGAGGATGATTCCGATTTGTTTCATACGTCCCCAATATCGATGCCGAATAATTCCAACAAAAATCCGCGGAGAAAAATGATGCCAAATGCGGCAACGACTGTCGCGCCGATAGCCGTGCCGAATCCGACAATAAGAGCCATTACAAATCGTCGAGAGAAGCGATTTTGTTTTTCCAAAACATTCGCCACGCGGTGAACTTCATGTGCCAAGTCCCGAATCGGAACCTTTTTCTTTTTTTTGCGGATCGATTTACGCAATGATTTTATGAGGCGATGAGGTCGCGGCATGCGTGTATTATAGCTCATTCGAGCCAACTGCGCGTTCCGAGCATAAGGAGGATGCCTGCGATAAAGAAGAGAGCTTGAACGGCTCGTTTTTTAATCTTTTCTTCCTCTTTGATTTCTGAAAGAAGGTTTGTACAGGCGATGTAGATGAATCCTCCAGCGGCAAACGGTACTGTGTAGAGCGTGGCGGACTCAAAAAGTTCCTGGGCGGCAAAAACCGCAAGGATCCCCGTGAGGATGGTGAGTGCAACGGCAAAATTGAGGATGAGCGCGGTTTTCTTTTTAAACCCGGAGTGAAGGAGAATGCCGAAATCAGAGAGTTCTTGCGGAATTTCATGCAGTGCAACAGCAACGCTCGTGACAATTCCAAGTGGGATACTTACCAAAAATGTGGATCCGATGATGATCCCATCTGTAATGTTGTGGATCGCATCGCCAATAAGATTGAGATAGCCAACCGGTTTTACGGGGCATGAGCCATGTTGGTGTGATTCATGGAGCTGGTGTCCTCCGTGGCAATGGTAAAGCCAGATGAGAGAATCGAGTACAAAAAAGAGTATGATTCCGATCAATGCCGCTTCGAACGTTGGCCCACCTTCTTCAACTGACTCCGGGAGGAGGTGAAAAAAAGCGCCTCCAAGAAGGGTTCCGGCCGCAAAGGCGACGAGCGCCGCGAGGATTTTAGCTTGTTGCTTGCGGGCAACGAGGATTGAAAGCGCGCCAACAAAGGCCATCGCGCTGATGAGGGCTCCGGCGAGGAGCGCGTAGAGGAGAGGTGTCATAGAGGTAATTATAGGGGGTTTTGTAGCGGTTCGCGAGCGTTTCGTCAAAATCTTCCCTAAAATAAGCCATTTTTAACCCCCATGCAAAGGGGACTTGACAAAACTTCCAAAAGGTGCTATATTGTTCTTGTTAAAACTTGAAGAATACGTCCGAAGGGGAGAGCGGGCAGATATCTACCAAAACGTGGTAGGAATCGCGCTTTTTCTATAAAAGGCCCTATTCCTATCACGTTTTATTGTTACTTCGACAATCTACCCTCAAATAGGAGAAATCATTCTCCCATTCGAGGGGCTTCTGATCAGAGGGGATCAGGAGTGAATAAATGAGGAGGAATCATGGAAAATTCGGAAAATCAGACTCGTATCAATGAGATCGTTGCCCGCTTGGCCGAGTTGGTCTTGGGCGACTGCGACCACGATATCGAGAAGGAGGTGAAGTGATGACGAGGCCCGAGATTCACGACTCCATCGCGCGTAGGGAAGATGCGCTTCGCGACCTGCGAAAGCGCCGCTCCTCTCTGGAGACGACTTTGTTCGGCGGACCCGGCGGGTTCAACCCGATGGGATTCTCGGTGTACGAGCAACGCGCTCGGTTGGACGAGAGGAGCAAGGAGCTGAAGCGTGAGATCCGCGATCTACGTCGGAAGCTCCGTAGGCTAGACGAGAAGTACGCCGCGTAACAGCGGCGAAGAGGAACTATGCGCTCGCATGGTTCCTCGCTCAATTGAACGTTTGAATCATTCGAGCGTTCTGAGAGTAAACCAAAATCTGCCTGAAAGGCAGAGAGGGAGGATGCAATGCTCGTACTGAATTTGACTGGGAAGTCGACTGAGTTTGGTGACATCAACAAGCCGGAAGGCGCGATCATGACCGCGCCGCCGAGGCGGGTGCGGAGAGCTCTAGAGGCTTTCTACACGCTTTTGGATCAAGACGATCAGAGCGTGAGAGCCGCCATGGAGATCAAGAAGGCGATGAGGAGCTTGCTGAACGAGCTCGCCTACGGCCTCTCGATCTCGAGTCGTCGAGTCACGACACGACGGTTGCTCATGCGAGCAGGGATTCCTGTAGAGTGGAGACTGGCGCTTCTGCATGAGGCGAGAAACGTCTTCGTGCTCTATAGCGAAGATGCTCAAATCAACGCCATCGCGGCGTAAGCCGCACGAGAGGAACGTCACTCGACGTTCCTCTCCCGATTCCATTTCTGAAAGAAATTTGAGAGATGAAATCGGGGAATAAACAGCCCCTTTAACTCGGGAGGAAAAGGATGCAAAATCAGAATTACCTCAGCGGCAACTACCAGCCAAACGATAGCTTGGAGCAGTATCTGCTCATGGCGCAACTCGAGCGGCTCGCGCGTGATAAGTCCGAGCGTTCGAATGGCGACCGCAGGATCGTTATCATCGACGCAGTATTCACCGTCCGCAACAAACGCTGACACCCACCCGGAGGAGCTTGCAACTCGCAGGTTCCTCCACTCAACTGAACTTCCGAAATCCTTCGGCAGTTCTGAGAGTTCAGATCTATCCCTCACCAAGGAGGTGAGTCATGAGTGAAGTTGATTACGAGGCACTGAATGACGATGAGCTCAAGGTGGAGCTCAAGAGGCTCCGCGCGTCGCGCGAGGAGTTCACAAAGCTTCAGCGCAAGTCAGGGTCTTCCTACGTCGGGAAGACCGGCATGGATCGGAAGATCGAATCAGTTCTCGCGGTGTGTCGCACGCGCGGTATCCGCGTCAACACGAAGGAGGTGGGCCATGAGTGATGAGCTCAAGGCTCTGAAGGACATGGGCGATGACGAGCTCCGTGCGGAGCTGGAGCGTCTCACGGAGGCGCGATCAAAGATCACGTCATCGAACTGTGAAAGAACCGACCTGGACGGTCACATCCAGGCGATCGTCGACGAGATGACTCGTCGGCGTGACAAGAAGAGCGACTAGCTCTTTGAGAGGAGTCACGCACTCGCGCGGCTCCTCCACCTACACCAGGTTCGCATTCGAGATATTGTCTCTCCCCAATTGACGATATATCGAATCATTGCGAATCTGATGTAGGTGTAACAAAAGAAAAGGAGGTGCACCTTGGCAGTAGATTTTTTGGCAGGACTCGGAGCCGGCTTCATCGCCGCGCTCATCTTCGCGGGCATCATGGGCGGCATCATCGGCGCCCTGCTCATGACCCTCGAGGGGGCGTTCGACGTCGGGTTCAGAAAGCTCGGCGATCTGCTCACCGTTCCCATTGGAGTACGGGTGTGAGGCCGGCATTTCTGATGCGTGCCTCCATTCGCGCTACGCGCCGTCGGGCGAAGGCGTGGGTGGAGACCGCGCGTCTCCCAATCACCCTCGTGGCCGGTGCGGTCATGACCACCCCCATTCGCATGGCGCAAGACGCCGTGCGGTGGTGGAGGGAGAAGCGGATGGACGAGGCCATCACGGCGCTCAGGGGGCTTCCCGGCGTGACCGCGGCAATGTTCCGCGAAGTGATGCGCTGAAGCGTTCTGATAGTCGCCGCCGGTTCACTCGGTGGCTCGTACGCGCCCTGACTGTGGTTACTCCATGGTCGGGGCGTTTTTAAATCAAAACGCCCCGCGACTTCGCGAGGCGTTCTTTCTTTCAATTAAATCTATTTCTTGGAACCCAGGTGATGGTACGTGTGGCCAAAAACGTACACCATGACGTAGGTTACAATGAACGCCTCGATCATCCCGGTGATCGTACCGGTCACGTCGGTGGCGTAGAACATATGCCACTCCATCATCTGCATGGCGGCGTTTTCATACACGCCAACGGCATTTAAAAGACTGAGCACGAGCATGAAGAGGGCGGCGGTCAAACCTGCCGCAAGCGACGCGCGAGACACGTCAAAGGACATTTTGTTTTTCTTTTTGAAGAACATATTTAAGGAAATGAATAATTTTCATATATAGAATATCACTTATCCCCAGGGAAATCTAAGTGACCACAATATGTTGTGGTATAATCATTTACGAAACACAATATCTTGTGTTTCTGCGCATCTTAACGGTGTGGTATCCTCCCTCTATATGGGAGCCTGCCAACGCGAATTTCGATGCAAAACGTGCCACGCACTTCTATTTAAAGGTCTTCTTGTGGAGGGGGAGATCGAGGTGAAATGCAAAAAGTGCCACGCCCTTACCACCATAACCCGATCCGAATTCAATGAGCTCCTATGCCTGATTCCTAAATGCCCAAATAGAATCTCCATCCAAAAGCCAAACCCCTCTGGATAGCGGGGTCCCGCGAAGCTCCCGAAGCTCATCTCTGATGAGTTTTTTTTATTCAAAAAATGAATTAAAGAAAACAAACAAGTATGAAAACGTCCGTGGCCGTTGATGTTGAAAAAACAATTGGTGAATACCTCGACCGTTCCGACTGGCGCGTGAATGCAAACGCAAATCAAGGATTTAGTTTGGGCGGCATGATTTTGAACACATCCGGAAAGCTGATCGCGAATTATTGGTTACATGAGGTATATCCCGAAGATGTACGGAACGCTCACATGGAAGGTGACATTCACATCCACGACCTCGATATGTTTTCCGGGTATTGCGCAGGGTGGAGCTTGCGGCAGTTGTTGGAAGAAGGGTTTAACGGAGTTCCGGGCAAGGTGGAATCATCCCCACCAAAGCATTTGGAAACGGCGGTGGCGCAAATGGTGAATTTTTTGGGAACGCTTCAGAATGAGTGGGCGGGTGCGCAGGCGTTTTCGTCATTCGACACCTATCTCGCGCCGTTCGTTCGCAAAGACAAAATGACGTATGAGCAGGTGAAGCAGTGCGTCCAGCAGTTTGTGTTTAACCTAAATGTTCCGTCGCGATGGGGTACACAGACGCCATTTACGAATATTACGCTTGATTGGACGTGCCCGGATGATTTAAAGCGACTCAAGCCTGTTATTGGCGGAGAAAAGCAGGAATTTACGTACGGCGAATGCCAGGCTGAGATGGACATGTTGAACAAGGCGTTCATCGAGATCATGACAAAAGGTGACGCAAAGGGTCGTATTTTTACGTTCCCGATTCCAACATACAACCTCACCAAAGATTTTGATTGGGATAGCGAGAACGCGGAGGCGCTCTTTGAAATGACGGCAAAGTACGGCATCCCGTATTTCCAGAATTTTATCAATTCGGATTTGAATCCAAGCGATGTGCGAAGCATGTGCTGTCGTCTTCAGTTGGATCTGCGCGAGCTCAAGGCGCGTGGCGGTGGGTTGTTTGGCGCGGCGGAGATGACGGGATCGGTAGGTGTTGTGACGCTCAACCTGGCGCGTATCGGGTACCTCGCGAAGAATCGCGATGAGTTTTTTGAGCGACTTGGCGGGATGATGGATATTGCGATGGAATCGCTCGAACGCAAGCGCGTCGTTGTTGATGAGAACATTCGCCGTGGGCTTCTTCCGTACACGCGTCGATATCTCCACTCACTCCGCAACCACTTTTCCACGATCGGCCTCAACGGAATGCACGAAGCGTGCCTGAATTTTCTCGGCACTTCGATTGCGGAAGAGAAGGGTCGTGTGTTTGCGAAGGAAGTTCTCGACTTTATGAACAAGCGGCTTGTGGAGTACCAGGAAGAAACGGGTCACTTGTACAACCTTGAGGCCACGCCTGCAGAAGGAACGACCTACCGTTTTGCAAAAGAGGATCGTCTTCGCTACCCGGGGATGACGCAGTCGGGTGTTCCGGATGCGCCGTACTACACCAACTCCACGCATCTTCCGGTGGGAACCACGGATGATCCGCTTGCCGCACTCGATCATCAGGACGCGTTGCAATCCAAATACACGGGTGGAACGGTTCTGCACCTCTTTTTGGGAGAGCGTGTGACGGATTGGAAGACGTGCCGCTCGTTTGTACGCAAAGTGGCGAATGGGTATCACCTGCCGTACTTCACTATCACGCCAACGTTCAGTGTGTGTCCGGATCATGGCTATCTTCGCGGCGAGCTCAAGACGTGCCCAACGTGTGAAAAATCATGCGAAGTGTGGTCGCGCGTTGTGGGGTACTTCCGCCCGGTCGACCAGTGGAACACGGGTAAGAAGCGCGAGTATGTAGATCGTGTGGAATACAACGTGCCGGAGCCGGATTCCGTCTTCGTGCCTGTGGAAACCGTGGTATGAACATCGCCGGATTTCAGCCGCTGAGCTTAACGGACTATCCGGGCATACTGAGCTCGATCGTGTTTACACAGGGTTGTCCGTTTCGTTGCGCGTACTGCCATAACCCGGAGTTGATTTCTACGACAACGCCGGCGAGTGTCTCCGAAGACGTGGTGTTTGATCATCTTCAAAAAAATCGGAAGATGCTGGAGGGTGTATGCATCACCGGCGGCGAGCCAACCATTCAGGCGGGGCTTCGTGAGTTCATTGAACGCGTAAAGTCGATGGGGTTTCTCGTGAAATTGGATACGAACGGCGTGCATCCGCGCGTCGTCCGTTCCTTTTTGGAAGCGGGGATCATCGACTACGTTGCGATGGATCTGAAGAACGTATGGTCGCGGTACGTTGATGTGGTGCGTACGGGAACAGACGCAGTCGTAAAGAATTGCCGCGAAACATTTCAGCTGATTCGAGATTCTGGCGTCGCGCATGAATTTCGGACCACAATATGCCCGGGCGTACACACCGAAGAGGATTTTATGGAGATGGGAAGCTACCTCCGGGCGGGAGAGAGCTGGTACATTCAGGAAACGCGATTGGGGAACACGCTGGATCCGGATCTCCCGTCGTCCATTCCGTTTTCCGTGCCAAATCTTGTGACACAACTCAAAGAGGCGTATCCTTCTGTAGAGATTGCTACTCGATAGATTTAGAACTGAGAATAACAATTACTTGCTACTAACTACTCGCTACTCGCTACGTTATGAAAAAAGACATGGGCCGTATCTTTTTGACCGCAGCACTCCGCATAACAATGGGGTGGTTACTCCTCTGGGCGTTTTTGGATAAATTGTTTGGCTGGGGCTATGCAACGGCACCGGAAAAAGCGTGGCTTTTGGGAACGTCGCCCACGGAAGGGTTTTTGAAGATGGGTACCTCGGGCCCGTTCGCCGGGGTGTATCAATCAATGGCGGGGAGTGCTGTGGTGGATTGGTTGTTTATGCTCGGTCTTCTTTGTATCGGTCTTGCGCTCATTTTGGGAATTGGTATGCGGATTGCCGCGTGGACCGGGGCACTGCTCATGCTTCTTATGTTTTTTGCGGTTCTTCCGCTGGCACATAACCCGATTTTGGATGAACACATCATTTACGCCATCGTCCTTCTTTTGTTGCCACGCATCGAAGCCGGTAATGCCTTTGGGTTTGGAGAGGCATGGTCAAAAATGAAATTTGTGAAGAAATACCCCTTTTTACAGTAGGGAAACGCCGCGAGCTCTTGACATTTCTTGAAAATAGTGTATTCTATGCGTTACCAGTTCTCTTGCTCGTCATGATCACGGGAGTGGTAATAATTCATTAGTTCTCTCAAATATCATGAAGAACAAGTTGTTTGTCGGAAGCATCTCATGGGATGCCACCGATGAGGACCTGAAAGAACTCTTTTCTCCGTACGGAGAGATCGTTTCTGCCAACGTGGTCATGGACCGCGAGACAGGACGAAGCCGCGGATTTGGATTCGTAGAATTCAAGACCGACGAAGAGGCACAGGCCGCAATTGACGCCCTTGACGGCACCGAACACATGGACCGTCAGATTGTCGTGAACGTCGCAAAGCCGATGGAACGACGCTAAGAGCGTCCTAAACAAAAAGCCACCCCTCGGGGCGGTTTTTTGTTTGCGGACTTTTCACTCGAATACATCCTCCTCACTTGCTGCGAAGCAGCTCTCCGACATGCGTCGGAGCTCGCAGAGCGTCGGTCTTGCTGCGTTCGGAGAATATATTCTTCGTTCAAGGCATTAGAATGAACTCCCCTTAGGGTTTGGTAACTACCCAATCCACGTGCCGATACCCACACCGGCGAGAATCGCGATGCCGCCTAGGACGAGCATGCGCGTTCCGCTCCGGATGGCCGGAGCATTGAATTTTCGCGCGCTTATGTAGCCGAGGATGAAGAGAAACGCAAGAGACGCGAGGATAGACGTGGGGAAGGCGCGTTCCACATCGAGAAGGATGTAAGGGAGGAGCGGGATGAAACCTGCGGCAAAGTAGGAGAAGAACATGATTACTCCGCCGATAATTGTTGTACCCTGCGTCCTCACGCGCTTTAACACAAACTCCTGCGTGGAGGTTTCAGAGAGAACGCTTCCAACTCCCATCGAGAGCGCCTCAACCACAATAAGGATGATGCCGGATACAAAGATCGTACGGCGATCCACGTTTGCGGCGGCGACACCGGACACAAGCCCAACGGTGGAGACGAGACTGTCTTCCACGCCAAAGATGAAGTTGCGTACAAATGTCGCCTTTTCGTGTTTTGAGTGCGTGTGATTTTTCCTCCGTGCTTTGGCCATCTTCTATTTCTTTTTCATTTCTTTCAGCACGTGGTTGGTCATCGTGCCAAGACCGGCCAAGAAGAAGATCCAGAGCGTGATCCATCCGAAGATCGGGATCATTTGGAGAATGAACGCCGCCACGATTCCGATGAGAAGTGTCTTCCAATTTGCGCCGCCATCTTTTTGCTTAAAGAGATGTGTCCAAATGGCTGAACCAAGAATGAAGAACGTCAGGAGCTTGGCGACCATCACCAGCAGTGCAAAGGCAACACCCACGAATGCACCGATAAATGATCCGAAGACCGTGAGGAAGAGCAGGAATACCGCAATTGGAACAACAACGGCCGCGATAAATCCTCGACCCACATTTGGCCAAAAATCCTTACATGCCTCGCCGGCGCGTCCATTGAGTGAGCGGGGGAACGCCTTGAGGGCTACGAGCCCGGTTACGAGCATGATGAGGTAGCCGGCAACAACGAGACTAAGAATCAACCCGGCAAAATCACGAGCTGCCTCTTCTTTGTTTTTCGGGGATTTAATGTCTCGTTCCAACCTCTCCTTCTGCAGTTCGCCCGAGATTGTGGCGTTTTCATCCACACGGATGTCGCTGGAGGACTTCACCATACCGCCCAGGTCGAGCATGGCGCCGCTTTGAATATCGACCTCATCGGCTTCAATGTATATCGGTCCGTGGAGCACGCCGTTGATTTGCGCTTGACCGCCGTAAAAACTGAGTACTCCCGAGGCAGTACCTTCAAACATGACCATTCCACCAACAATGTGAACGTTTCCGCGGAGATCTGCATCCGGCTTGATGCGGATAAACCCTCCAAACACAACGAGGTCTTCCTCGATAATGCCACCAATTTCAATTTGTCCACCGGCGACGCGTACGTCACCACGTACGGTGCCGTCGATTTCGATATCACCACCTACCACATGAACATCGCCGTCGGTTACGCCGTTAATGTAGACGTTTCCACCTGCGGCAAGAACATCGCCTTGAACGTCGCTTGCCACTGACACGATGCCGCCGGCCGCATAGACGTCCTCTTGAATCGGATCGCTTTCACGCAAACTGACTTGGTCGCCTCCGACCATGCGCGCGGCAGATGCGGGGGCGATGAGTGTTGCGATCCCTAAAAAGGAGATCGCGAATATTTGAAGTTTTTTCATAAAAAATTTGTTTTGTCATCCTCGGGCTTGACCCGGGGATCCAGCTTCGATTTCTGGATTCCCCGATCAAGTCGGGGAATGACACATTTATTGAGATTGATACAAGAAAATTATACCACGGGCGTGACAAAACGGATGAAATGTGCTTTGCTATTGCCAACTCCGTGGTGGAGTGTTCTTTCGAGAAAGGAGAAAGACATGAGCGAGAAGTTGAAGCAGTTGCCGACGTTTTTGTTTTTAACGGCGGTGGATGTGGTTGCGAAGGTCGCCGGCGTTCTGGCGGATTTTTTGCCGAAGCCTCGAGCTACGGCGCCAACAGGGCAGCCCGTGCATAGGCCTTCGTTTCAGGAAGAGGATATTCTCCGGCCGGTGGACATGTCCTTTGTACCAACTCCATCGCCGATCCTTCTAACTGTCGAAGGGCTGATGGAGAAGTTCCCGAGCAACAATTTGGATTCGGGGATGAGGCTGAAGTGGCGGCCCGGACCCGCGCGTCAGATCCCGTATGATCAGCCGCGTTGCCAGCTTACGCTGTTCAAACACGTCGGGCCAATCGAATCTCCCGAGAGGATTGTGCGTAGCCTGAAGGAGCACGGGCACGAGGGTGCGAATATCGAGCTCGCTGTATCGTGGACGGATGCGCGTCCGCCAGTCGGCCGCAGAACCTACTATGTTCCGGGCAGCACGGTCCTTACGGCGGATGGTGAAGAGCTCGCGCTCTTCTTCAGTCCAGCTAAGGACGGAGGATGGCGGCTGCATGTAGCGCCGGGCCCTGATGCGTATTTCTTTTTGTGTGTTCTGGGCATTCCGTGTCTAGACGGTTCCTAGACCCGTGTGGGTGTTAAATGCCCCCCCGATTCGTTCGGCGGGGCTTTTTCTTTATATATCCCTTGCATATTCACTGAACTTCCCTTAAAGTTGCTCGATCTTGCCGGGCTGTGTCCCGATGCTGGATTTATTGCTACGTTGTACATACAATGAACGCGAATTGTAACAATTTACGAATACATATGATGTCGAAGAGACTGGTCTCGTTTTTAATCCCCATTTTTGCCTTTGGGCAACTTGTGGGTCCGGTGGCGATTGCCGCACCAATTACCATCTGCCATGAGGCGGGTACAGACGCCCAAGAAACCATCAGTATTGATGATTCGGCGTTGGATACGCACTTGAATCATGGCGACACTGTTGGTGCATGTTCCGAAGGCAAAGTTGAAGAGCCGGAAGATGATCCGGGCAATGATCCTTCCGAGGATCCGTCTGAACCAGGTGATCCAGAGCCGGATGTTCCGGAAGAGGATCCGGGTGATCAAGCCCCGGCCGTTCCTGAAGTGGATGGGCCCCAGCCGATTTGTCACGTGCCCAATGGTAGCCCTGAAAATGCGCACACAATCTATCCGGGTGAAGCCGGTTATAACACTCATGAAGTTGGCACTGCGGGTCATGAATTAGACTATGTTGGCCCTTGCGACGGAGACCCTTCTGAACCGCCGGATGAGGACGAGACTGGTTCAATTACCGTATGTAAGATGTTGACGGATGAAGCCGGCAACGTGCTTGACGGCGTATTTTTTCCGGGACAAATGTTTACGATCACCGGAGCACCGGCGCCGGCGGGTATGACGGCTGCGGCTGATTTTCCGACAATGATTCTTTCCACGCCATACACACCCAACAAAGATACCTACGGAGATGTGAATGAGCTTGATGCATACTGCGTCACGTACTATGACCTCCCGCTTGGAGATTATTTCTACGCTCCGGAAGCTATTGAGGGTGATATGGCGGATTCGTTTGCAGATCCGGTCTATGTTGATGACGGGCCTAAGGGTTCTGAAGCCGATGTGTACTACGATGAGCTCTTTAACGACGATCCATCTGACGATGTAAATGCAAATCCAGGCTCAGATGGACACATGGAGCTCACCAGCGAAAAACCAGATCAGACGCTTTGGGTGCACAATGTCTTTATCGCACAGGATTCGTGTACCGATCCAAACCTTCTTTTGAATGGCGGGTTTGAGGAAACCGACGACACCATTGGTGAAGTGTGGGGAACTCTTTTGAACGCGCTTGTGTCTGCGGTAAAGACATGGGACGTGTTTGGCGCGCTTCCTGATGTCATGGATGGAGATGGATACTCGTGGTTTACGGAAGAAGGATCTGGAATCGAAGTTCAGTACGACGGAACCGTGGTTGATGCGCAGGAGGGCTCACACTATGTGGAACTCGACAGCCACCCAAACAGCACATACGGTAACCAAACGAACACAACAATGTCGCAGTTCGTTCTCCTCGAAGGTGGAGAATACGATCTCTCGTTCTGGTACCGTCCACGCACCACGTCTGACGATGATAACCAGATCGAGGTGTACGTTGATGACGTGCTTGTTGGCACGGTGAGCAACACGGACACGTCTACGTGGAGCTTGCAGACCATCGAGCTTACGGGTGTAACGCCTGGGCTGCACAAGGTGACGTTTGCCGCCGCCGGCACGGAAAATCAGCTCGGTGGATTTTTGGACAACATTATTCTTGCATGTGCTGACACGGACCCAGACCCAGACCCAGATCCGGACCCAGATCCGGAGTATGGCTCCATTACGATTTGTAAAGTTCTTACAGATGAGCTCGGTGCCATCATCGACGGCTCTGAATCAACGGGCGACGAGTTCGCTGTGTCAGGTGTTGATGCACCGGATGGATTTACTGCCGCAGATATTCTCCCAACCACCACATTCACGGCTCCGTTGAGTTACAACACGGATTTGCTGGATGGCGATGACGTTCCGGACGCGGAGTGTGTGACGTATGACAACCTCGAGTTTGGAAACTACTTCTACGGCGAAGAGGTGATCACGGGTGCAACGTCCTCGTACTCAGCTCCGTACTACAACGACCAAAACGTGGTCGACTACATGACCATTGATGACGCATTCTTGTACTCCGGCGAATTGTTTAACGATGATCCGTCGGATGACGGAGAGCGAAACAATGATTCAGACGGTCACATTGTACTTAGCTCGCGTGTGCCAAACCGGACGCTTGTCGTTCGTAACGTATACCGCGCACCGGTTGAAGAAGAGGATCAGTGCACCGACCCGAACCTTCTTTTGAACGGAAGCTTTGAGCAGGTGGACGACCGCGAAGGTATTATTTGGGGCAATCTCTTGAACGATCTCGTGAACTCGGTTCAGCAGTGGGATGTCTTCGGTATCCTTCCGGACGTCACAGATGGCGACGGAGACTCTTGGATTACAGAAGACGGCCCTGGAATTGAGATTCAGTACGATGGAAAGGTTGTTCCGGCTCAGGACGGCGTTCACTACGCCGAGCTCGATAGCCACGTGGATCCTTTGGTGGACGGAGGAACATCAAACAGCACAATGTCTCAGACAGTGGATCTTGATGGTGGTGATTACGAACTTTCCTTCTGGTATCGCCCTCGCACCTCGGATGAGAATGATAACCAAATCGACGTGTACTTCGACGACGTGTTGATGGGCACGGTGCACAGCACAGACACTTCGGCGTGGGTGTTGTACACCATGTCAGCAACAGGAACGACTGCCGGAACGCACAAGGTGACGTTTGCGGCGGCAGGTGATGATGACCAAAATGGCGGCTTCTTGGATAACATCATCCTTACGTGTGCCGAATCAGACGACGACCCCGGTGATGGTGGTGGAGGAGATCCAGGAGACGGCGGAGGCGGTGACCCCGGCGATGGTGGTGGAGGAGATCCTGGTGATGGTGGTGGTGACCCGGGTGACACCGGCGGAGGTGGTGGATCTTCTGGAGGCGGAGGTTCTTCAGGAGGCGGAGGAAGCGCGGGCGGAAGTACGCCTCGCTGGGAAGCAACGTCATATCCAAACCCACCGGCAACGGGTGGAGGTACTCCGGAGTCACCAGAACCGACACCGATCGTGCTTGGTGCCTCCGATGAGGCTACGGATGATCCGGCGGAAGAGTCAACAGACCCTGTAACCGAGCTTCCACGCACGGGAACACCGGCGGCAAGCCTTCTTCTTTCGGCGGTGCCTCTGTTATGGATCGGACGCAAGCGCAAAAAGTAGCGCTCGCCGGTCTCGGCGCACTCGCAATCATCGTTTCCTTGAACTACGGATTCTTTGAGGCGCGGGTACGCTACTATCTTGATCGAAACACGAATACGGATTCCGTTGACGCAGGTCAGCGGGATCCGTTTTTGGTTGACGCGGCGCCGGAGGGGCCGGTTCGTGTGTACGAATCAAATCGGATCTTGATTCCCAAAATCGGTGTGGACGCGCCCATTGTCTACATTAGGGAATCGAATGAAGCCGCGTTTCAAAAAGCTCTCGAGAACGGCGTCGTGCATTTCCCGGGAACTGCGAAGCCTGGACAGCCGGGGAACGTGTACATCTTTGGCCATTCAAGTGATTACGCGTGGCGAGCGGGGGATTTTAAATATGTTTTTGCCAATCTTCCGAATTTGAAAGTCGGAGATGAGGTGACGGTGACAGACGGTGAAGGGACGCCATTTCGATATCGTATTCGTGAAACAAAGGTTGTACTGCCGAAAGACCTCTCTGTGCTGGACCAGGGTGACGGCTCGGAGTCGCTCCTGACGGTGCAGACGTCCTACCCCATTGGCACCGCGCTCCGGAGGTTTCTTGTGATCGGGGAGTTGGTACAGGAATAAAAAAGAGGCCTCGTCGGTTGTCCGTCGAAGCCTCTTGGAGGTGATGTGCGGTCAGTGACCGTAGAACCCGCGACATTCTTTGTCGGGAAGGTGCGCAAGAGTGATGCCGTGCTCACGGCAGGCGGTGAAGACCTTTTCATCGTTGATCGAACCGCGTGATGTGAGGATCGCCTTGATGCCCGCATGAGCAAGAACGTGGATCCCGTCAGGAAACGGAAAAAAGCTATCGCTGTAGGCGACGGCTCCATGCGTATTATGCCCACTTTGGCGCGCGAGTTTTGATGCGAGTTGCGCCGCTCCGACGCGGTCTTGTTGCCCCACACCGTTGCCGATCAGTTGGCCTTCCTTGACGATCGTGATGGTGTTGCTGGTGCTCCGCGAACCGATCGCATACGCAAGGCAGAGGTCGAACTTCATGCGGTCGTCCAGTTTTCCGTACCCGCCCATTCCCCGAGCTCCAAAGTCCAGGACGTACGGCTTGCCACTTTGCACGAGGAAACCGCCTATCACAGGACGGATGCGCGTACGGACCGCGTATTCCGGCCTGATGTGCGCGAGCGCCGCATTAACGAAAACCCGACACTTTCCGCCTTTACGACGAAGCGCTGCGATTGCATCGCGCGCAACGGCTGGGGCGGCCACGCCATCCAGAATCCGTACGGGTGCTCCCTCCTGAATGCCGTGCTGGCGAAGTGACTCAGCGTGCTTTGCGCCCACGGCGAAGTTTGTCATCACCATGGCGCCAAAGATCGCGCGTGGATTGCCGTCCAGCATGTCCCGCAAGGTGCGGTACGGATCGTTTGAAGCCGCCGCTCCGCAGGCGTTTCCGTGTTTCACGCCGATGGCGATGTTTGGTACGCGTCCGACGTTTTGCCTGTACGTCATGGAGATCTGGATCATGTACTCCGTGAGTGCGTTCAGGTCTGTGAGATTGACGTAGCTTGGATCCGCCCCCTCAATCCGACCGAAGTTGCACGGAGAGAGCGGGTGGTTATCGTTCGTCGCGTAGAGCGTGGAGTTCCACGAAGGGTTCTCTCCATATCGCACCGGATGCGAATCGATGCGCGTGCCGAGTAGGCCCACGTATTGATCCTGCCCGTGATAGCGCGCTGAGGCGAGGCAGTAGTCGGCGCAGACCATTTCTGCCTTTGCTGCGAGCTCTCGTTTGAACTCCGCGGCGTTGGGTTCGCCTTCCTTGAGCCATGTGAGAACACGCGCGCGGTCCGCCGGGTCGCAGATCACGATCCGTTGGCCCTTCGCCGCACTTCTCAGCATGGTTGGCCCACCGATGTCCGTTTTGTCGATGACGGACTTCTCGGTTGCCTTTGGCTTCGCAATCTCCGCCTGAAGGGGATAGAGATCTACGCAGACCAGATCGATCCATGGAAAGCCGAGGCTTTCGAGCTCTTCCATCATGTCCAATGTGGCCAAGAGGCCACCGTGGATTTGAGGCACAAGCGTCACGACGCGGTGCCTAAGAATCGGATCGAGTCCCGAGATCTCCCTCACATCCGTCACAGAAATACCGCACTGCCGAAGCCGTTTTGCGGTGCCTCCGGATGAAATGATCTGGAAGCCGTGTTCGATTAGCCCACCGGCGAAGTCGCCGATGCCCTCTTTGTTGTAGACGGAAATCAGCGCAGTTCGTTGACTGTTTTGCATCATTTTTCTCCTTTGAATGTGCGTCACGCGTTCCGAAAAGCCGGAATGCCTGATGGGCGCGAAGGTAGCAGGTTTTGCGGATCGCGGCAAGGGAAGTATCCTATCAACCATGAAAAGATTGAACTGTTTTTTGCTTGCTGCTCTCGCTGGATTTGGTCTCATAAGCGCCCCTTTTGCCCACGCGCAAACGGAGGTTATTGATAATGCATTGGGTGATGAGGTGGCGGCACCGTCTCCGGAGACGTATTACAAGGGCGTGGTGAAATCGGTGGGCGAGCTGCAAGTCGATGAATTGTTTCCTGAAGAGGCGATCCGGCAGGTTCGGGTGGAGATTAAAGGTGATACGTCCGGATGGACCGTGGATGCCGAATGGAGCGAAAAAGCCGGCTCAGACGCGGATGATTTGAAGGTTGGAGATAAGGTCGCGGTCGTCCGCAGCGAGGCGTTTCCCGGCGAGGTTCGTTACATTGTGACCGACATCTACCGCATTCCGGCGCTCGCGATTCTCCTTCTTATCTTCTTTGCAGGTGCGATTATTTTTGCGGGAAAGCGAGGCGTAACATCGATCCTGGGTCTTGCCTTCAGCCTTGTCGTCCTCTTGAAATACACGGTTCCGGCAATTGTTGGCGGGAGTGAGCCATTTTTTGTGGCGACCGTGTCCGTCTTCGTTATCGCCATTGTTTCGCTGACTGTGGCACATGGGTTTAATAAACAGACCGGAATTGCGCTTGGAAGTACGCTTGTGACGCTGGTGCTTTCGCTTGGGCTTTCTGAACTATTCGTTCGTGCCTCGCATTTGCTTGGGCGTGGCACCGAAGAGGCGTTTTATCTTCAGTTTTCCGGACGTGGGGACATTGATTTACGCGGGCTTTTGCTGGCCGGGATTGTGATTGGTGTACTGGGTGTGCTCGACGATGTGACGACCACGCAAACGGCAGCGGTGCGGTCTTTAGCGAAAAAAGGGAAGCATACGTTCATCGAGTTATATCGCGAGGCGGCGCTGATCGGAAAGGAGCACATCGTTTCTCTGGTGAATACGCTCGCACTTGCGTATGCGGGTGCGTCGTTGCCCTTACTTTTAGCCTTTTCCATCAATGAGTCGCGTATGCCGTTTTGGGTGGTTCTAAATGGTGAGGTGGTGGCGGAGGAGGTTGTGCGGACGCTCATTGGCAGTACGGCGCTTGTTCTTGCCGTTCCTATCTCCACGCTCATCGCCACGTGGGTGTACACGAAGTATCCACGTGCGGCTAAAGGGGATGATGGGCATGCCCACGCGCATTGATTTCAATGGCAGCTGAAGGCGCAGGCTTTTTTGTTTGATGCGGCACCGATATACTCATTTTATGAAAAAAGGCGCACTTGTGTTGGTTCGTCACGGAGAATCTCGGATGAACCTCCTAAACCGTTTTACGGGATGGATTGATGTCCCTCTTAGCGAAAATGGAGTCCGCGAAGCTCAAAAGGCTGGGGAGTATTGCGAAGTGTTCGATTATGACGCAGCGTTTACATCGAATCTAGAGCGCGCTCATGAAACGCTTCTGATTATCCTTTCCAGCCAGCATAAGATCGGTATTTTTGACCACGGTGATGATGAGCGGTACAACCACCTCGATCATCTTCCAAAGTGGTTTGTAAATGAAACGCTCCCCATTTTTTCGCATGAAGCATTGAATGAACGTGCGTACGGCGAGTTGCAAGGAGAGAATAAGGATGACGTCGTCAAAAAACACGGAAAAGATCAGACGTATAAGTGGCGGCGGGGATTTCGTGATCGCCCGCCGGGTGGGGAGAGCTTAGAGGATGTGTTTAATCGTGTTCTCCCGTATTTTGAGAGCGAGATTTTTCCGCGCGTGGAAAAGGGCGAACAGATTCTTGTGTCTGCGCACGGGAATACACTGCGGGCGGTGATCAAGCATTTGGAGAAATTTGATGACGAAAAGATCTCATTTGTGGATCTTCCGAACGGGGTTCCGCTTGTGTACTCGTGTGAAGGCGGTGTGTATACGCGAACAAAGGGTGAGTATCGTTTGAATCGTCCTCTGCGGTAGAATTGACCTCGCGTAGCGAGCGCATTAGGCTGTGCTTGCGATGTATATGGCAAAAACATTCGACACCGCGTGGCACCGGTTTGCCGGACGTGCAGACAATATTCGCGAGGGACGTCCAAGCCACTGGCGTGTGTACGCCGGAAAGGAGAGGTTTTTTTGTCCGCTTTCGTCGTGGGGCTTCGACGGTCAGATCTCGGATCGCAATTGTGTTCCGGGAACGTCGACTGAGGGAGATGAGAATGGTCTGAAGGCGTGGATCGATGTGTACGGTCGGATGGAGGTCGACGAGGAGGGCGTTGCAACGGTCTACCTGGAAGATCCGGAGTGAGGATAATCGTCTTCATTCATGGGCCTGCGACTTCTTGCGCGGGTCTTTTTTTATCTGCTTTGCGATGATGTTTGCGAGTCCTGCGCCGCAAATGGCGAGGAGAACGCTCTCAAATGGAATGCGGTATTTAGTGAAGTAGAGGAAGAGTGCGTATGCGCCGGTGGCGGAAAGTGCGAGGAGGGTGAGCAGGATCGTAATGGAGCGATCACGTTTTGATTTCCATGCCTCACGGAAGCCGAGGATGAAGAGCACGAAGAGCCCGATGTTCCACAGTGCATATCCGTAGTTCGCAAGTGCATTGAGGGTTTGGTTTCCAAAGAATGATTTTGACGGCGTGAGGAACGGCGACCAAATACCCCCGTATCTCCACGCGGTGAGGCGAACAAATCTCCATGGGTTCTCTTTGATCCATCCCATCGCCATGTCTTTGAGCGCGCGATTTTCATCGGTCTCTTTGATCCCGCCGACGCACCAATCGTCCGGCACGCATCCTTCGTACGCGCTGGGCAAGTTAAACGCGGTTCCTTGTGGAACGGGGGCGGCTTCGTGCTGGCGGAGCTTGAGTAGCTCTTCCGCCTGCGGGTTGTTGCCCATCCAGAGCGTCACACCGGCTTCGGTGGTGAGGGGAACGAATTCATGGAAGACGACGGCGTTTCGGATGATCCACGGACTCCATGCAAGAAGAATCCCGGCGGCGAATGATCCAGTAAGCATCAGGCGACGTGTGACCGGGATTTTCCACAGCGTAATACCTGCCACGATCGCAAGCGCGAGCCATGGAACGATGACGCTCATGATTAAAATACAAAGTCCAAAAAAGAGCCCGCTCGCAAAAAGAGGTTTTGGTTTTTTGGAATCAAAGCCGCGAACGAGGAACAGGCTGCCAGCAAGGAGAAGTGCGGTGCTTAAAAAGGTGTGGTACAGCGCGGCATCGTGCCACACGACGTATGGGTGAATGGCAAGGAGAAGTGCGGCGGAGAGCGCGGCGTCTTCGCGCTTCCAGATTTCTTTTGCAAGAAGGTAGATGAGCAAGACGTTTCCGCTACTCACGAGAATTTGGAGGAGGCTCGGACCGAATTCCGCAAAATCTCCGAAGATGGCATACGCGCCTGAGAGCCACAGGATGTAGAGCGGAGGCCGATAGGCGCTGGGCCCGGTTTCATCTGTGAGGCTCAATCCTTTTCCCTCAAGGATTCGGACGGCGGGTACGGACATGCGCCAATCATTTTTCCAGCTCATTTTGTCAAAATTGACGCTTAATGAGCCGAGTCGGAGCATGAGACCGAGCAAAAAGATAAGAAAAATGGGTGTTTTCAAGTATCTTGAAACGTGGAGCGTGGAGCGTGGAGCGTTGGCTATCATGCGGAAAAGTGCCAAAAGGCTTTACGATATGAGGTTCTAACGATAATATCCCACGCGAACATCAGGTGCCAGATTACCTATGGAACTCAGCATTGTCATTCCCGCCTATAACGAGGCCGAGAACCTCCGAACATTGGTCCCCAGGGTGGATCGTATTCTTTCGGGTGTTGGCGTTCCGTACGAGATTTTGGTGGTGAATAACGCCTCTACCGACCACACGGAGCAGGTGTTGAACGAGCTCGCTCCATCGTATCCGCGCCTGCGTCCCATTCTTGAAACGCGAAAAGGTTTTGGAAATGCCCTACACGCCGGTTTTGACAACGCCGTCGGTCGGGTGATGGGGTATCTGCACGCGGATAATCAGATGGATCCGATGGACGTGGTACGCATTTACGAGCGTCTGCGGAATGACGGCCTTGATGTGTGCAAGGCCACGCGTTTGGATCGGCATGATGGCGCGTATCGCTGGGTGATCAGCAAGGGGTATAACACGCTTTTCCGAACCATGTTTGGTGTGAAGTTGCGCGATATCAACGGAAGCCCGAAGCTGTTTACACGCGATTTCTTTACGCGGGCGAATATCAATTCGCGTGACTGGTTCATTGATCCGGAGATCGTTATCAAGGCCTCGCGTCTCAACGTGCCCATGGGCGAAGTGGAGATCCGCACCGCGGCGCGGGAACATGGATCGTCCCAGGTGCGCGTGGCAACCATTTTTGAATTCTTGAAGAACATGTACAAATACTGGCGTGAATAATGGTATGGAAAATTACTGGCAAGGACGACGGGTGTTGATTACGGGCGCAAACGGCTTTTTGGCCGGTTGGGTGTCGAAAGACTTGATTAGCCGCGGGGCGGATTTGACCGCGCTGATTTACCAACGCAATCCATTTTCCGTGTTTGAAACAGAGGGTTTGGAAAAATCATGCCGTGTGATTTACGGCGACATCGTGCACAACAAGTCGATTGAGCGGATTTTGCGCGACCACAAAATTCAAACGATTTTTCATCTTGGTGCACAGCCTATCTGCAAGACCGCGCTTGAGGACCCCATGGGGACTTTGGAAGCAAACATCGTTGGGTCAATCAATGTTCTTGAGGCTGCGCGTCGTATTGATCCATCGATTCATATCGTTGTGGCATCCTCCGACAAAGCGTACGGAACGCAGGAAGTCATGCCGTATAAAGAAGACGCTGCACTTCAGGGGGAATTTCCATACGAGGTCTCCAAGAGCTGTACCGATTTGATCAGCCAAATGTACGCGCGGACGTATGGGATGCCGATCGCCATTGTGCGCTCCGGTAACTTCTATGGCGGAGGAGACTCGCACTTTACGCGCATCTTCCCACGTACGATCCATCGGATCCTGAATGGTTTGCAGCCGGAGTTGTTACACGACTCCATTCGCGACTACGTGTACGTTGAGGACGCGGTTGCGGCGTTTCGGATGATTGCGGAGCGGCTGGACCACGGACTCACGGGTGAAGCGTTTAATCTTGGATGGGAGAAGCCAATTTCTACGTACGACGTATTGCGTCGTATCGCGCATGCTATGGGTCGTCCGGATATGGAACCGATTCGGAAGAATGGGGAGCAGCGCGAGATTCTCGTGCAGTATCTTTCGGCCGAGAAAATTAAGCGAATGCTTGGTTGGGAGCCGAAGGTGACGATGGAGGAGGGGTTGCCACGGGTTGTGGCGTGGTATACGGATTTCTTTGCACGGAATCCGAACATCCCGATTCGGGATTAGGAGGTCAGGGTGCAAAAAAAGGAGGACTCAACATCACTATGAAATTGTTTAGGAAGGATTCGGCAGGACATCCTCGGATCCCGTATGCTCTCGCCGTCTTCGGCGATGAGGAGCGGAACGCCGTGGCAGATGTACTTAAAACACCCATGATTTGTCATGGGGAGAAGGCACGTGTCTTTGAAGCGCGGATCGCGGAGCTTTTCGGAAAAAAGAAGGGTGTATTCGTGAACTCCGGGAGCTCGGCCAACTTGCTTGCGTTTGAGCTTTTGGATTTGCCCGCAGGCAGCGAGGTGATTACTCCGGCGCTCACATTTGGTACGACGGTGGCTCCAATTCTGCAAAAGGGGCTTGTGCCTGCGTTTACGGATATTGTGCCGGGCGATTATCAGATCGACATTTCGCAGATTGAGCGGCTGATTACGCCAAACACAAAGGCGATTATGGTTCCGTCTCTCATGGGAAACATTCCGGATTACCGCGCACTTTCAGAGATCGCAGATGCGCACGGGTTATGGTTGGTTGAGGATTCCTGCGACACGCTTGGTGCCACGCTCTACGGAAAACCGACCGGAGCATATACGCACATTTCAACAACCAGTTTTTATGCCTCGCACATTATTACGGCAGCCGGAAACGGCGGCATGGTATGTGTGAATGATGACGCGTGGTATCAGCGCGCGCGAGTGTTGGCCGGATGGGGTCGGTCATCAGCGGTGGATGAAAGTGAAACCGCGAACCATCGTTTTGACGCGAATATCGACGGGATTCCGTACGACCGGAAGTTTGTCTTCGGTGAGGTTGGTTACAATTTTCAAGCGACAGATATTTCCGCAGCGTTTGGTCTCGCGCAGCTCGATCGGTTTAAGGGTTTTTATGACACGCGACAGCGTCATTTCAACGAACTGCTCGCCTTTTTTAAGCAATACGAGTCCTTTTTTGTCCTCCCAAAATCAAATCCAAACGCCGAACATGTGTGGCTGGCGTTTCCGTTGGTTGTGCGTGATGACGCGCCGTTCCATCGCATGGATCTTGTTCGGTTCTTGGAAGATCGCGGTATTCAAACGCGACCGATCTTTACGGGCAACGTTCTTCGTCAGCCGGCGTTCCGCGACCGAGCGTCTCGCGTGCTTCCGGAGGGGTACCCCAATGCCGATCAGGTGATGCGTGGCTCAGTGCTCGTTGGGTGTCATCAGGGATTGTCCAACGAAGATGTGGAGCGGATGAAGGCGGCATTTGCTGAATTTTTGAACACAAAAAAGACAGGAGCTTCGGTCGCCGTCCCATCAACAAAAGATGCTGTGGCTCCGGCGAAGCCGTGGAGCGGGAAGCGCGTACTTGTGACAGGGGCAACGGGAACAATCGGTTCTCGTCTGGTGGAGCGCTTAAACGGCGAGGGAGCGATTGTGTATCCATTGTCGCGGTCTGCGCGCGGGCTTCGTGCGTTTCGTGTGAATCTGGCGAATGCGGAAGAGGTACAGGGTGCATTCCGTGGCTTTGAGTTTGATGCGGTATTCCATCTTGCGGCGGCGGGCGTGCGACCCGATCGCAACACAACGGTTGATGAATTAATCAAATCCAACGCCGAAGGAACGATGAATCTGCTCGCAGCCCTGGAGGCTCTTCCGGAGTGCCCGGTTGTGGTTGCGGGGAGCTGGACGGAATATGGCGTGACAAGCGGCGGAACCATGCGCGAGAATGATCCGTGCAACCCGAATTCGCCGTATGGAAAGTCCAAGCTTGCGTCAACGCGCGCGGCGCAGGAGTGGGCAAAGCGCACCGGACGTCCGTTGACCGTCTTCCGATTCTTCAGCGTGTGCGGAGGAAGTGAAGGTGAGAATCGTCTTGGGCCGGCTGTGTACCGCGCGCTTATGAGTGACACGTCGCCAACACTTTCCAACCCGGATTTTGAACGTGATTTTATCCACGTGGATGATGTGGTGGATGCGATGATGTCGACACACAACTTCCGCGGCGCCGGAGAGATTATGAATATTGGAACCGGTGTTTCAACATCGCTGATTGAGTTTGTGCAGCACATGCAGGAGCGGCTCGATAAGCGTCACATTGAACCGCGTGTGGAGCCGTCGGAGGGGCGGCCATGGGATGTGCCGGTGAGCCGTGCGGCCGTGGATCGCGCAGAGATGAAGTTTGGATGGCGCACCACAACAACGCTTCCCGAGCTCATCGAAAAATTGATTCGGGACTATTCGTCATAAATAATTTTGTCTCGAATACTTGACTAAAGCGTCAATTTTTGATACAAAGCTGCAGTCGGGATGGTCCCGGCGTGTACATTGAGAAAGGCAAGAAACGTGTTTGTTATCATCACAAAACATCCACAAAACTCGGGATTCATCGAGCTATATGACCGTCCCCGGAAACGCCATCGACACCACCGAGGTCGCACGTCTTTCCTCTCTCTGACAGGGGAGATTCGGAAGGCGACCGGCATTCAGCTCCCGGAAGACGGATCCGTTGCTGACTTTGCACAGGGGCTCGTGAGGGCTTCCAAACGCAAAGTGAAGATATTCGATTCCTCCACCCGACTACGACCGCAACAGTACTACGTGAAGAAGTCGAACGACCCCGTCTCACTCGCATTCTTTGCCCTGGGTTTTTCCTGGGGGCGTGGCGAGTGGCGGAAGACAGAGAGGTTTTTGCAGAGCCTGCGACTTACTCCCGCTCAAAAGTTTGAGCTTCTCGAAGATGTGGGCGCGTTTTTCTGCAAGACACCCGGCAGCGACTCACCGATGGACTTTCAGGTTGTATGCGCTGCGTCGCGCTTTGCTTAACTCATGCTTACAAAATGTTGTCTTAACAGATCGATGTTTCAAAATGAAATGTCGCTTTTGTCTCGCTCATTCTTTTTCCACAAATTGGAAAGAAGGATGAGAACGGAGAGAACCTAAAATTCTATCTCTCCTCATTCTGAGATCCGGTCGTGATTATTCGACGGGATTTGAGAATGCAAAAAGACCCTTTATGGGTCTTTTTTGGTGGAGGCTTATGCGTTTTCCGCGGCCCATTTTTTGTATCCTCCTTCGAGATTCTTCACATTTGTATACCCGAGCTTCATGAGTGTTTGCGTGCACAGAGCCGAGCGTCCTCCGCTGGCGCAGTGAACGACAATGTTCGTATTCTTGTTTGGCACATGCTCTTCGATTTTGAGCTCCACGAGTCCGCGTGGAATATGGAGTGAACCTTCAATGTGCCCGGCGTCATATTCATCTTTCTCACGGACATCGAGGAGGATGTGATCCTCTCCTGCATCCCGCATGGCACGGTATTCTTCGGTGGTGATTGATGGAACCGAGGCTTTTGCTTCGTTGACCATCTCTTCAGGCGTTGTGTTTGTCATGTTGTTGGGAATTTTTTTTATGCTTTGCGTCGAGTGTCCAATTGTCCGGCTCTACGAGAGCGAGCGATACGCCGACAGCGGCAAGGGCTCCATCTCGCACTCCGATTGCACCGCCTACGGAGATTGCGATTCCCGCCAGGTGAAGCGCGAGGAATGCGGAGATTGCGCGGGTGAATACGCCAATTGCGAGGAGAAATGCGAGGATGACCTCCGTCCACCCGTTTAATTGTACGAGCATTTCACCCGGCATGGGGAAGTATCCGGTCCACGTTGGGAGGTACACGACCCACATTTCGGGATGCATGAGCTGTTGGGTGCCGAACCAGAGGAAGAGGAGAGCGAATGACCAGCGAAGGACGATGCGTGACGCGAGGTTCATAGGGATCCGATTTTCAGAAGCGCGAGCATGGAGGCTGGCTTACGCGACTTACCGTGCTGATTGTTAAAATCATTTGTGCCATCTGTTCCGCAGAGCTCAAGGATGTGGCCGGGTCCACCCGGGTGGCGCGAGATCCATGTTGTGAGATCGTAGACGTTTCCATCGATTACCGTCCAGCAATCCTCGACGCTGTTGTGAGTCTGAACATCCGCGAGGGTGTAGGTTCCCGGTGTTGAGTCTTGAGGTTGCGCGTCCGTATTTGACGCTTGGGTCGTTTCCTCGGTCGGAGCCTCGTTTTCATCTTCGTTCTCCATGGCATCTTCCATGGAGTCGTCAGACGTATCTTCAGCTTCCTGCATCTGTGTATCGGATTCGGATTCAGACTGTGTGGCGTCGAGCTTCATGACCGGCCGGCCGGCGTAGAGGATGTATCCTCCACCGAGAACAAAGACGAGAACGGCCAAAGCGGCAATGATGTGTTTTTGGGTCATATCAATTAAAATGACTAATTTTCTTGAAAAAGGTTACCATCTTTGGCGCTGGTCGTCACACGCTCGCGGGGTTCCTTGAATATTTTGCATATTTTATGCTACATTCTGCCCGCTTGGGGGCGTGGTGAAGTGGTATCACGCGGGTCTCCAAAACCCTTGTCGTAGGTTCGATTCCTACCGCCCCTGCCAGAACAAAAGTCGCCCCAAGGCGGCTTTTGTGTTACGAATAATGCTATGTCAAAACAAATGCGAAGCGGGTCGTGTCATTGCGGCGCCGTAAAGTTCAAAGCCAACGTGGATCTTGATGAACCGATGGCGTGTAACTGCTCCATGTGCGAGAAGAGCGGGATGCTCTTAAAATTCATCCCGGCGGAGGAGTTTGAGATTGTGGAGGGGGAGGATTTGCTCAAAGATTATCTGTTCAATAAAAAGACGATCCATCACCTCTTTTGCCCAACGTGCGGGGTGAAGCCGTTCTGCACGAGTGTGTGGGAGGGGAAAGATATGGTGGCGGTGAATATTCGGTGTTTGGATGATGTGGATTTGAGTGACGTGAAGCCGAAGTTCTTTGATGGAAAGTCGATGTAGCTCAATAAAACCTCTGTTCATCCGGGGGTTTTTGATTTAGTCTTAGAAGTATGAAGAGTTCGTTTGCGTATTTTGGAATCATCATCGCTTCATTCGCGGTCGTTGTCGGGGCAGTTTTTTTATTCGGTAACGAATATGAAAAAGATGTACCCATTGAACTGGAAGATTTGATCCGATCCGGAGCGGAACTGCGGGATGCTGGTTCAAATGAAGTAGCTCAGAACACACATCTCGGTTCAGAGATTGAAAGACATGTGTCTCCTAACGAGCGTTTTATCGTTTTTGTTACCGGGCAGGGCGGTGGAGCAGGAGTTTCTGTATACGATGTGGACCATCGTATTTTGTATATTATTGGTTCATTCAATCCTAGAATTTCATGGTTACCGGACGGTCGATTGCGTATTGAGGATTATCCTCGATTTGAAAGTTATCCTGATGCTAAGCCGGGAGAGCCGGGTGCGGTATTTGAGTCTATTGATTCTTCAACGCCTTGGATTGTGGAAGAGGTAGATTTGAATTAAACGAGTCCTGTTCATCCGGGGGTTTTTGATTTAATGTAGGCACATGAAACGCGCGATTATCGTCCATGGATGGGAGGGATTTCCCGAAGAAGCCTGGTTCCCGTGGCTCAAATCAGAGTTGGAAAAACGCGGATTCGAGGTTCATGTTCCCGCCATGCCGGACGCGAGCGTGCCGGTGATTGAAAAATGGGTGCCCAAACTCGCGGAAGTGGTTGGAACGCCAGATGAGGAAACTTATTTCATCGGCCACAGTGTTGGGGTGCAAACGATTCTGCGTTATCTCGAATCGATCGATGTTCACGTGGGAGGCGTTCTCTCTGTCGTTGGATGGTTCACGTTAATTCCTGAATCGTTGGAAGATGAAGAGTCAAAGAAGATCGCAGAACCGTGGCTGACGCGCCCGATTGATGACGAGAAGGTGAAGCGGAACGCGGGAAGTGTCTCTGCTATTTTTAGCGACAACGATCCTTTTGTGGGTTTGGAGAATAAAGAGATGTTCGAAAAACGGCTTGGCGCGGAAACCGCTGTGCTTCATGGAAAGGGGCATTTGGGGTATTCGGAGGGATACACCGAAGTTCCCGAAGTTTTGAACGCGTTTTTAAAACTCGCAGGAGAATAAAATCTTTTTATATGTCACACAACACAAAAACAGCCGTGTTGGCGGGAGGGTGCTTCTGGGGAATGGAAGAGCTTTTTCGCAAACAGCCGGGCGTGATCGACACCGAGGCGGGATACGCACGCGGGGAAGACGAGCATCCATTCCATAAAAACCGACATGGTGACGCGGAGGCGCTTAAGATTACGTACGATCCGGCGGAGACCTCGTTTCGAAATCTGCTGGATTTCTTTTTTCAGATTCACGATCCCACGACCTTGAACCGACAAGGTAACGACGTTGGAACTTCGTATCGATCCGCGATTTTTTATCAGAACGAGGAAGAGAAAAGGGAAGCGGAGGAGTTCATTAAGCTTGTGGACGCATCCGGACGTTGGGACAAGCCGGTGGTGACCATGGTGGAGCCATTGAAGGGCTACATAAAAGCCGAGGGCTATCACCAGGATTTTCTCCAAAAGAATCCGGGAGGGTACACGTGTCACTTTGTCCGCGCCGGAGGGAGTTACCTTGCGTGAGATCGTTTTTTTCATTACAACCTCGTCAAAATTCCATATTTAGGCTACGGTTGGCGTATGAAGAAATATATTGCCCTTGTGGCGACCTTTTTAGTTCTTGGTGCGGGGTGTTCAACGATCTCACCTGATGCTTCTCGTCCTGTGGTACCAAAAGCAACGTCCGAAGTTCGGGGCGGTGTTATGGATTTGAGCGGGCAAGGATTGAGCTCATTGCCGCAGTCCGTGCTTGATGCGCGGAACGTGAAGCAGCTCGACATCTCCAACAATAAGATGACGGGCGCACTTCCGGCTGAAATTCGTCATCTCACAACGCTTGAGGTACTTAATGCGAGCCATAACGGGTTCACCGGAATCCCGGCGGAGATTGGACAGTTGTCTCGTTTGCGTGTGCTGAATTTTTCAAACAACACACTCACCGGGATCCCGCATGAACTTGGGAATTTGCAGAATCTCGAGCTTTTAGATCTTTCCGGGAACGATATTTCACAGCAGGATCTCGAAGTGATCCGCGCCGCGTTGCCGGAGAGCGTTGAGATTCGTCTTTAATTTGCTTTACGCGCGCTTCAACCGTAGAGAGTTGAGGAGCACGGATACGGAGGAGAACGCCATGGCACCCGCGGCAATCATAGGGTTGAGGAGTCCGAACGCCGCAAGCGGAATGCCGACCACGTTGTAGATGAACGCCCAGAACAAGTTTTGCTGGATGGTTTTGAACGTGGCGCGTGAGATGTGGATCGCTTCCGGAATGCGTGAGGTTTCGCCTCCCATGAGGACAATCTGACCGGATTCAATCGCAATGTCCGTTCCCGTGCCCATGGCAATACCAAGATCGGCTTGGGTGAGCGCCGGCGCGTCATTAATTCCATCTCCAACAAAGGCCACGCGCTTTCCTTGTTCCTGTGCGGCTTTTACCAGGTCGAGTTTGTCTTTTGGAAGCACGTTGGCGTGCACATCCGGGATCCCGACACGCTTTGCAATGGATTTGGCGGTTGCCTCGTTGTCGCCCGTGATCATTACGGTGTGGATGCCAAGGTCGTGGATTTGTGAAATCGCATCTTGAGCTTTTTCTTTAATCGGATCTTCGATCGCGATCATTCCCATGTATTCTCCGTTTTTGGAAACATGGATGACGGTTTTTCTCTGCCCTTCCAGTTGCTTAATCTCTTTTTCGGCCTTTTCATCTAATCGGCTTTCAGAGACGTATGCGGCGCGACCAACGCGGACCTCGGTGCCGTCCAATGATCCGGAGATTCCATAGCCGGTTTTTGATTTCACACTCCTCGCAGAATCTATTTGAACGCCTGCTTTTTTAGCGGCGCGAACGATGGCGCTGGCAAGCGGGTGTTCGGATGACATCTCAACGGCAGCGGCAAGACGTAGAAGTTCCTTTTTTCCTCCTTGTGATGGATACACGTCCGTCACTTCGGGCTCACCTTTTGTGATTGTGCCGGTTTTATCCAGCATGACGATATCCAATTTTTTGACACGCTCCAGTGCTTCGCCGGTTTTGATGAACACACCTTTTTTGGCGGCGCGGCCCGTTCCCACGAGGATTGCGGTTGGCGTGGCAAGGCCGAGCGCGCAGGGGCAGGCGATCACGAGAACGGCGACAGCGGTAATCAGCGCTGTTTCCGCCGAATGGCCGGTAAGCATCCACGCGGCAAAGGTGACGACGGCTGTTCCAATCACAATCGGCACGAACACGCTTGAGATTTTATCCGCCAATTTTTGGATCGGGGCTTTTTCCGCTTGTGCGTTACGGACGAGTTCAACGATCTTCGCGAGTACTGAATCGCCGGCCGATGTGGTGATTTTTATCGTCAGCGCGCCGGTTTGGTTCACGGTTGCGCCGTATACTGCGTCCTCTTTTGTTTTTTGAACGGGGATACTCTCGCCGGTCAGCATGGATTCATTTACCGAGGATGTTCCTTCCAAAATAATCCCATCGAGTGGAATTTTTTCACCCGGTTTTACCAGCACCGTGTCATTGAGTTTCAGTTCGTCAACGTCAACGTCGCGCGTCGAGCCGTCGGGAAGAATAAGGTGCGCTTGTTTTGCCCCAAGCTCCAAGAGCTTTTGGATCGCCTCGCCGGCGCGTCCCTTACTGAGCGCTTCGAAGTAGCGACCCACCAGGATGAGCGCCGTAATTATTGCCGCGGTTTCGAAGTACACATGCCCGCCTTTCCAGAGTGACCACCAGCTAAACAGAAGTGCGGCCAGCGTTCCCATGGAGATGAGGCTGTCCATGTTTGTGGAGCCTTTTTTAAGCTGACGTAGTGCCATGACATGGAAGCCGATGCCCGGTCCGAAGACGACAATGGTCGTTAATACTCCCTCGATAACGCCTTTAAGTGTAAGCGGGCCGATCATCCCGGGGATCGGAATCCGCAACATGGCGATCAGAAATACGGGAAGGGCGAGTGCCGCGGCAATAATTGCCTTCTTTTTTGCACTGTCCGTGTTCCCGTGTTCGTGCGCCGTGGACTTTTTATGGTCTGCATCCTCTGTTTGCACCCGGTATCCCTCCTTTTTGACGATGTTATAGAGCTCGTCCGGAGTTCCGTCCGACTCCACGAACGCCTCCTCAAGTGCGTAGTTTACGCTCGCGTCTTTGACCGACGGAAGCTCTTTCAGGGCTTCTTCGATACGGACCGCGCACGACGCGCAGTGCATGCCCTCGATTTTGAATGCGTGTTTATTCATATTGTGTGGTTACGACGTTACGATCATTGTGCCTCGAACCATGCCCATGGAACAACTGAATGTGTATTTTCCGGGTTTTGTGGGGGTGAATGACACGGTGTTGGATCCGGGCTTGATGAATGTATTAACGCCAAACGCCGGCAGAATAAGAGTGTTGGCGCAGCCCATAAATTCAGCACCGAAAATGGACCATTCAACCGGAACACCGGCTTTCACGGTCAATGTATTTGGTTGATAGAGACCGTATTCCGTAATTTCCATCTGGATGTATTGCTTTCCATTAATCACGTTGAGTTTGCCGGCGGGCTCGGGCTTCACAAAGGCGTTCGCAGGGTTGAAGCCGATTAACGTCATTCCGTTCGTAGCATTGCTGATTCCAAGTACGAGAACGATTACTCCTGCGGCGCGCGTGATTCTTTTCAAGGTCTTGCCTCCGGCTGATGCGGTAATACCGCCAATCCCAAGAAGGACGGGCGCAGTGCCGAGCGCAAAGATACCCATAACCAGCCCTGCTGAAAACGGGTTGTCCAGTGTAAGTGCGTAGAGCTGCATGGACTGCGTGAATCCGCACGGGAGAAAGAAGGTCATGGCTCCGAGAAGCGCAGGCGCCTTTGGGTCTTTTGACTCCGCAAGGTCGTGCACTTTATGCGCGAGCCATTTGGGCATACCAATGACCGGAGTGGGAAAGAGGTCAAGAAGATTGATGCCAATCACAATCATGGTGACGGCGATGATGAGCACAAAGACCCCGTTTGCTGTTGGATTTAATTGAATACCTTTTCCGATAAATCCGATCGCGGTTCCCAGCACGACGAATCCGACGATGCGTCCGACGTTGAAGAGGATGTGCGACGAGAATCGTTCCAGCTTTGTAAGCGCTTGTTGTTCTTTGGCGACGGAACTTGCCACGGCCGTCACAAGCCCCGCAATCACGGCGGTGCAGGACGAGAGTGATGCGATGATGCCAATAA
>JBNLCE010000004.1:0-93481 GCA_050303655.1 Patescibacteria group bacterium | reverse complement strand
CGGAAATGACAAATCTACATTTGGTTCGGGTGCCAAACACCGTCCCCGCCCCGCCGGGCAATTAAATCCGGCGCGAAATGCACTCGGAGAGCCCCCGTATTGAGGCTCGGCGCATTCGGCGGCCGTAAAACACAACGCGAGCTCCTGATTCACTTCCGCGAGTGTGGGCGCTTTTTCCCCCGAGGTAGGGCCAAAGACGCCGGCGCCAATCTGTCGATAAATGTCTCCCGGAGGATCCAAGCTCTTACAATACTCCCGGCAACTCTCAAACGTATGACCCGACTCCGCAGCCATGAACCGACCCACCGAACCATCACCCTCCTGCTCACACGCACAACATGAAAACCGCACAATAACGGAGTCTCCGCACTTCTGCGACTCCTCAATACACGTCCCAAGCCGCGTTTCATCCTCTCCCGTCTTCTTCCGGCAAAAACATCCTTTTGCCGCGTCTGCCGGACATTCCTCCTGCGCCGTTTTCGTCTCTTCGACTTGGTTTGTAACATTCGGATCTCCAAAGCTTCCCGGAGTATCAACCTCTCCAATCGCCAATACGTGGCCAACACCCCAAAACAAAATCACGATCGCAGAAAGAGTGACGACGCGGGTTCGAATGCTCATAGATCAGCTAAAAGTGCCTCACGAAGTGCTTCAAGGGTTGGAAGATCTACAACGCCGGGGACGGGGTACCCATTCACAAAAAATGTCGGTGTCCCCTTTACTCCCGCCGCAACGCCATCCTGCAGTGATGTTTTAATTCGCGCTTCGGGTTCACGATTCTTTACGCAGGCGTCGTACGCACCAAGGTCAACCCGAAGACTTTCGGCAAAGGCTCGAAGCGATGCACGCGAGAGATCCTCCTGGTTTCGGAACAAAAGATCATGATAGAGCCAGTATGTATCCGCGCCCTCGTTCTGAAAAACACATCGTGACGAAATCGCCGCGTCCATCGCGTTCACATGCACCGACTCAAGTGGAAAGTCGCGCGTGATCAGCAACACATCATCCGGGTGACGCGCCATAAACGAACGGAGCTCCGGAGCGGTCCGTCGGCAGTAGGGGCATTCGTAATCCAAAAACTCAACAATCTGAATCGGCGCATCCGGATTCCCGAGCATGGGATGATTTCCGTCGGAAACAATCCGCGCCCGAATTTCACGGCTCACCGGCGACTGACTTAAAATGAGTGCAGCCTTTTGGGAGTACTCGGTTACCTGAAACGGACTCGGCTCGCCGGCACGGATGTCTCCAATATATGAAACGGTCTGAACGGCAAAGAGGCCCAAGCCAAAAAGAATAGCAACCGCAAAGACGCCTCCGAGGATCGCCCATGGATTCCGAAATATCTTCCGATATCCTTGCATGAGAGTATTATAACCCATGGAGCGAAAAGGATTGACGAAATCGACCGATTCAAGTACGTTTAGGGAACAAAATATGCGGCAAACTATCTTTTCCGTTATCCAAATCATCCTCTCAATTCTTTTGGTGACCACCATCCTGCTTCAGCAACGAGGCTCTGGACTCGGTGCAGCCTTTGGTGGTGAAGGGAATGTATTCCGGACAAAACGCGGAGTTGAAAAAGGTCTCTACTACGCCTCAATCGTCCTTGCGGTTCTCTTCTTCGTCACCGCAATTCTCAATGTCGCGCTCGTCTAAATCCATCATTTCGCGCATCAGCCTGGGTGCGTCATCGCTCGTGAAGCGTGCGTTTTTTTGGCTTCCCGGAAATAAAAAACACGTTGAGGAAAAAACGCCAAAGGCGGACTCAAAGGATCACAAACTCCTCCTCACTCTCACGTCACCGAAACGGATCCCCCGAATGCGCCAGCTTCGTTATGCCGGCCGCATCCTCTCTAACACAGAGCGGAGAGTTATTTCACTCTTGGTTCTCCTTACGATCGGCAGTGCAATTGCCGCGGGAGCCATTGCGTTGAATGAAAAAACAAACCGTGTTCCGGTTGTGGGTGGCACGCTCATCGAAGCCCTGATTGGCGAACCAAGCTACATCAATCCGCTCGATGCATTAGCCAACGATGTTGACCAAGATCTCACGGCTCTGATCTTTTCCGGGTTGTTTCGGTTAAACGGTGTTGAACCCGTTCCCGATCTCGCGGAAAGTGCGGAATGGTCGGAAGACGGAAAGACGCTAACGGTCCGCATCCGCCAAGATGCACGCTTCCATTCCGGAGATGAAGTTCTGGCGGAAGATGTTCTCTATACCATTGATGCGATTCAAGATCCGTCCCGCGGCTCACCGCTCGCGAGCCAGTTCCATGGCGTACAAACTTCAATCGTAGATCGCAATACCGTTCGATTCACGCTTGAGGATCCGGATCCGCTTTTTGAACATGCGCTCACCGTTGGCATTCTCCCTACACAATTGTGGCAAGAAATTCCTCCGGCAACCGCACGGCTTTCCAAATTAAATATCAACCCAATTGGCTCCGGACCGTATCGCTTTAAATCATTCACACGCGACAGCAAAGGCTTTATCCGCGCCTACACGCTGGAACGATTTGAAGACTACTACGGCGATAAACCGTATATCAAAACGCGCGTCTTCCAATTCTACCCGGACCGCGCGCAGGCGGAAGAAGCGCTAAAATCAAATCTTGTAGACGCAATCGCCTTCTCCTCCCTCGGGGATAACCTTCAAGAATCTTCACGCCGCCACACGATCAACGTGTCTCTCCCGCAAGAAACGATCGTTTTTTTCAACGTTACCAACGCGATTCTTAAAGACGAAGACACGCGAAAAGTCTTCACCGGCGTCATTGACCGCCAGGAGATTGTTGACGCATGGAACGGCCGCGCCACACCTGTTTCCGGTCCATTCCCTTTCTCTGAAGGAAATGCCGACATCGTTACGCTTGATGAAGCGCGCGCGCTTTTGGATGAAAACGGATGGAAGATGAACGAGGAGCTTGGCGTGCGTACCGGAAATACAACCTCGTCGGTTCTGGAGCTCACGATTTTAACGTCTGACATGAGCTCCCTCAAAAACGTCGCGGAAGCGCTTCAACGTCGGTGGTCGTTGATTGGAGCGCAGATTGAGATTGAAGCTGTACCGCCGGAAGAGCTTCTTCGCCGCGCCACACGTGAACGCGATGCGGATATTATCGTTACAAATATTCTCTTGGACTCCGAACAAAATCTTTTCCCTTTTTGGTGGAGCGGCCAATCAACCGACCGCGGGTTCAACCTCTCCAATTTGAAAGACCGTGATGTGGATACCGCGCTCGAAGCGGTACAGGACGCGGAAACCAAAGACGCGCTTGCTGAAGCGCGGGATGAGTTGTCAGAAAAAATTCTTGATGCGTATGCAGCCGCGTTTCTCGTACGACCGGCATCCACATACCTTGTTGATAAAAAAGTGAAAGGCGTGCAAGACGAAATGATTATCGCGCGCCCGTCCGACCGATTCTTCCAGAGCATGGGCTGGTATTTGAAATCCGGCTGGGAGTGGAAATAATCTCGCGAGTAGCAAGTAGCATTTGATATCAAAAGAGCCCGTCTCCTTGTGTGGAAACGGGCTCGGGTTGTTGGTAGTTGTTGATCAGTCGCGGGGACTGACCTTGAGGGCGATCTCGTGGTCCCACGTGGGAACCGGGATGTCGCTGCCCTTCTCGATGAACTTGGCGACGGGCTTGCGACCGGTGGACTTGACCGCGACCGGATCGTTGGCGGCCTTGACCGACGTGTAGTCGATGCGGTTGATACCGTAGCTCATCGCGGTCTCGTCGACGTGGTCGACGGCGACGCTCGGCTGCACGGAGGCGGCCGAGAGGACATCGCTGGTGTTCTTGGTAGCACAGCCGGTGGCGAAGCTGGTGGCGATGACGATGGCGACGGACAGCTTCATGAAGATCTTGTTCATTTTTGAAACTTTCTCCAGCAGGCGACCCTGCTGATTTTTTGGTTTGTGTAGTCTGTAAGCGGCGTATCAATGAGATTCGCTGCTTATTGAGCAAACAAACAAAAACGTGACAGGAACGGTGCATTTCTGGAGAAAAGCGCGATTCCTATCACGTCTGTGAGGATTCGCCCGCTCTCTCCTTCGGGCACTCTTTGATTTTCAACAAGTACACTATAGCACGTTTTGGATATTTTGTCAAGTCCCTTTTACTTCCCTTATTTTAGCCAAATTCCGTATTTTCTCCCTTTTATTGAAATTCCGTGGTTTTTCAGAAAGCGGCTTTTTAAGCCCTTTTCCAACAAATACGGCTTTCAATGCGCTTTTGGCCTCCTTCATCTTTCAACACCCCCTTTATAACACATATCCAGATATTTGTCAAGTACTCTTTACTTTAAAAGTTGGGCTCATGCGAAGCCTCGACATAGTCAAGATTTTGGTGTAAAAAATGCTTGTTACCGAAAAATTCAGAACCCCAAATCCTTCTACAACCACTACAAAAGGAGATTCTTCGATGTTCGAAGGCTATACCCTGGAACAACAACAGGCGCTCCAGGAGGCGCGCGGCTGGAAACCAGGCTACTCCGCCCTCACGTACTGCACGGCTGAAGCCGTGGTGTTTCGAGGGAGCGCTCTCATCTTCGATGACCCTCTCTCAGCTGAAGTCGTTGTGGCGCAGCGCATCTCCGGTGCACCGGACTGTCTCGGCAAGCTCCAATCGAAGTGGGGCGGCTATACCAAGCCCATCCACCAGAGTCCGGATCACGCCATCCGCTCGACCCTCAAGGACACCTTCGATTGGAACCCAGAGGAAATCGAGCTCCAGCTCTCCGGCATCATCGGCCCATGGCTCTACCAAGGGACTATCGGAGCAGACGAGGAGCGCATGGTTCTGACGGTCTCAGATTCGCAAGCCGAAGCAACGCCCTTTCAGGCAACGCTCTACGCGGCCATCGTCTCAGACCGCTGTAAGCTGGGCCGGGGCGGCAGCCACTTGAAGTCTACGACGGAGGCTCGCTGGATCGCTCTCCGCGATCTCATTGCAACGGAAGGCAGCAACCCAAATCACATGTACTGGCAGATGGTCTTTCACTGCTTCCAAACCTTGGTCGAAATAGACTGCAGACCATCCAGCCTCTTCCGCGCGCCGGGTCAATACGCCCTCGCGTTCTGATCCACCCGGTCCAGTTAGACCAACGCTCCACAGCGGCATCGTTACGTACGGTGTCGCTGTTTTGTTTTTCAATACATGTTCAACATTAAAATCCCGCAAAAACGGGATTTTAATGTTGGTGCTCAGAAGAGGACTCGAACCTCCACGGGGTTGCCCCCACCAGCCCCTCAAGCTGGCGCGTCTACCAGTTCCGCCATCTGAGCCTATTCATTTTTTGATCGATCACGGCCACGTGGTACACGGGCTCGCGCGGGACGCACGGTACCATCTCTTTTTATGTTGCGCAAGGGTTCGGCAAAGTCGCGTTTACGCCCCCTCCCGGTGATCATTTTAAGCGCCCCCGGCACCACCGAAACCTCAAACGAAAACCCGTTTACCACATGATTATCCACGTAAGCCTCAACCGGATCGCTCGATACGATCTTTCCCGATGCAAACGGGACGCGCGTCGTCTCTCCATCTGCCTTCCCTCGACGGCGAAAGAGACCCTTGGGCTCTGAAACCCGCGGAATCAGTACTGCCTCAAGAAAACCATCCGACGCCTGAGCGGCCTCCATCCGGGACTTCATCATACCCCCCAGATTCCGCACAGAGAGCATCCCGCCATCGCGAGACGAAATCGTGTACCGCCCATCAATATCCACACCGGCACGCGTTTCCGGAATCAACACTTCTGTAAAAAAATAACGGTCATCCAACCGCCCCATATCCAACGTCTCCACATACCGCGCCGCCAGCACCTCGCACGCGCGTGCGCCAAGCGGGATTCCAAGGAGCTCTGCAACCGGACATGGCTTTGCGAGCGGAATGTACCCGATCGTGACATCCAAATCCGGCAAAAACCACATCGTCTTATCCAGTGTCGAGTCATTCCCCACCACCACGACCGTTGTAACCTGATCATCCATGAGGCTCATCACCAGGTCACGTGCACTTCGAAACAATGCCAGGCGCCCAATAGGCCCTGCCATGTCGAACGCATTCAGTTCCGTTTCCAGTGCCGCAACCTCCCGCTCAAACTGACGCTGCGCCAAAAAATCATCGTATATATAAACGTATGACGAGTTCATTCAGCTGAGGATGATTCGCCCTCCTCCTCTTCTTCGTTCTTTTTTTCGTCCACATCCGCCTGTTCGGCTTTTTGCGGTTCAACCGTCTTTGATGATTGTGCGTCCGCGTCCGATCCAATTGCAACAACGCCCTTCAATGTACCCCCGGATTCAATCGCTGCCGTTGCGCATGTCACGTTCCCAAGCACATGAGCCGTGGACTTCATCTCAAGATGTGACTTTACAACAACGTCGCCCTCAATCATCCCGGCAATTACCGCACGTTCGGCCTCGATATCAGCGTTGACCTTCGCTTCGGGGCCAATGGTCAGCATTCCCGTTGTTTTAATGTTCCCTTCAACCTCACCTTCTACAACGATATCGCCCTGGCCATGAAAATCCCCCTCAATGCGTACACCACGCGCCACAACGGTATGGGACGATGATGACGGCGCAGGCGGCAACGGCCGATCAAGCGGGCTTACATCTTCATTTCGTGCGCTGGAAAAGACGGACATATAACAAATACGTTACGGTTGGGTTTCAAGATGGTCAAGAGCCTACATCTCCTTTGGAGCGGGGATCCCGAGAAGGTATAAACCGGATAACAACGCGCGCTCTGCCGCAGCTACAAGACGAAGACGTGCCTTGCGCTCATCCGGTCGTGCATCCAGCACTTTTACATCACGATAAAAGGCGCTCACGTGTTGTGCCATACTCACGCACCACTGTGCCAATCGTGCCGGTTCAAGATCTTCGCCGGCGGTTCGGACCGCGTCTGGGAACGCGGCGATGGTCATCACCAATCGCTTTTCCGCGTCTTGATCTAAAAGCCGCGCATCACCACTCAAACTCCCGTCCCACTCCGCTTTCCGCAAAATAGAAGCGAGCCGCGTGGCCGCATACTGCACGTACGGGCCGGTCTCTCCGTCAAACGAAAGCGCAGTGTGCGGATCAAACGTGTACACCTTGTCGCGTGCCTGCTTCAGCATTCCAAACTTCACGCCGGCAAGAAGAATCGCGCGCGCCGTGTCTTCCAGACGACCCGCTTCCCAATCCGGATGCCGTGCCACCGTCTCCTTCCGCACATGTTCCAACATGTCATCGCGAAAATCCTGGTACCGCACAATGTTCCCTTTTCGACTCGACATGGCGCCAGACTTCAAGGTGACGAAATCGTATCCAATGAACTCCATCGGGGCCTTAAATCCCATTTGGCGGAATACCTCAAACAGCTGGGAAAAATAAAATCCCTGCCGCGTATCGACCACATGAAGACTCCGCGCCAAATCCGGGTATTCGTTAAACTTCAATTTTGCGAGCGCCAGATCTTTCGTCGCATAGAGAGACGTCCCATCTGATTTACGAATCACAAGCACACCAAGCTCCTTCTCCTCCAAATCAACAATGACCGCTCCCTCGCTCTCCTTTGCGACGTTCTTTTCAAGCAGCTCATCAACGATGCTCTGCCCGTCGTGCACCACCTCACTTTCAAGATATCGACGTTCAATCTCAACATCCAATTCATGAAAAATCTGATCCATCTCCTGCAACGACCACGAAACCGTCTCTTCCCATAGCGCGGTCAATTCCGGATCTCCAGATTCAAGCTTTTGCTGAACCGCTGACACGGCAGACTTCATTTCAGGCTTCTCCTCCAAAAGAGCTGAAGCGCGCGCGTAGAGATCTCCCAACGTTTTTCCCGTTCGATATGACTCCGGAATAACATCCAATCCCCCCTCTTCCTGCAGGAGCCAAAGACATTTCGCAACATGCGCACCAACATCTCCGTGATAACTTGATGCTACAACCTTCCATCCGGAAGCCTCGAGGAGACGTTGCAGTGCTACGCCGAGCACGAGGTTGCGGAGGTGACCAATGTGAATCTCTTTATGCGTATTTGGCTGGGCATACTCCAACATGAGCGAGCGGCCTTTGCCGATATCCGACTTTCCAAAATCCGCTCCCTGCGACTCCACATCATCCAAAACCGCCTCGGCGAGGCGACCCGCATGAAGCGAGATGTTGACGTACGGCCCGTCTGCCGAAACATCCTTGATCCACTCACACCCCATCATCTTCAACTTCCCGGCGAGCGCCACTGCAATTTCGCCCGGCGCCTTCTTCCATTCTTGTGAGAGTTTAAAACACGGAAACGCGAGATCACCCAACTCCTCTTTCGGCGGCGTCACCACATCGTCACGCACAACCTCAAAATCCGCGGCCTTTGCAACCGCGTCTGCAATCTCATCCAATATCTTTTCCCAAGCAGTCATGAGCTAGCGAGTAGTTAGTAGCGAGTAGGTTCCAAATTGATAGTTGCCAGGAAGGTCGTGAAGCCCGAAGACGTTCGCCCGCAATACGGCGAAGCCGATGAGGACGAAGGGGCTTCGGGATTCTGGCACGAAGGTTATGCCTCTATTTCACAAGTCGGACGAAATGCCGCTTCCCCTTTTGAAGCACCGACTGCGGCGTCACGGCGCGATCCACATCCGTCACAACATCCCCATCAACTTTCACGCCCCCCTGCTTCAACTGACGACGCGCCTCACTCTTGGAGGGAACGAGCTTCGCAGCAACAAGGGCGTCGATAATCCCCATACCCTTTGCGCCGACGGAAACCTCGGGCATATCCTCCGGCATTTCTCCGGCCGCGTGCACGTTTTGGAAATGACGTTCCGCCTCTTCCGCCGCTTTATCTCCTCGGAGGGAACGGACAATCTCGAGCGCCAAACGCTTCTTAAACTGCACGGGATTCTCACCCTTTTTCATCGCCTTCTCCATGCCCGCGATCTCTTTGGCATTAAGATCTGTACAGAGCTCAAAGCCGGGGACAATCATCCCGTCGGTCCAGCTCATCACCTTGCCGTACATGTCTTCAGACGAATCATCAAGACGGATCATGTTCCCCTCGCTCTTCCCCATCTTCTTTCCCGTCGCATCCACCAAGAGCTTCGTGGTGAGCACAAACTTCTCCTTATTCCGCATCGACTTTTGCAGTGTGCGGCCGGCAAGCATGTTGAACGTTTGATCATTGCCGCCCACTTCCATATCCACATCCATGGCAACGGAGTCATATCCCTGCATGAGCGGGTACATAAATTCATGGAGGTACACCGGCTTCCCATCCTTTACGCGGCGTTCAAACATATCGCGTTCCAACAATTGCTGAACAGTGAAGTTCGCCGCAAGATCAACAACGTCCGCAAAACTCATCTTTCCGAGCCAGTCACTGTTGAACTTGAGTTTGGCCGGATTTTTTCCGCCAAAATTCAAAACCGTGCTCGCCTGCTCCTTGTAGTTTTTACAATTAGCCAGCACCTCTTCGCGCGTGAGCCGAACTCGCGTGGCAGACTTATCCGTTGGGTCGCCAATCATGGCCGTAAAATCCCCGATCAACAAAATAATCTTGTGCCCCATTTTTTGGAGCTCCCCAAGTTTACGAATAGGAATCAAATGGCCGATGTGGAGCGACGGGCCGGTCGGGTCAATACCGTAATAAATGGTAAGCGGATCGCCTGCGGTTAGCCGCTTTTTCATGAGCGCCTTTGATGGATAAACGTTCTCCACCCCGCGCGTCAGAAAGGTATCGATGCTCTTTTTGTCGTTTTCTGCCATAAAATTGCAATATGCCCAGTTTAATTGAATGCACGCCCTTGGGCAATAGAAAAAGCCCGACACACGTGCGACGGACTTTTCGATATAGATTCACTTTTTCGCCCCCTCTTCCGCTTGGGTGGCCTCCTGCTTCTTCCGGAACTCCAATTCCAGCGCGCCCACGCGTCCTCGATGTATTACACCGATCATGATAAAAACCAACGCAGACACGAGAGAGGCGCCCTTCGCATCACGCAAGACGCACAAGAAAAGGACAAAGAACGGAAGGAGAAAAACGCCGCGTACCGTCTTCGCGCACAGATCGTACTTCAATCTGTTTACCTCATTCTCCACCTCATCCCTCCGTTCCGCGTAGTGACTCATGTAGAGAAGGCACACGAGAGCCGTCATAATTGCCGGCATCAATGCCCAGTCGAGAAAGAGCGGATACAGGGCCCCAAAATCATCAAGAGTCTTCAAAACATCCACGAACCACCTCCTCGTATTTGAAGTTCGCAGCTACAACATCACAAAAAGGCCTTCGTGTCAATGTCACATCAGCCGCATTGACGAACAGAGCTTTTCATGCAAAGGTTCGGTATCGCACATTCCAACAACGAAAGGAGAATCTAAATTGAAGCACGTCATCACGGCCATCATCTGCTTCACCTTCGCATTCCTGCCACGCTCTGCATTCGCAGACGGACAGGTCCGTCCACGTCTCTTCCTGCATGGGACCGGCGGTATCGGTGAGCGAACCATGCTTGTCGGGGAATTCATCCTCCCGAACGTCCTCGCGCCTTCCGTCGTTGCAGAGGTGGGCCTCGACCGAGAGGTCGACGAGTACTTCGGCATCGGCGGATACGGAGGCTTCGACTTCGCCGCGGAGCAAGGGATCCTCTCCCTCCGGCTCAACCCTCATTGGGACGACTTCTACATCTACTCCATCACCGAGGTCACCGTGCCCGATGGCGGAGCCTACTTGTTTACACAGTTCGAGTGGATCGCTCCCCTCGGGGGAAACTGGCTGCACCTCGGCGTCAGCCAGGAAACTTGGGGCTCGTATCCCGACTTCGACAAGATGAACTTCGGAGCCGGCCCCAACGTCCTCCTTCGGCTGGGGGACCATTTCGGTCTCGACCACATGTTCATGGTCCGCGGAATCGAAGGAAACGACGGGGTGGAACGCCCCGGCCTCGACTACCTTCTCATCGGCCACGCCTTTCTCTAGGGCGATGCCCACGCCTCATCGAAGCGTCACTGCACCCAACTCCACGCAGTGACGCTTTTCTTATTTCAACGTTTTCAATCGCTCGGAAATAGCGGCGATTTTCTCTTTCGCCTCATCTCGCTTTTCTTCCATCCCCTTTACCACCTGCTCCGGAGCCTTACTCGTGAACTCTGTGTTCGAGAGCTTCTTCTCAAGCGACGTAAGATACGCCTCCGCCTCTTCCAACTCCTTCTCAAGCCGCGCTGTTTCTTTTTCAACATCAATTGCCCCGGAAAGGTCGATCGCAACCATTCCGGATCCTGCCGGTGTACTTGCCCATCCCTCCGGCACGGCGTCCACAAACTGCAGGGACGACGAACGCGAGAGCGCGGAGATAATTGCCTCTTGATCCTTTAGTGCATCAAATCCAACGAGTGCGCCATCGATCTTCTTTGCCGGCTCCACCTTCATCTCTGCACGAAGACGACGAATAGCAACAACAGCTTCACGAAGCGATTCAAAAGACGACGTTTCGCGTTTCGCGTTTCGCGTTTCGCCGCCAGACGGCCACGGCGAGGTGATCAAATCTCCCTCAAAACCAGCGACCTCCCACACATGCTCCGTCACGAACGGCATAAACGGGTGCCACAACGAGAGCACACTCTTCAACATCTGCATGAGGCGCTCCTTTTTGCCGCCTTCGATCTTTGCGATCTCCAAATACCAGTCCGCCAAATCGCCCCAGGTAAAATCCCGAAGCTCTTCACCGGCAGATGAAAACTCATATGCCTCGATTTTTTTCGTAACGCTCGCGCTCACCTCGTTCAAGCGATTCAAAATCCATGCATCCGCTAGCGTCTCTTTGTCCGCGTCGCCGCCATCTTCCATAGTTAAGATGAAACGCGAAATGTTCCACAGCTTATTCGTAAAATTCCGGAAGCCCTGAATCTTTTCTTCCGACAGTTTCGTATCCTGCCCAGGCGTTGTACCGATCACGAGCGAAAGCCGCACGGCATCGGTTCCATATTTTGGAATCAAGTCGAGCGGGTCCAACACGTTTCCGAGCGACTTACTCATCTTCCGACCCTCTTCGTCACGCACGAGTCCGTGGAGGTACGTATCCTTAAAAGGAACTTCGCCAAGAACGTATGTAGACATGAGCACCATCCGCGCTACCCAAAAAAAGAGGATATCGTAACCCGTTTCAAGCACGGCGGTGGGATGAAAGTCACGATTTTTCTTCCACTCATTCTCATTCGGCCAACCAAGTGTGGAGAATGTCCACAGCCCGGACGAAAACCACGTGTCCAATGTGTCCGGATCTCGCTCCCAATCTGCGCCCGGCGACTCCGGTGACACAACAGCGTCTTCACCCTTGTACCAAACCGGCACGCGGTGACCGAACCAAATCTGTCGCGAAATGCACCAGTCGCGAAGATTATTGATCCAATGGAAATACGTTTTTTCAAACCGCGCAGGCACGATTTTCGTTTGTCCCGATTCCACGGCGTGGATCATGAGCTCCTTCAGCGTCGCTTCATCTCCCTTCTTCCATTTTCCGAGCGTGTCTTGTCGAAGTTTGAACGGTTTATTCACACGAATGAACCACTGCTGCATCGGAAGCTGCTCAACAACCGCACCGCCCCGTTGTGCCACCGGCAGTGCCTGTTGCACATCCTCAACCGACTCCAAAAGCCCGTCCGCTTCAAGTGAATTTTGAATCTTTATACGCGCCTCCTCGATAGAAAGTCCAGCGTATTCCGCACCTACTCCATCATTCATCTTCCCATCAATCCCAATCACCTGCACCATCGGGAGCGAATGCCGGACAGCAATCTCTTCATCAATCATGGAATGTGCGGGCGTCACACCAAGCGCGCCGGTTCCAAATTCCGGATCCACAGCCTCATCGGCAATCACCTTAACCTCAAGTTTCTTTCCGCAAAACGTTGGTGTGAGCGTTTCTCCAATATATTTCTTGTATCGCGCATCGTCCGGATGAACAGCAACGGCCGTGTCACCGAACTTTGTTTCCGGACGTGTTGTTGAAATCGGAATCGGAAAATCCGCGTCGTATTTAAACGTCAGAAGCTTCGCTGTCGTCTCCTTGGTTTCAACTTCATCGTCGGAAAGCGTGGTTTGGAACTGCGGATCCCAATTTACTAAACGAAAACCGCGCTCGATGAGACCATCTTCGTACATCATCTTGAAGACCTCATTCACCGCTGCGTTACGCTCATCGTCCAGCGTGTACTTTTCGTTACTCCAATCGCAAGACGACCCCATCTTCTTCACCTGTTTCACAATGGTGTCGCGCGACTTTTGTGCAAAATCAACCACCTCTTCCAAAAACTTCTCGCGCCCAAGCTCTTCCCGTGGATTCTCGATCCCCTTCTTTTGAAGTTCCTTCTCCACCTTCACCTGCGTCGCAATTGCCGCGTGGTCGGTTCCCGGGATCCACCATGCGCGCTTGCCGTCCATACGATGAAAACGAATCAGAAGATCCTGAATCGCAAGCATGGTCGCATGCCCCATATGCAACGTTCCGGTGCGGTTTGGCGGAGGCATCACAATGCAGTACGGGTCGCCGTCGCCCTGAGGCTCAAACGCGCCGCTCTTCTCCCATTTGGCGTAAATCTCATCCTCAATCCCCGCCGGTTCGTAGGCTTTTGGTAGTTCTTTCATCTGCTTTCTTTTATGAAGTATCCTCCCCTATATCCCCTTTTTGCTCCACGAAACGGGTGGCACCGAGCGGGGACCCCGGCGAGCTCGCAACGCACGTGAGAACGTAGCTGGGGTGCGAGGTGACAGGACCCGTCGTGGAAGATTTCGCGATTCTGGCAAGGAGGTTGTTGCTACAATCTACTGAATAATCCACCCCTTGCCAAGGCCTTCAACGCAGGATAAAGTAATCCATTCCCAAATTGAAATGGCCCTAAACGAAACACAACAAGCCGTTGAGGCAATCAATCGCGCCACATCCATTCTCGTGGTGTCGCGCGCCCACCCAACACCAGACGCCGTTGCATCCGTCACCGCCTGTGCCGCGTTTTTGCGTGGGCTCGGCAAAACGGTTGAAATGCTCATCCCCGGTTTTGAACCCGAAAAGGCCCCTGGTTTCCTTCATGGCGCGGAGCAGATCACCGGGGAACTCGGGCCCATGCGGAACCTACGCATCTCCGTAGACCTCTCAAAGGTACCCCTCCACGAATTTTCGTATGATGTGCAGGGCGATACGCTCGAAATCACTCTCATCCCCAAAAAGGGCGAATGGAAGCCAGAGCACATTTCGCACACGCACGACCACGACCGTTTTGATGTGATCATTGCCGTTGATTGCCCGGATCTGCAATCTCTCGGAGAGCTTACAAAAACGCACAGCGAGCTGCTCCACCGAATTCCGATCATTAATATTGATGCGGCGCCGGAGAACGAACACTGGGGTCAAATCAATATTGTGGATCTAAGCGCCGTTGCTACCACAGAAATTCTCCACTCCTTTTTTGAGCCGTGGAAAGCGAGCGTGGACCCCGATCTCGCCACATGCCTTTTGACAGGCATCATTTCGAAGACTCGTTCATTCCAACACGGCAATGTCACTCCGCAGGTTCTTGCAAAAACATCGGCGTTGATTGAATGCGGCGCAGACCGCGAAAAGATCATGCGCGGGCTCTGGCGAACGAAAAAAACAAAGGCTCTCCGCCTTTGGGGCACCGTGCTTTCGCGATTAGATTTTGACGAAGTAACGCAATTCGCCTGGTCAAAAATCCGCGCGGAAGATTTTCTGAATACGTCCACAACTCCGCATGAACTCGAGGCTATGCTCGACACACTGCTCCTGCACGCCCCGGACGCCAAAGTGATCGCTCTCGTATTTCAAGAAAAAGAGGCGGAAGAACTCCGAGTTATTTTGCACACAAAACCCCCGTTTTCCGCACGCGAGCTTGCAGGCATCTTAGGCGGAGACGGCACAAAGTACCGCGCGGACATGGCCATCCAAGGCACAACCCAAATCACGGATGCGGATGAGAAAGTGATTGTACCGCTACAAAAACACCTACGAGCGCTAACGAAGTGATGCTTCAAACTTCTTAAGAGCCTTACGCTGCGCCGGTTCAATGTGAATCTCCGGACGTTTTTTCTGTACCGCATCGATCGCCTCCTTTGTTGTCTTGCCTTTGAAAATAAACCAAGCCGCGGCGAGCGTTGGGCCGCGTCCATGTCCGTTCTTGCAATGAACATACACCCTGCCCTTCCGCGCAAAAATCTTCTGTAGATGGTTTACGCCTAATTGCAACGCATCTTGCGTTGGTGGCGTATGATCCTCCGTTGGCAACCACAGAAATGTCTCAACGCCGAACGGAGCGTCAAGCGACTCACCTTCAAGCGAAACGTCATGCAAAACACCCTTATCAATGAGCTCCGCTTTGTAATGCGCCGTGCAACACGCATTCGTTCCCACGAAGAGCGAAGGAGTAATTTCGCTATACTCCATCAATACATGATGCGTGCCGTCGTTCTTCTGCTGTTTTCTAAAAAAGTTTGTGAGACCCATACGGCAACATCATAACTCATATCCGGCATCAGACACGAGGAGATGTCCTCAAAAACAAAAACAAGCCAAACTGGAGAGCCTAGAACGTTCACCCTCGCCTAAGAAAAGAAACGCCCTAATAGCTCGCCAATATGGCTTGTTTTTGAATATTCAAGGAACGAGTTTCAACAATATCACAACGTACTCGAGGCGTGCAAATCACTCCCCAAGAGAATTATCTGCTGTTTCAAGTGAGCAAGAATTGGCGTATTCCAGAAGCGCGGACTCCATATCTTCCACACGATGACTCAAACGACGCACCTCCTCTGCCAAGCTCTGGTTCGCGTATTCCGTGTCCTTATTTGCGTCACTCGCCTGCACATCTCCCAATGCAAGAGCACCCGTCAACACAATCGCAACACCCGTTACAATCGCCGCCATCCACGTATGCGAAACGCTCTTTGCCGCATGACGCACATGATGGTCGCGAAGATGCGAAGTCGGCCCAACATGCCGTACCTGACAGGACCCTACGCACTCATGTCCGCATCCCGGACCTTTTGGCATGGGAGAATTCCCGGCTTTTTTTGACGTGCGCTTGCGTGTTGTTTTTGTTTTTCGTACCGCCATATGGTGGAATTTTGGAATTTAGAAGATGGAATGTGTAGATAGTATATCACAAATAAAAAATGGCTTGCCACGTGGGCCGCAAAGTAAAAACTGCGCTTTTGTGCGCAGCCTTTACGTGGTGGACGTACGTGGATTCGAACCACGGACCTTTACAATGTCAATGTAACGCTCTAACCAACTGAGCTATACGTCCCTATTGCGTGAAGATATTAGCCTTTTCTTTTGAGCCCGTCAATCAAAAAACCCTCCGGAGAGGGCACGACCTTCGACGTCAGAAAAGTAACCAGAACGAGAATCATTCCTGTGATGTTGCACGAGGCAACATCGAAGTTTGTGAGACGTCAGCCTTTCGTATGAAAAGTTGCGTCATCGACCTTGGGTAGTTCTGTTCCGACATAAATGCCGGAAAAATTTCTCCCTAGAAAGGAGGTGATCCATCCACAGCTTCCGCTACGGATGCCTTGTTACGACTTCGTCCCTATCGCTGGCTCCACCTTCGTTCCCTTAACAGGACCTTCGGGTGTTTCCAACTCTCTTGACGTGACGGGCGGTGAGTACAAGACCCGAGAACGTATTCACGGCTGTATGGCTGACCAGCCGTTACTAGCGATTCCGACTTCATGAGGGCGAGTTTCAGCCCTCAATCCGAACTGAGGCCAACTTTGATGGGATTAGCTCCACCTTGCGGTTTGGCAACCCGTTGTATTGACCATTGTAGCACGTGTGTGGCCCTAGGCGTAAGAGTCATGCTGATTTGACGTCATCCTCACCTTCCTCCCCGTTATCCGAGGCAGTCTCCCATGAAATACAACATGGGATGAGGGTTGCGCTCGTTACCCGACTTAACGGTACACCTCACGGCACGAGCTGACGGCAACCATGCAACACCTGTTGAGCACCCTCGAAGGAATCCCAGTTTCTTGGGATGTGCAGCTCAATGTCAAACCTAGGTAAGGTTCTTCGCTTATCGTCGAATTAAACCACATGCTCCACCGCTTGTGCGGGTCCCCGTCTATTCCTTTGAGTTTTAGCCTTGCGGCCGTACTCCCCAGGCGGAATGCTTAACGCGTTAGCTTTGGTCATCGGCACTCGGAGGGTCGATACTCCGAATACCCAGCATTCATCGTTTAGGGCGTGGACTACAGGGGTATCTAATCCCTTTCGCTCCCCACGCTTTCGTCCCTGAGCGTCAGACATGTTCCAGTGCGCTGCCTTCGCATTTGGTGTTCTTACCGATATTAACGGATATTACCCCTACACCGGTAATTCCGCGCACCTCTCCCAGTCTCTAGTTCGATCGTATCCCGCGCGGCGTTGTGGTTGAGCCACAACATTTAACGCGAGACGCATCGAACCGCCTGCGGACCCTTTACGCCCAATAAATCCGGATAACGCTTGAGGTCTCTGTATCACCGCTGCTGCTGGCACAGAGTTAGCAACCTCTTATTCCTCAGGTACCGTCATAGTTTCTTCCCTGAGAAAAGCAGTTTACGAGCCGAAACCCTTCTTCCTGCACGCGGCGTCGCTCCGTCAGGCTTTCGCCCATTGCGGAATATTCTTGACTGCAGCCACCCGTAGGTGTCTGGGCAGTGTCTCAGTCCCAGTGAGTGGGGTCATGCTCTCACACCCCATACCCGTCATAGCCTTGGTGAGCTATTACCTCACCAACAAGCTGATAGGCCATAGGCCCCTCTTCAAGCCCCCGAAGGGATTTACATGGGAATGACTTATGTCCCCCCATGTCCATCGTGGTATTAGCTCCGATTTCTCGGAGTTATGCCCGTCTTGAAGGCAGGTTGCCAATGTGTTCCTCTCCCGTTTGCCACTAACATCCAACTCTATTGCTAGAAAAAGATGTCCGTACGACTTGCATGCCTTAGACACGCCGCCAGCGTTCATCCTGAGCCAGGATCAAACTCTCAAAATAAACTCCGAAACGAATTTCGGAGATCAATCATTTTGGAATATCAATCGCCGCATGTAATGGCGATTGCCCCCGAACGAATTCGGGGTACGATTCTAGTTCATGGTTACTCTTCTGTTGTCGAAGATCAGTGGGGCAATGTTACTTGAAGGCGAAAATCCTGTCAAGGACTTCTCGAGCGGAGATGCTCAGGTCTGATAATGGTCAAAAAAAGGGCTTTTTTATAAAAAAGAGCGCCCCGACGGAGAGTATCCGACGAGGCGCGCTAGGGAGGGTTCGAAACGTAGACGCTACGGGCCGAGGGAGAGCACTTTGAGGGTGTTCCCCTGGACCTTGGCGTTCGATGTGCCGTTGGTAGTGAGCGTGAAGCCCAAACCGAGCAGCGAATCGTTCATGGCGGGGAGAGCGACGTCTCCCGGCTGGAACGCCTCCAGGTAGAACGTGTAGAAGCTTCCGAAGAATTCTCCTACGGCGTCCTCCTTCGGTGAGAGCGCGGTGATGATCACCAGCTCCCACAATTCGGTCCCGGCCTTGACCAATGCTGATCCGGGACATACCACGCCGGCACCGGTTGCCGCCGAAGGTGTGCTTGCATCCATCTGGCAGGGGCCAAAGAGGATTTCTGCGCCCGTCTCGTTCTTCAGCAGGACGTTGAAGTCGGTGAAGTACGGCGTCCCGAGCGACCCCTTCACGAATCCCGGATGCGGGCTCGTGCTAGAGATCTGCACGAAGAAGCGTAGCGCCTTCACCTCGACGTCGAGGTCGAACGCCTCCATCGAGAGGCGCAGAACGTCGACATCCTCCGTACCCGGCTGCGGCTGTTGGTAGAACGGCGTTTGCACGTTCACCTGAAGCTGCAGCTGCTGGTACTGGCCGACCACAAACGTTGCGGTCTCGAAGGGGAAACTCCCTCCGACCGTCTCGTTGTTCACGACAACGCCGGACTTTGCAAGCTCGAAGCTGTGCTGATTCCCCGCCGACAACGCCGGAGCGTTGAACGTGAGGTAGAGCCACAGCAACTTGGACGTGCCCGCCTCGATCTGCTCGGCGAACATTGTCGTCACCTCACCGCTCAGCGGATTGTAGACCGAGGGATAGAGCTGTTTTGAGCTCTCGTCCGAAGGATCGGACAAGTACATCCATCCCGAGAAGATGTCGTTGTAGTCTCCCACTCCGACATCCTGCCACGTGACGCTCGAGAGCGTCGTTGTGGTATTTGCGGTGATCTTCACGAGCGCCGCAAGTACCATGTGCTGATCACGAAAGACGGTTTGGCCGACTCCGTCATTCAAAAGCTCGAACTCGAGGTCGAGCTGGAGATTCGGGTCGCCGCCCGTTCCAGTCGTCGTGACCGTGGTGGTCGTGGTGGCAGCAGAGCCGCCGTCGCCCGACGAGCTCGTGCTCGCCAGACCCGCACCGGATCCGCTTCCCGCGCATCCCGTGAGGACGAGAGCCGTGAAAAACACGGCAAAAAACATGTATCGATTCATTTCGAACCCTCCTGTAAAGGTACGTTGCTCCCTCAAAGGGATAGTACATAAATACCAGAAAACTCGCTATCTGTCAATGGGGCTTGACAAAAAGGCAAAATAATGCTATAAACATTCGTTCATTTGAGACGGGATACGCCCGCTTTAAATGTGCACTTCCAAAATTTACGCCCCAAAAATGGGGAGAAGGAGCTCCAAATGAGCAACCAGAACAACAGTGCAAGCGTGACTTTCGAGCTGATCATCACGGCAGACGTCCTGGAGGCGTACATCAACGCCGCTCAGGCGGGAGGCATCGTCAGGATCCCTCTCATGCCGCCTCCGAGCCCCTCAACCAAGGCGGCCGAGGAGAAGCCGACCGAGCAGGTCGCCGAAACCGTGACCGAGGCTCCGCAAGAGTCCAAGGTCGAGCCGAAGCCCGAGGCCCCCAAGCCGAAGGCGGAAGCGAAGGTCCCCGCGCCCACGGAGTCCGCTCCGCAGGAGCGCCACGCCTCCTCCGACCAACAGCGCAAACTGACGGTCGAGGGCGTCCGTCGTAGGATCAACCGCGCCCACAGCAACAGTCAGGCGCGGGCTGAGATCGTCTGGCTCGTCACACAGATTGGCGCAGGCTCGAGCCACACCCCAAAGGAGCTTCACAGGCTCCGACGGGAGCTCAACAACCAGGCCGCCACGGCGCTCGAAGAGCTCCGGGAGCGGTTCGGGGTCCAAGAGCCGACCAAGAAGCTCGCGAACGACTGGGTTGACCGTCTGTTCAAGTGGGCGAAGGACGGCGCTAACGAGGACGCGTTTCCACATCCCATCGAGCGGAAGGGGAACGGACGTCCGCCTCTGGATGAGAAGGAGATCAAGGGGCGACTCGACGACGCCAGAGATCAAGAGAAGCTCAAGAGCGAAGCGCGCCGCATGGCTACGCGTATCGCGCGTGACGACCGCCATCCCGCCGAGGACCGCGACCCGCTCTTCCAGGTCCTCTTGGGAGGCTATGTCGACAAACTCTACTCCGCCACCAGGATGGGAATGAGCCGCCACGAGGTCGACCTCGCCAAGGCCGATCTCGAGGGTCACTTCCGGTACCAGCTCCGCGAGGCCAACACGGAGCGGCGCCGGAGGGAGCGCGAAGCCGCCTCCGTCGATGAGACCGCCCAGGCCGCGTAAGAGCCTCGTCGTGCCCGATGTAAAAGGGCGCTCGAGTCGCAAGACTCAACAACCGGGTTGGTTCAATAGAACTGACCCGGTTTTTTAATTCTACTCGCTACCGACTACTTACTACTCGCTAACCGCACCCACTCCTCGGGCGATAGATTTTCCGGCCGCGCGTTTCCAGACACGCCAATCGATTCAAGAACGGATTTATCAATATTCAAATTTGACGACAACATCTTTCGCGGATGCGCAAACCCGCGCTTCGCAAGCTTCATCACCTGCTCAGGATCCACCCCCCACTTTGTTGTACGCTCTTCCCAATTCATTGGGGTGATCTCAAGCACTGCGGACTCCACTTTTGGTGGTGGAAAGAAGGCACCGCGAGCAACCTTTTTAACCCGACGCGCAGACGAAGACGAGAGCGCCACCATCAGCGACAACAAAGAACCTTTCCCGTCTTTTACCAAAATACGATCCGCCACCTCTTTTTGGATTAAAACAACAAGACGCGCTGGCGGATTTTTCATCCACAACACCCTCCGAAGCGCGAGCGATGTGATGGCGTACGGAAGGTTGGAAACAAATTTCCACTTCTTCTTGCCCATGAGAGCATCCAAATCCATTTCCGTTGCATCGCCGCGAACGACCCGGCATGCAAAATGCGATTCCACGTGGTCGGCAAATTGCGGATCCAACTCGATCGCTGTGACCTCTGCACCTTTACCCAGCAATGCGGATGTAAGCACGCCCAAGCCCGGACCGATCTCAAGAACGTGGTCTCCTTTTTTAATATCCGCCGCCTGAACAATCGATTCCAACGTCGATTCATCAATCAAAAAATGCTGACCGAGTTTTTTATTTGCTCCCCGGCCGAGCTGTTCCAAGATCGTTTTGATTTCTCCCGGTTTCATACGTCTAGAATACACTCTCCTTGGCGGAGAATATTAATGGCTCCATCATCGCCCACCTGAACCAGCGTCGACGGTTGAGCAAACGGTAGCCGTCCGGCGTCAATCAAGAGATCCGGTGCGACGTTTGCATCTGCAAAACGTTCAATAACTTCCGATCCACTGCGACATGGCTCCTCACCGGAGAAATTCGCCGACGTTGCAACGATCGGGCTCTCAAAAGCCTGCACAATCTTCCGCGCAATATCCGAAGACGGTACACGAATGGCGAGCGTGCCCGCTTGAGAAATTCGCGAATCATATCCCGAATCATCCTTCATATGAAGAACCATGCTGAGCGGACCGGGCCAGTACGCATCCGCCAACTTCGTTTCCGCTTCACGCATGTCTGCGGCCCGCAAAACCATACCAACCGAATCGGCGATGACAATGCAGGCGCGATCCTCCGGCCTTTGTTTTATTTCAAATAATCGCGACACCGCGCGCGCATCTTTCGGGTCACAGCCAAATCCATACGTTGTTTCAGTTGGGAATGCAATGACGCCACCGGTTCGAAGTACACCAACGACGCGCTCTACGTCGGTTGGCGACAATGAGCCGTGCACGCGAATGGTCTCCATATTTTAAACCTCTGCCCTCCGTTTCAACGACGATTCAATAAACGGATCAAGATTCCCGTCCAGCACATCGTCCGGATCTTTGGACTCTAAATGTGTACGATGATCCTTCACCATCTTATACGGATGCAACACGTATGAACGAATCTGATTCCCCCACTCCGCGCTCTTGTGTTCGCCTTTGAGCTTTGCCTTTTCCGCCTGGATCTCGGCCTCGCGGATCGCAACGAGCTTTCCACGCAAAATCTTCATGGCCGTCTCCTTGTTTTGAAGCTGTGATCGCTCGTTCTGGCACGAAACCGTAATCTTGGTCGGAAGGTGAACGATACGAACCGCGGAGTACGTTGTATTCACGGACTGTCCACCCTTCCCACTCGACATGAACGTATCAATACGCAAATCCTCCGGCTTGATTTCAACCTCCACGCTGTCATCAATCTCCGGCACAACCTCTACCGACGCGAACGACGTCTGCCGAAGTGCATCCGCGTTAAATGGTGATTGTCGCACAAGACGATGCACGCCGGACTCCTCCTTCAAATGCCCGTACGCATACCGCCCGCTCACAATAATGGTGGCGGATTTGATTCCCGCCTCTCCGCCGCGCGTTTCATCAACCAACTCCACCTTCCACCCCTTCCGTTCCGCGTAACGCATGAACATACGAAGGAGCATCTCCGCCCAATCTTGCGCATCGGTTCCTCCGGCGCCTGCGTGGATCGAAAGAATTGCGTTCGACGCGTCGTAGCCTCCTGAAAACAGCATGGAGACTTCAAGCGCGCGGTATCGTCCCTCAAGTTCGTCTACCTTTTTCTCAATCTCCGCTTCAAGGGACGCGTCCTCTTCAGCAAGACCTGTCAGCTCTTCCACATCCGCGACATCGCTCCGAAGGGACTCCCACGCATCCACCTCCTTTTTTAGGTCAGCAAGCGCCTGCGATTCACGCCGCGCACGTTCCTGATCCGACCAAAAATCCGGAGCAGACTGCGCCTTCTCTTTTTCCGCCACGTCGGAAGCCTTGGTATCCAAATTCAAAATCGACCATGCGTTCTCCACGCCGGCCTTGAGCACTTGGATTCGATCAAGGGTTTCCTTTTTCATATATGTAGGACGGTTGGATTGTAGGACAGTAGGACGGTAGGCCTTATAAATCAAGAGACGCGCACCCGGCACGTCTCTTGTGTTGAAATCAAATCGACGTTATGCCGCTTGATCGTGATTGTCTTCACCTTTCTTTTCGCCGCCCGTGAGACTTGTCCAAAAACGCTTCCATGCCGACGGGTTTTTTGGCTTCTCCTCAAGAACACTCTCCGTTGTTGGAGCCGTATTCTCACCCGTTGGCTCAAGACCCTTCGTGCGGGCCACCTCCAGCCCCTCATCAGAAGAGGCCTGCTCTTCACGAACACCCGAATCAATCAAATCAGAAATCCGATTCTTACGAGCTTCGTCTGCTTCCTGCGAAGCCTCCCCTTCACGGAGAGTTTCAGCTGCTACCGTTGGAGACACTTGAGTCTCGATGTCGTGCTCGGTATCAGGCGAATTATCTTCTGGGGCATGAGATTTTTCAGCTCCCCCCATGGGCATGTGTTCTGACATACAATTGTGTGGGTGTTATGTTTCTATACACAGCTTAGGCAGAAAGAGCAAAATCAAGCAAGAAGTTATCCCCATATCAAAAGAGCGCCGGTGAGACGCTCTTTTTTGATCTGCTCTTTTTAGAAGCCCATTCCACCTCCGTGGCCGTGCATGTCCGGCGCCGCCTCTTCCTTCTTCGGAAGGTCGGTGATGGCACATTCCGTGGTGAGGAACATGGCGGCGATAGACGCGGCGTTTTGCAACGCGCTTCGCGTCACCTTGGCCGGATCGATGATTCCGGCTTTCACCATATCTTCGTAACGGTCTGCCGCGGCGTTGTAACCCTCGGCGCCCGTCTTCTTCTTCACCTCTTCCACCACAACCGATCCGTCTTTTCCGGCGTTCTCGGCAATGATGCGAAGCGGCGCTTCAACCGCATTCTTCAAAATACGAACACCAATATCTTCTTCACCGTCCGCCGTTACAACGTCGAGCACATTCATGGCGCGCAACAGGGCAACGCCTCCCCCCGGCACAATCCCTTCTTCAACCGCGGCGCGCGTTGCAGCAACGGCATCTTCAATACGATGCTTCTTTTCCTTCATCTCCACCTCGGTTGCGGCACCTACTTTGATAACGCCGACTCCGCCGGAGAGTTTTGCAAGTCGTTCCTCAAGTTTTTCGCGATCAAAATCTGAATCCGTATTTTCGATATGCTTCCGAATCTGTTCGGCCCGTGCCTTGATCGTACCCTCATCTCCTTTGCCACCCACAAACGTGGTGTGGTCTTTTGTTGAAACCACGCGCTGTGCTGAGCCGAGGTCAGAAAGCTCAACGGCGTCGAGCTTCTTGCCAATGTCTTCGCTCACGTATGTTGCGCCCGTCACCGTTGCGATGTCCTGCAGCATTTCTTTGCGGCGATCACCAAAGCCCGGAGCTTTTACGGCAAGCGCGTTAAAGGTACCGCGAAGCTTGTTCAACACAAGCGTTGCAAGCGCTTCTCCGTCGATGTCATCCGCAACAATCACAACCTCCTTCTTTCCGGTCTGCGCGATCTTTTCGAGAATCGGAAGGATCTCCTGAATGGATGAAATCTTTTTGTCGGTCACCAAAATCGCCGGGTCGTTATACTCCGCCTCCATACGGTCGCCGTTCGTGACCATGTAGGCAGACGCGTACCCCTTATCAATCCGCATTCCCTGCACCACCTCAGTTTCAATACCAAAGCTGTGTGACTCTTCGACCGTGATGACACCGTCCTTCCCCATTTGCTTCATGGCGTCAGCAATCATGGAACCGATCTCCGAATCATTTGCCGAAATGGCGGCAACCTGTGCGATCTCATCATCACCAACCGTCTTGGCGATGTTGTTCTTAAGCTCATTCACGATGGCGTCCACGCCCTTTTCAATACCGCGCTTCACGGCAAGTGGGTTGGCGCCTGCTGTAATGTTCTTCATTCCCTCCGAAATCATAGCCTGCGCAAGAACGGTTGCGGTTGTGGTTCCGTCACCGGCAACATCATTGGTTTTGGATGCCACTTCCTTCACGAGTTCCGCTCCAATATTCTCGAATTTGTCTTCGAGCTCCACTTCCTTTGCAACGGTCACACCGTCCTTCGTCAACGTTGGAGCACCGTAGCCTTTATCGATCACAACGTTACGACCCTTCGGGCCAAGCGTGACGCGAACCGCGTTTGCGAGCTTGTCCACGCCGCGGCGAAGTGCGTGACGTGCGTCTTCATCAAAAAGAATTTGTTTTGCCATATGTCTAGTGTGTAGCGAGTAGTGAGTAGTGAGTGAACATTTTACCCTTCGAGAACAGCCATGATGTCGGACTCAGAGATGACGAGCAGTGTTTCGTCGCCAAGCTCAACTTCATCCGGTGCGTACTTCTTAAAGACAACCTTGTCACCAAGCTTCACATCCATGGGCGCACGCGACCCGCTATCCATAAGACGGCCCGGACCAACCGCAACAACCTCGCCTTGCTCGGGGCGCTCCTTGTCGACCGTGTCCGGAATGATGATTCCAGACTGCGTCACTTCTTCTTTTGTGAGCGGCTTTACAACCACTCGATCACCTAGTGGACGTACGTTCATAGGATAAATAGTTATGTATGTAAATTGGTGGAGGAATATTAGCAGACTCATGCTTAGAGTGCTAATCCTCCGCTGTGTTCAGCATGTTGCCAAAGGCAAAAAGAATCGTCAAGGCAAAAAGCGCTTGCCCTGCCCACAGCGTCCAAAGGTAATGGTCGAAGATAAAAAGAGGTAAAAGAGGAAATAGCACATGTGTCATTCCCCGACTTGATCGGGGAATCCAGGATGTAAAGCTGGATCCCCGGGTCAAGCCCGAGGATGACACAAAAAGAATCCCAACGCCAACAACGCCAAGGTTCACAAACAAAAGAAGAAAAACGTTGTGCGGAGGCTCAAGTGGCGCTTCCGCAACCTCGATCCCCCGGTCTTGCGCGAGCGTAAACAATTCCGCGTTAGGCCCGGTCCCGATCCAGGGGTGACTTCGAAACAATTCAGTAAACGTCTCGGCACTTTCACTTCGAACGGCAAGCGATTTCACCTCCAGCCGATCCGATGCAGATACGCGCGACTGAAGCAGATTAAATTGAGATGCTGAAGTGAACAAAATCCCGACCGCCACAACCACCAGCGGAATACGGATTTGTTTTTGTCGCAGAGCGTGTACTGCAAACAGAACCAAACCAATTCCAAGTGCGAGCATGGCACTTCGCGAAAAAGTCAAAACTAACACCCCGGCAAAGAAAGACGAAAGAAGCGCCCAGCGGTATTGGAGATATGTGTGGAAAGATTTCGACGCCTTCCACAGCGCGACGAGTGCCCCTGCCGCAAGCCATCCTCCAAAAATATTCGGGTGCGGAAAGCCTCCATAGGCGCGGAGAATCCGAACCCCCTCGGAAACAACGATCGACACACCCAACGTTTCGGGATGCTGTGCGGAAATACCCAAAAGCGTACTTGCAAAAACCTCCTGCCCTGCAAATTGAATCAGACCCAACACGGCGTGAGGAATGAGCGCGACGCAAAACCATGTTGCGAGCTCATCTCGAGAAACGTTTGATTTAAAAAGGGCTACGACGAATGCCGCGAGGATACCAATCTGCAACCACCACATAAGAACGGCTTGAACCGCAAGAATCTCAAATCGCGTTGCAAAGAGAGAGAGGGCGAACAGGATAAATAGCCCGATCCAAAACCTTGTCATCCTGGACTTGATCCAGGATCCATTCTGAACTGGATCCCGGATTTCCCGCGCTTCGCTTGTTGAATCCGGGATGACACGAGATAAGATTGTCAAAAAAATAAGAATCCACGAGACATACAGCGAAACCCGCCCCTGCTCCCACGGCCAACCCGCAAGGCTCGCATCCCAAAACCAGCGCGTCTGCCATGGCAGGCTCAATACTGCAAGACGCCACAACACCGGAAACGCACGCTTCATAAAGAGATATTTTTTGTGTGGCAAAATTGATGCAACTCGTTTCGAAAATCTCCCCGCCGGTCGTTTGTATGAAACTTTAATGCCGTAGGACTCACAAGTACGCGCGAATCCTGATTCATGCGTTCGCGAATGGTCGACGGAAATCGCCGTCGTTGAAACGATGTTGCCGGCGTTTCCAAAAAGGACGGAACCGGAACGCGGATACGCGGCTTCACGCAAAGGTCTGGAGACGTATCCCACTTCGTGGCAAATGGGTGTTTTGACGTGATATGACGATTCGCCTCCCACAACCGAGTACCGACCCCGTCGTCATAGATTGGAACAAGCGTTAAAAACCAATATCGAAAATACGGATCATCCGGACTCAACATATGCGACGCAAGTGAAAGCTCCGCGTCGGAAATGAAGTACGAGAGACACACGGCGTCTCGCTCTCCTCGTTCTTCCGTGGGTCGGCGCTTCAAAAGACGGTACGGAAACACAGCGAGTCCGCGCGTCGTCATAATCTTCCCGGCGCGGGTAATGATAAAAAAGTCGAGGTCGCTCCGTTCTTCCGCCGTTCCAAACGCCGTGGAGTTACACAGCCCTACAAACCGGACGGATGAAAGCCGCGCGAGCCACGACGCCACGCGACACACAACGCGGCGCTTCCGTGGAAGCCACGCCTCCCGGTCACGCACGCGTTGAATCAAACTCGCATCATAGGCGTATCGACCCTCGCGAGTCTGCACCATGCCTTCGCGGACGAGATGGTGAATTTCACGAACCAGCTCCTCGCGTGGCGTTCCCTCCGGACACTCAACATGCTGAATCCACTCCACTTCGGTCGGCGCATGCCCTACCACATGATGGAAGGCCAATGTCCGGAGCAGTCCGTTTCGGAGCGACATACGCAGGCGTTACGCCGCTTCCTGAATCTGCGGTTCAGTCGGAGGTTTTGGACGCTTCAGAAATACTGCCTGCTGGATCACGGTGAGCAAGCTCATTACAAACCAGTACAGCGTGAGGCCGGCCGGAAGAGAAATTCCGATAAAGACCGTCACAACCGGCATAATGATACTCATCTGCTTATTCATGGCGGCCGCCATTCCCTCGTCCTTCGCGCCCTTCTTTCCTTCCACTTCAACCGGAGGAGGCGTTGCCGAACTTGGTTTCTTTAAAATCTGCCGCGATTGAATAAACTGCACACCACCGGCCAAGATCGCGAGGATAATACTCGGCGTAGCAAGGTCGATTCCGGCAATTGTCATGGTTTCGATCGTGCCCGGATTCGGAACAAAACTGTAAAGCAAGTTCAGACCTGCGCCGTTCAATCCGTCAATGAGCGCGCGATACAGACCGATAAAAATCGGGAGCTGAATCAAAAGCGGGAGGCAGGATGAAGCTGGATGCACTTTTTCCTTCTTATACAGCTCCATGAGCTCCTTTGCCTGCTCTTCCTTGTTATCCTTCAACCGCTTTCGAATTTCATCAATCTTTGGCTGAAGCTCCTGCATGGCTCGCTGCTGCTTGATTTGCGCCATGGTAAATGGATACAGCACGAGCTTCACAATGACCGTAAGCAGGACAATTGCGAGTGCGAGATTTGTACCGGGCAGAACGTCGTACAGCCACACCAAAAGGTTTACGATGGGCTGAACGAGAATGGTTGTAAAAATTGACATAATTTAGGACAGTAGGATTGTAGGCAGGTAGGACCGTAGCATGTCGAATCTATTCTGCAGACTTTTCGGCATTTTCGTCCTCCTGAATTTCAATATTTTCTTCGCTTGTTTCTTCTGAAGATTCTTCAGCCGCCTCTTCTACAGACGCTTCCTCAACTTCAACCTCTTCAGCCTTCGGCTCTTCAGCCGGCGTTGACTCTTCCGCCGCTTCATTCACCTCCGCTTCGGCAGACTCCTTTTCAGTATCCACCGACACGATTTCACCAACCTCTGAGTCCGCAACAACCGTACCCTCTTCTCCAGAGATTGTAATCTTCCATCCTGTCAGCTTTGCGGCAAGTCGAACGTTTTGTCCGCCCTTACCAATGGCAAGCGAAAGCTGATCGGCATTCACCTTCACGGTGGCGAGACGCTCCTCCTCGTTCAAATCCACCGAGTCGATCTGTGCGGGGCTCAAGGCATTAGCCACATACTCGCGGTCATCTTCAGACCACAACACAACATCCACCTTTTCACCGCCCAGTTCGCGGATGATGGTTTGAATACGTGTTCCACGCTGTCCGATACACGAACCGATCGGGTCGATGGCATCGTCAGACGTTGTAACCGCAACCTTTGTACGTGATCCGGGCTCACGTGAGATGTTCTTGATTTCAACGATTCCATTCAAAATTTCCGGGATCTCCTGCGCAAACAGTGCCGCAACAAGACCCGGGCTTGATCGTGACAAACGGATTTCAGGACCCCGGCTCGTCATTTCAACCTCACGGAGAAGCGCTTTGATACGCGTTCCCGGGAAGTACCGCTCGCTCTCGATCTGATCATCCGGCAACAGGATTCCTGTGGCGCGACCAAGGTCAATCAACACAAGACGACCCTCGCGACGCTGAACTGTGACGTTCATCAGCTCACCTTCACGGTCCTTAAAGTCATTGTAGATGACATCACGCTCCGCCTCACGAAGCTTTTGCATAATCACCTGCTTCGCCGTCTGCGCGGCCATGCGACCAAATGCAGCCGGGATGGAAAGCTCAACGCGGATTTCCTGACCGATTTCCGCATCCGGCTTCAAGTCTCGCGCGTCGGTCAACATGATCATGGTCTTTGGGTTGAACACGAACTCATCTTCCGGATTCTCCGGAGCTTCACCTTCAACGTCTGGGGCTGCTTTCGGTTCTTCTCCCTTCTCTTCCTTTTTCTCGGCGGCACCCTCCTTCTTCTCTTCGGTCGGAGGTGTCAACGGACGCTTTCCGCCATGTGTAGCCTCAAAACGTTCAAAATAATCGTCCGGAAGCTCCATGTCTTCCACGATTTCCTTCACGTCAAAAATCCGGACCCCACCGGTTGCGCCGTCGTAGGATTCGGGTTCAAACTCAACTTTGATGTTCTGGTTCTTTGCGCCAAAATCTTTTCGGTACGCGGCGGCAAGAGCGCTTTCGACCGCTTCAAGAACAGACTCATACGAGACGTTCTTTTCATCACAGATTTGACGCATCGCTTGTGAAATTGGTGATGCCATACTGTATATGCTCAGTGTGAATTGGGCTTTAAAAAAATCGCCCCTTCCGGAACGATCAGCCAGTGCAGAAACGATAGCACAACTCATAAAGGTTGACAACCCCCCAAATTCTGCTTATAGTCGACCCGCCGCGCTATTGCGGTTTTGTATTTTCAAAAAAAGAAAGGAGGTTGCTTTGGAGGAGAGCAACTTCGATATTGTGCTACAACGACTACGAGAACGCACCGGCGAGCGCAGACCCGTGCCCTTTGTGGGCTTCAGCCAAGATGCGCAGAGGATGCTCAAATACATGCGGCGGAAAGTGCGGCTCAAAAAAGGAGTCTTGCTGATCATTCCCGCCGAGGGCGACCGCCTGGAGCTTCCATCGTTCCTACGGCAGATTACTGACGAGCTGGCGCTCGGCGCAACTCACATCTGGTCTGCCGGCGATCCGAGTACACTCTGGCGCGACGACATTACCGACTGCGCGAAGAGCCTGCGAGGCATTGCATTACGCGACGCTGAACAGCTCGAGCAAGACCACCACATAGAGCTCAATCAGCTCTTTCGTTTCCGAGAGCTCGACCTGGACGCAGGCGATCAGCAGCGCCTCATAGTGGCTGTGTTCAGATCAAGAAGCGAGTGCCTACAAACGACACGCGCGTGGAAACCGTTGCTACGAAACCAATTTGCTACTCAGATGGTGGAATGGCCCCCTCTCAAGAGGCGCAAATTGGACATCGTCCGTGAAAACGGCCTGATCGATTGGGCCCTAGGCATTCTGAGCGATGCTCGGCACTCCAACAGATTGCGCGTCAACGACAAGCGAGAATGCTTCGCTATCAAACCCAAGGCACGCGCAACACTCGCCGAGTGTTCACGCACTGTACGTGATCTCTTCGAGAGGCTGACTCAGGCGGCGCTCGCGGCCGGAGAGCTGGGCACGAGCATAATCGACATCGACCACCTCTGTACGAGAGGACGCAAGCTCACGCCAACCGCACTAGTTGCACAGCGCGTGTAGCCACGGCAAGTGCCTTTTTGTTCCTTTTTCTCATCGAAATGGCCCTGTTCTCCCAAGCAGGGTCTTTTTTAATACAAAAAAGCCGTTTTTTAGCCAAAAAGCCAATAATACTTGACAAAAAGGGCTTTTTATGCTATAAATATGTTACGATTATGGTGTATCGCGGAATCCTCCGCGTTCGCCCTGAACCTTCCAAACCCCGGCACAGCCGGGCTACACAAGGAGACAGTCATGAACCTGATTCATGCTACCGCGCTCCGGCGGCTCGTCGGGGTTCTCTGTGCGTTCTTCCTCGCCCTCACCACGGCATGTGCCACGGATCCGGGGCGCGAGAACAACAACGATGATGACGACACGACCACGTCCACGACCACCGGTCCCGGTGGAACGGGCGGTGGTGGCTCGAGCACGTCTACCTCGACCTCGACCGGCACTGGTGCCGGTGGCGGTGACACCATGTGTCATCCCAACGAGAGCAACAACTGGTGTGAGGCTGAGAGCGCGTGCGAGTGTCCGCCCACCCTCACCTCAGACGACCTGTGGTGCGAGAACGCTCTCAGCAAGGGAATCGACCTTTGCCCAGAAGGCGTCAGCCTCTGCACCCCGGGCCACAACCAATGCGGCTTTCATCTGAAAAAGGATGAGGACTACGTCGCCTCAAGCTGTGCCAATTTCCTCGACGGCAACAAGTGGACATCAGGTGGGTACGAAAGCACCTTCACGGCCACGGAGAACGCCCAAGGCCAGCTCGAGCTCCATTTCGGTGGATTGCTGGGCGGTATCACCTGGTACTACAACGGCTTCATCGTGACGGGCAACAAGTCCACAGGTGAGGATGAGCTCCGCTGGAACGCAAAGAATCGCGACCACGCGGAATTCGGCCTCGGCTTCCTCTCTAGTGATTGCAAGACGCTCACCATCCGCTTTTACGAGCCCGGTGCCAGCGACGAGCAGTACTACTCCGAAGAGTTCTTCAACTGGGTCAGTCACTGACTCCTCCTCGCGTCCAGGATGCACAACAAAGACCGCGCGTTCCCCCGCACGGCACCTCAGCCCCACAGACACACGTCCGCCTCGTGTCTGTGGGGTTTTTTAATTCCGGGCGGGGCTACCCCCGCCCCTACATCATTTTCTATTTAAACACGCCGACGCGAACGGAACCCGGGTACACAATCCACGGTCGGATATTCGGATCCAGGTCTCCGCTCGAAACCGCACTACATTCGTTTGTGATGTTCGCGGGATTTGCAGCCTCCCCCATCAAAGATTGACCAATAGAAGTATTCTTCGAAGTCTCCGTCCCATCCCAACATCCCCCGTAAATATGGCGGACAATGGTGTCACCCGCATCCGTCGGCACACCGCCCACCACAGCTCCGGCGCGGCACTCACCCGTACACCAGTTCCAGCTATCTTTCAAAAGAAGCTTCGGTGTATACCGACACGTATTCGTTTGATCATCAAAGCATCCACCCGTAAGCCCCTGGCTCGACGGCGCTAATCCGGCAACACATGTGTCACCCGAACCACATACAGAATCCACGTTTGCATCCGTACAAATGATATTCGGATTCCGGCTGCAGCGTTTTTCCGTTCCACACGTTGGCAATTGAATCGGATCGCAAGTGTAGGCGTGCGAGAATTCGAAGAAGTTTTCCTCACACGCATCTTCGTTCGTGCCAAAGAACTCACGGATGACACAGCGGTCGCCCTTCTTCCCGGCAAGCTCGCACTGCACGTCATTTGAACAGCGACGCGACGGATTTTGTGCACACGTTCCCATTTCTACACACGCACCTCCGCCCGGCGGACAATCCGCATCCGACTGACATGTGAGTCCGGCGATGTTGGAACACTCCCGCGTGGTGCCGCAATATGGCTTCTTATTCTTCATGCGTGCATCAGCAATCTGCGTCACCGTGCCGTCGCCCCAGTCAATGTTGAGCTCGCTAAGCGGCGTCTGATCGTGTGCTGCCCATCCATAGAACCGCATGGTTACCTGTGCCTGCCCACCGCCAAAGTAAAGCGGGCCTTCGGATTGCTCCTCAAGCGTGAAGCGGTTCATGAGTGACACCGGACAACTTCCCGGTGACGAACACACGCGGCTCAAATCCGGAGCGGCGATGGCCGGAGGTCGTGGCGCGTAATATGCCAGATGGTCGTAGTCCGACGGGTTGGCATTTGGAAGACCAAGGAAGGACGGGGTGTGAAGACCCGGTGTAACGTCTGTCGGGGTCAACGAACGCGTTTGGTCGAGAGAGAGAACTGGAAAATTCAAATCGTACCCGAGCAAACACTTCTCATTATCCGGATCGCGACCACACACCTGCGACCACGGCACATATCCTGCCGGGCGTGTACATGCATTGTTATCGAGCGAAGGATCCGGTGAGAATGGATCGCCAACATCCTGGTCAAAACCACAACCATTGAGCGGCTGCCACGACCCGTCCGGCTGTTCCTGCGCCACCGCCAAACACAAGTCGGAGTGGTCGTCATTCGGATCAAAACTCGAGGTAACCGGAGGTGCGCAGGTGTTCGGATGCGGCCATGCTCCACTCTGCGCGCTTGAATCATTGAAACAGAACTGCCCGTCGTTGACCCCACCCTCACAAATACCGAGGAGCAATGCGAACTGCGGACGAAGGTGGGAATCAAATTTCTCCGACTTTGTCGTCAAGAAACCATTCGGATCCACCTCCGAGCCCACTGCACCTTCACACAAGCCTGCGCGAACATACCCAAGATCATTTGAGTTTGTGTCATTCACCAAGCTCGGTGATGGCCAACGACGTGACAAGTAGAACCCGTGGTGCATCTGTGACTGCGCACCAAAACGAGAATGCACGATCGCTTCATAGGCCTGATACGCTTCGTAAGAAGATCCGGCCAAATCCGAAGCATGTCGATTGATTGCGGTCATATCATCCGTTACTGCGTAGTTTGCGTCGCTAAACCCATCAGGAGTCACAAATGGAAGTGCGGCTTCCGGATAATTACAGCCATTCGGATGGTTTGCACACGGCGTGGTGGGGTAATTGTACGCCCAAAGAACCGTATTGCCGTCTTTTGCTTGCCACTTCGGGGTCGGGATAACACCGGGGGCGGTCTCCTGGTCTCTAAATTGCGACTTCAACGTTGGAGCCGTGTTCCAATCCTTCGGTTTCCCATCATCATACGCTCCCCACCATTGCGAGGCCGTAAACACACAGTCTGAATCCTGCGAACATCGCGCATGCTCGTATCCACTTCCACAGTGTCCTGCCATCGGTCCAAAGTCATCCGGAATACACTGCACATTATCAACAAGCAAAGGACAGTCTTTTGACTTCAGCTCCGGAAGTCCGCATCCCGCACCCGGCTGAACGGATTCTGCGCCACAGCCAAAGGCATTAAACTTTTCATGAGCTGTTTTTGCGTTATAACTATTAACGCCGCACTGTCCCGCGGGGGCATATTGTCCGTTATCGCACTGAATCCAGTTCGCCCGAAGCTCGCAACTCGAATACTGCGGCACGAGCGTTCCGCCTACGCTCTTCATGGCCGCGTTGTGACACACCGGATCAAGCGACGGAATTGGGGCAGAGCCTCCACACTCAAGACCGGCGTTTACTCCTGAAAGGCCGTTGCATCGATGTACAAGATTTTTCGTCCCCTGCGCCACGGCTTTGGAATTACACTCACCGATAGCTCCGCAAATGTTACTCGCCTCATCCAATGCCTCCTGCGTTGAAAGATCTGAAGGACACGCGGCTCCGTCGTTCGGTCCGCCGATACACGCACGACCTGTGCGATCGATACCGGCGTCGTAGTATTTATAAATGCGATACACGCGCGCGAACACGTTTGTGAGGTGCGACCATTTGTGAAGCGGGCTCAAATCAAAGGTCACGTACGACGCCCCGGAACCGAGGAAGGTCGGTGGCTTGAGCGCCGAGTACCCTTCAACCGGTGAGCCTGCGCCTGTCATAAAGAGCGGCTCCTCTGCCGGAATATCGGTTGAGAGAGAAGATCCAAACGGCGGGAAGTCGGTCACGTAGGTGAACCCGAGCTCCGGAAGAGCAAAGCTGCCGCGCGCCCACACACGGTCGGCAAAGGCCGCAGTTTCACGCGAGTACGGTGACACGACCTGCGCCAAATCTTTACAAACATCCGCATGCTTCACACGAAGACCAAGGTAGAGCGCGGATTCGTAGTTATCATTTCCGGCCGTACACGACGTCACCCAGAACCCAATGAAGTTCCAAGGGCCATCCAGCTGAGCGACCGTGACGGAGCTTTCCGGAATGTCGTTCTGCGCCTTATTCGCGTTTTCAAACACGGCGCGGATGGCAAAACCGGACTTGGAACATTGACGTTCTTGCGAATAAAAATCTTCGTGCCGATCAAAGAAGGATACGCCGCTGAACGAATCAAGCCACTGGAACTTCGGAACACCTTCCATGCGGTAGTCCGTCTCCCACACCTTGTAGTAACAACGTCCGTCTTCGCCCGCGTGCTCAGCCTCGTCGCCCTGACCGTCGTTAAATCCGGAGCACGTTTCCTTCACCGGGAAGCCCGAGCTGTTTTTGAGAATCTCTTCTTTGGAACGATCGAGGAAGCCGTCAAAATTCTGGTTAAACTGCTGAAGAATCTGGTTGGAAGCTCCGGCCACCTGCGTCATGTCCGTCCAGTCTCCGACCGTCACACCGTCCACATACCACGGCGGCAACGAACACGCGGCGGTGTAGGCGTCACCCTTTGTGAAGAATTGGAACTGCGCAAAGTTTCGCTCGCGAAGCGCGGTTTGTACCAGCTCATCAAAGTCCGGATCGTTCGGGTCAATATCAATGCCCTCGGCAAGCCACTGGGCTACACCCTCCGGCTTCACCGGTACAAAATACTCCAACTGTGAGCGGCCGATACCGCGTCCCGTTTGAACCCAACGTGCAAGCTGTGAATCCATGTCCGGCGGAGATTCCCAGGCGCCAATACCGTCCTTTGGAATCGATTCACCGCTTCCACCCGGCGGGATATCCACGCCTTCCGTCTCCTCCTGCGTGTGCGCGATCATACAGTTTCGCGCCTGCGGGCCTTCGCTCCCGGTGTATGGCTTCACGCCATCAATGCCCTGCCCAAGGTTTGTAAACCGCCAGAGCGACTGACAGCCACCCAAAAGTGGATCATCAAAACAGGCGCTGATGCCTCCGCCAAACGGAATTTCCGCGGCAATCAAATCGTACGGATCTGTTCCCGAACCAAGCGCATCGGCGCTTTCCCACACCGGTGTAAAGTCACGGTCTTCCGCTTCTGCGTTCGATGTTCCATCGTGACACGTACAGTCACTTTCACTCGAGTCACACGTATCCGCCTCATGACACTGACCCGCAATGTACCCGGTGTCGTAGTTAAACTTGGAGAGCTGACCCGGGAGATAGAAGAATGTGGCGGCGCCATCACCCACAACCGTTCCGTCAAAATCTCCCGCCGGCTTTCGCGAGTCATCCCAGTACGTCTGGCTGTACATGTCCCACACCGTCTCAAACGGAGGCCGCGCGTGTGACAAACAGTAGTATTCACCGGCATTCACCGGAGGCGTATAGCCGGCCGTTGGAACGTAGTGGTATGTATCGTATGTGCTGGCGAGAATCGGATTCGGATTCCAAATGAGACACGGGTGCTGACCCTGGTCTCCGGCAATGGAACGGGCATAATCACGCTGGAGACACTGGCCAAACTGGCCGCGCACCAGAAGCACGTCGGAAATTTCAAGACATGTTCCATTCGGACACGATGGATTCTGCCCGCCACTCGATGCAATCGTCTGCAAATCTGCATTTCCGTTTCCAACCGCCACAGCAACCGTTTCGCCCGGGATACAAGACTGCCCATCATTCTCTCCCCCGCTACACACTCCAGCCACCGGAGGCTGACCAAAGTCGGTGTAATATTTTGTGAGCTGATTTCCGTATTTCACTTTGCGGTATGAGCACGCGCAATCTTCGCCGTACTCACAGAAGTTTGCAGATCCGTATCCAGATGCCACGTTCACCGGCTCAAACGGCTCGGTCGCAAAATCCCACTCCTTCACGTAGGTATTCGGGAACGGAGAATCGCTTTCCGGGTTTGCCTTACACTCGGCCGGCGGGAATGAACGCTGAAGCACAAGGTCGTTGCTTGGATCCGAGCTGGTGCGGAAGATATCCGCAAGCACATGAACGTTGCGCGGATCGACGGCGTCCTGCCCCTGCTCGATCAAATCTACAGAGCGTGTTGAAAGCGCATCGATTGGGAAGTAACACACGCGTGTACCCGGCGTTCCCGGAAGGAAATAGCCGGTACGGTCGGTCTGCGTGTGACGACAGAGATACAAATCCGGATACAGCGGATCAAGCGGCGTGTCATTGGTCGGCGGGAACTCAATCAATCCGGTCGCTTCGGACACAGCCGCTGCAAGACGGAAGTCATTTGCAAATGTATTTCGAAGTTCCGGGTCTTTAATAAAGATTTCGTACGCCACCTGCCGATTTTGGATATCCGCAGCCTGGAATTGATCCGGCACCGCATACCCCGAGTAATCCTTCTCGCCAAAGCCGGTGGTACGCGAAGTATACAAATCACGCGAGAAGAACGCGCCCGGCTTTAGAAGGTCGTGGTTGATGCGATCCACGTAATTTCCGCAGAATGCTCCGGCATTCGAACCCTTACTCACGTCGCACAGCGCGGTTTCCGTACACACATCCACATACTTTTGCTGAACCGGATCAAACACCGTCTCGGCCGTGGCGCACCCGAGCCATTCCGCACAGTCGCGATCAAGATCCACCTTCAAAATGACGTTGGAGTTATTGGCCGCGCCCTGCAAACACTCACCCACAAGCGTCCCCTGTGTTGCGCCAAGTGGAATGCTACACGCCGAATCGGTGGAACACGAAATCTTCTCAAACGATGAGATCGCTTCAGAAACCTGCTTCGATGTTTGGATAAACTGCGTGGCTTCCAAAAGACAATTCTGTCCCGGAGGTGGAGGTGTTTGGCTACACTTCGCACACACGCCAACCGATGGGAACGGCCCCGCGCCACAATCAATCTGCGGATTCTTACATGAGGTACAAAACGGATTGTCCGGATCATTTGTACAGTCAATCGGAGATGTTGGGGTATCGCCCTGATCAGACGATGCTGCGTAGGTGGCCTTTGTGCTCCAACGGATTCGTGAATCCGAAAGATCGTGGAAGAGAATACAGCCGCGCAACAGATCCACTTCCCCATTACAGCTCGTCACGTCCACGTTCTGGTTCTTAATGAAATAGTATGGCTTCCCGGACGGATGCAGCGGATCACTCGTGTCATTCGGGTCGCGGAACTCCGTACACTCGGACTGTTCAATCGGACAGTTTCCAACCCACCCGGTGTAACTCGGGTCTCCGGAATTCTGGATGAGGAAGGTGTTTCCGGCGGCGAGGAAGGATGGGTAACACGGCAAATCTTCACCTGTGCGGAACCAACCGTTGTATTCACCGTCCGTTGGAATGCCGTTTGCTGGATCCGCCTTCAAGTTGATGCCGTCGCGCCATTCACACGCGTGGTCGCCCGGGTTACGGAAGTACGCCACGGTTTGGCCGCTCTTAAACTCGTCGCAGAAGAGCTCGTCTTTGCGGCAAAGCATGTTCGGCTCCCCGTCATTCGTGACATACCGCGTAATGTCATCTTTAAAGTAGACCGTTTCAAACGCCTGATCTTGCGGACTCTGAAGCCCATCCACTTCTTGCGTAAAGACCGGGCGCCCAAAGGCACGGCACGACTGCGCCGATGCATCACAGCGCGCACCCGGCTCGTCAATAACGTAGACAAACCGATCCGCCGGACGAATCGTCGTGGACGAACCAAGATACTTCGACTCCCACTCCTGCGCCTCAACCGTCACCTTTGTGTTCGAGGTTGTGCCGTCCAGTTCAAACACATCCTGGTAGGCATTTGCCGAATTCCGCGTATCTACGAACGCCGAACAGCCGATCACCTCTTCGCGGCATAGGTGACCAAAACGACGCACCGTAATCTGAGCATCATTTCGATCGCGGTATGCACGACAACCCAACATCGCCTGTGGCTCCGGAAGACCTTCGGTCGTTTCGTTACACACACCCGGAATCTCCCACGAATCTTTCACGACAAACGTCACGTCGTTCAACCGCTCAATGCGAATCTCGTCCAAGAAGGTGATATTCGGGAGACCGATCCACGCGATCGTTGAAGTTGCATTCGTAGACGATACGCTAAACGGACCGATTTCATGCCGGCGCCAGTCCACGGAGTACGGGAAGCTCCCCACCTCATTGCCGTCCACAAAAATCTGCCCCTCGTTTTGTGAGGCGGACGTGGTTTTCATCCAGAAGCTCACCTTATACAGCTGGTTCGGGGCGGATGGGAACACGGTCAATGTGTCGAGCGGCGCGTTTCCTTCAAGCTTTAAGGATGAATCACCCACAAGGATCGCTTCATTTGAAAGCTGACCCGAGGTAAAGAGCGACGTGGTTGCATTTTGGAAGTTTTCTTCAAAGACCACCGCCGTGTTGCGTCCCGTGGCTCCAAGGTATGCGCGACATCCTGCGTTCACCGCCGGACAAACACTGCTTTCCTCCGGTAGCATCTGATACACACAGTCGTTTGTCTGCGCGCTGTATGCTCCGCCCGTCTTTTCACAATCTGCCGGGCTGGAATTGTCTTTTCGGAAATCAGTACACGACGGGGATGAAATGACGGTCTGCGAGAAGTACCGATAAAACACGGCACCGTCCGCATTAAAGAACTGGCGGCAATCCGGATCCGTTCCGTTCTGCCATGTTTGGTCGTTACACAAAAGCGGCTCCTTCAAGAACCCTTCCGGACCGGCCTTTTGGAGAATTTTCGGGGGTGCAGGCGTTTGGCTTGGATCGTGAATCAAGCTCCAGGTGCGGAGCTGGTAACCCGTTTGGTCAGAACCTTCCCACGTGAAGTACGTCTCCGTGTTTGCATTCGGCTTTTCACACGCACGCACGTAATTAAAGTACGCCTTATCCTCACCCCCCTGCGCGACCGTCTCAATATTTGTAAATTCTTCACAGCCAACCGATTCAATGGAACACGACTGTGCAAGCGCCGGGATAAATGCGGCAACTGTATCGTCGAGCGGATCGTTCAAACGCTCGTCAATGTTTTCAGTAAGATCAAACGTGGATGGCTGTTTTTGATACTCCGCGTACCCCACGCACTGCTGAGGACACAGGTCGACCGCAGAAAGCGTTGCCGGTATCTCTGGAGCCGTCGGGTTATCAATGTCGCGATAGCCTTGGCAACCCGTGTCCTGCTGGCGGCACATCTGAGCGTAGTCCGCACACGACGGATGGTCGGTCGCGGAATTCCCCGTACAATTCAGTTCTTCCGGCGGAAGCTTGAGGTGCAATGTCGCAAGCGATGCGTTCAAGCCCTCCACGTAATCATTTGCCACCTCCGCTTCTTCAAGCTGAACCGAGTCCACCAAAACGTCGGAACCTGTGATCGCAACCTGCCCGGAGTGCGTACTTGTGTTGGAAACAAACGTACACTCAAGACGCTGCCACACCGTGTTCTCGGCGTTCGCGGCAAAGGTGTCAGAAAATCCCGGAGCTTCGTTATTTGGCGCCGTACACCCCACGCCACGGAAAAACGGACCGGCCCCCACCGGGATACCCGGCGTTTCATCCACCTCGGTTTGCGCAAGCGCGAGTGTAAGATCCAACGTTCCTGCGGTGGTGCTTGCCGTGTTCCGGACGTACACACTCAACACATACGAACGCAACTCTTCAAGAGCCACCGGTGGGCTCAACAGCGGCGTTACGGCGTCCGGCTCGTAGCTCCGGCTTCCATGCACGCTTGATTCGTTCGTCAGTGGAGTTCCTGCAAATCCCCACACGGTCAGCGTGTCATCGTCTTCCGTCTGATTTGCTTCAAATGATCCGTTTGGAATGAGGTTCAGCGCGCTACGCCCCGGCTGGATCTGTGCCACACGCGTACACCCGGCGCTGGATGCATCACACGTTTCAACCGATGCGTCGAGATAGATACGAGGCCCGTCCGTCAGCGAACCAAGCCAGGTACCTCCGGAAGGATCGGCCGGATCAAGCTCCGTGGAATACCACAAACAGCCGACATTTTCGGAGGAACATGATCCATAGTCGATGGTGTTGCGAAGATACGACACCAACGTGTTGCTTCGATTGGTGTACGTTCGGCACGATGCGAAATTCGCTTCACACGTATCCGCGCCAAAACGCCACACCGGCTTTTCCGCAACACAGAAGCCGTAACCGCCGGTACAATTTCCCTTATCGTCACGCTCTAAACACGACACCGCATCCGAACATTCCTGCAAACGCACCGGTGTACCCGAAAAATTCGAATCTCCATAGCCCTCCACGCGGCATTGGAACGGCGGCGCAGAAAGAATCCAGTTTGGATCCACCAATTTACACCACGGGTGCTCGGCATCCGCTTCCCCTTCATCGTTACACACATGGAAACCGCGGATCGCATCTCCGAGAGTCACGTATTTTCCGTTCTTCTTTTTGTTGTATGGCGAATTCGCGGCCAGCTCCCACCCCACCGGAATAATACGGGCGTACCGCAGCTTCGCGAGGTTCGAAGCGCAGTATGCACGCTGATAGCAGTTGGCGTCGGTGTTGTCCTTTGGCTCCCATTCCGGAATCAGCTCCCAGTCGGGATGCAAATACTGCGGATTTTCCGGAGGCAAGCCGTCGGTCGTTACATACGCGGCCTGTGCCACGGTCACCGACCCGCCTGATGAGCGGAACGCTGCGGCAAACGCATCATCCATCGCACAGTTAAATGTTCCGCGCGGTGTTGGACACGCCGAAAGTTCAATCACAAAATCACGCTTCTCCGAAGTGAAAAGGTTTGGCGTGAGGAGGTCGGAGTAAATCAAACGTGCCTTGGCGACGTTCTGGTTTTGAATGATCTCCGGATTCGTCACGTTCAGCCCGGCAAATGATCCGCCGCCGGACAATCCATCAAAGATACGCTGCAGCGCTCCGGAAATGAGCGTGTTCACAAACGTAGCGGCCGTGAGGACTCCAAGCTGTGTGAATCCAACCTCAAACGCATTCCCCATCACCGTCTGATAATCTAAGTTCCCCTTTTCACGATAGAGTTTCACGAGGTTCGTCTCTGAAAACGTATCCTTCACGCTCTGTGCCGGCGTGGTGATCTTCCCGCTCAAAAAATCCGTAACCGGCTTGATCCCCTCACCCTCCAAACGATCAAAGAGGTCTCCCTGCACCCGCGTGTTAATTGCATTTTGCAACTCGGCGCGCGCTTTAAACCCAAGCGCCAACTCGCTGGAGTTGGGGTTGTACATGCTTGCAACCGTACTCACGAGCCGATCATCGGTCTGCGCAAGGTTTGCTGCGGTCTGTTCAAAGGCGGACCCAAGCCGCGCCGCCGTACACTTACTCAAAAAATCCGGAGGACGTACGCCGCCAAGGGCGAGCTGAAGTCCGAGTGGATCAATCGGCTGACAAATGTCGATCCCAAACCCCTCTTTCGTAAAATCACTCACAAACGCCGCACCGGCATCGGCAGCCACATTCGCAATATATTTTCCAAATCCATCCTCATAGAACGTCGGCGTCTGTCCTTCCGCGCCCGTCAAAATCGCCTGCGCCGCGTCATACGCCAAGCGCTGTGTGAATACCTGGAACCCGTTCATGAGCGCGGTCACACCTGCGATCGTGAGGGTCGAAAGAAAGCCACTCGTTTTGTTTCGAATCTCTTCGTAGAGGTTTCCGCTAATCAACACCGGAAAACCTGCGCCCGGAATGGTGATCAACGACTCCTCCGGAGTCACGCTCTGCGCCTGCGCAACGGGAAGCAAAAGTGGCGTTGCCAAAAGCAATGCGAGCGCGCCGCCAATACAGCCTTTTGCAATTCGTTGAAACATGGCGTGGCGGTCTCGTTTCATAGCGACGTTCCGTTTACCGAATTCTCAAATGCTTCCTTTTCCTTCTGGGTTGAAATCACAAGCGCCTCATCATAGAGCTGGAGCAAATCATCATCCGTCAGCTGATTGATGAGGTCGGGGTCAATATCTCCGCTCTCCAGGAGGAGGGCGCGGATTTCATCCGGATCGCGAACAAGTACCGGATCCAGCTCGGTCGACGTACTTCCGGTCTGTTCACGCACCTGCGCTTTTCGCTCGTTGATCCCTTTTTGAAACTCCGCAAAAAATGTTTCGCCCGTGTCTTCAACCTGGATGCCTTCAAATAAATTACGCGACCGTACAGTCGATGTATCAAGCTGTGAGTTTGCACATTGCTCTCCTCGTGCGCAGTTCGGGCTTTCGCCGAGCGCGAGCTCCACATTGTCGGGCACGCGGTCGCCGTCAGTGTCAGCAAGGTACGGAGACGTGCCGAGAATATTTTCTTCATCGTAGTCGGAGAGTCCATCACCGTCCGTATCCCTCCGCTTCGACTCTTCAAGTTCACGACCTTGCACATCAATCGTTGCCACAACTTCGGTCGCTTCCCGCAATTCCGTCTTCGAGATCGCAAACGGATCATGCACACGCGCATGAAGCCGCTGGACGGATAGAGCGAGCGTAAAAACGGCACACACCGCAAGCACACCTGCCGACACTTTTTGCGTCCGTGCAAGTGTTCGCCAACGCTCTCCGACCTGATCAATACCGAAGTGTTCCTCCATAGATGAGGATGGAGAAATTATAGCACACGAATCTTATGACTCCCATTGAACGGGAATCGTCTTTTTTCGAGTCTGAATGGGAATCCGAATCTCTAAAATTCCATTTGAAATACTGGCGGTAATACGGTCGGCATCCACGTCATATGGAAGCACGATAGAACGGCTAAACGGACCCCAGTAACATTCGCGCGAATACCACTTTTCTTCCGCGATTCGCTTTGGATTTACCCGCGTACCGCGCACCGTTAAAAGATCACCGTGAATGGAAATATCCAAATCCTCCGACTTCACACCGGCGAGCAGTGAAACGATGACGAGGTCATCCCCATCACGAAACACATCAACGGCAAGCTGGCCGTCGTCGGAAACGGAAAACCACTGATCCGTCCCTTGTGACATGCTCGCAGTATAGCGCAGCGAGTCACGAGTCGCGAGTAGGCCGCATCTTTATTTTCGTATCAAAAAAGCCTGCGAACTTCGTGGGTCGTGGAGACACTCGCCCGCATACGGCAACGCCGATGAGGACGAGTGGACTTCGCGATTCTGGCACGAAGGTTGTTGCAGACTCTATTCCCCAAGAGATGTTCCGCTCGTCGAGGTGTCGGAAAGTGCCTCAACCCCAATCAAACACACGGCCTGCCACGGTCGATAGTGGCTGGTAAATACCTCTTCGTGGGTTGATCCGTCCGCGTACGTCACCGTATACGTAAGGCTTGCGTCCGCTCCGGCGTGTGCACTCTCTGTGCACTTTTTTACACCCGGTGGGAGGTCCAGTGTTTCAATCAACTTTGTAGGAGGAGGTGCTGTGATGTTATAAATTACCGGCTCAAGCGGCGCGACCGCGCGACCATCCCTCGTACCCCAAAATTCAAACACAACCTCATCCCCCTGGATGTATCCGTTAATCAAAATATGATGACCGGTGTCGTTCCGGAATCGAAAATCAGGCGCGGGTTCATAGAGCGTGGCATCGGTACCTGCCGGCTCGTAGTAACGAACGCGGTAAGAGTGATTCCGGCGTTCGGTAATTTCCAAACCCGTATCCATGGCGCCACGAAACGCGGTGGTACCGATCTGACAAAGACCTCCTCCATATTCCGGAATTGTCTTATTCCCCTTAATCACAAGCTCCGGAAGCCACCCGTTCGCACCATCAATGGAGCCGAGTGTTTGCAGCATGGAGAACTCTTCACCCGGAGGAACGAGCGTTCCATTCACTCGCTCAACACCAAGTCGAATGTTGTGGCGACGATTGGCGGGTGAGCCGCTAAAGTCAGAGGTACCCACACCGATAATTTCACGGATACCAAGTCGCTCCGGATCATCACCCAACAGCGCGGCGGGAATCACATCCGTCTCAATCGGGAATGTCGTTTCTTCCGGCCAGAACTCCCAAATGGCGGCAAGCGTGCTGGACGTGTTGATCGCGATTCCGTTTTGCCCTGCTGTGAACGCATCAATATCGCCGTCAACAATCTTCAAGCTTCCGTTCGTGACGTCGCGCTCAATATCAGGTGCACGTTCAACAACGGCATCATGAAAACGCATGGGATCAAATCCGATTGATAGCGAATCATCCTCACCCCGAATTGGAGCGATCCATTTTGAAAACGCTTCCGGATCAAATCGATACGGACGGCCCTGGTATGTAAGCGTGATCGCGGGACGATTTAGCAATCCCTCCACTTCCGGCAAAAGCGGCTCCAACTCATCTCGAAACACCGTGGGTTCAGCGCGAACTTCCTGAAGGAGAATTGGTTCAAATGCCAAACCTGCAGCCTGGTCTTTCAACGTATCCAATGCATGACCGATTTCAAGCGCATATCCGCTCCGCTCATTTTCAATATGAATAAATACGTCGCCGCGCTCATCAAAGACATATGTAAATGCCGCATCCTGTGGAGGCTTGATCTTCTCTTCGTAGGCGAGCAGTAAAGCATCATGCACGCCGTTGGTATCCAAATAAATGTCTCCGTTTACATTCGCCGGCCGCACACGGAGCGCGAGTTGCGAAACTCCATTTTGAATCCATGTTTTTTGCCGACCAAAGAAAAACGCGCGGTCAACAGCACCCGTCACATCATATCGGATCAATTCTTGCGACACATCCGGACCAGACGCCGCCTGCAATTGCACCTCCTGCCCCATAAACATGAAGCGAAAACCCTTTTGGAGTGCAAGATCCACCTCTTTTTGGACGGTTTCACGAGCCTCCTCCCGTGTCATGCCGTCGACACGCACCCCATAAATCCGGATGCCCGGGTACATGCGGTTTTCATACAAACGTGCGTACGCAGATTCAGCGGTAAAAAAAACAAGCCCCACGATAGCAAGAACGCCAAGGGTGATACTCGTCCATGTCGCGATTGCGCGAATCGCATGGTCGCGATGCTCAAACAACTTCATACAGGGCTCTAATCTTCCGCAAGTATCTCATTGATAAGCTCTTTCGCCAAGTGAGTTTGACCGGCGTCCTCGCCACCAAGAACAGCGGCGCGGAAACGGACGTCCGCCCCTTCATGCGGAGCGCCTTCGAGAAGAGCACTTGGGAGATCCGTTGTTACGCCATTCTCAAAAACGAGCGTAACGCGCTCGTCGGAGATAGATTTGATTGTCGCTTTGAGAAAAGGCATAGCTAAGGTGTCATTCCGAGCGAACAGAGATAAAAAAATAAGGACTGGAACAATCCGCCTCCAAGAAACGTCTTTACAGGGAACCGCGAGTCCGAAGACCTGCGAAAACCTGCGAAGGAGTTCCATGCTTGTCGTGGATGCGGATTGTTTCAGGCCTCATATACAAATGAACCTCACCCGATCTCGGCCGGGTGATCAATCCTCTCTTTGTGTTGTCCAAACGGATTTTATTTTTATCAGTTTTGGCGCGCGCGTTAGGACACGCTCCGGAGAGAAAACCTCTTGAATACAAGATGTTTTCAGCGAACTATTCCAAGTATATCAGGATTTTAAATATTGTCAACCCCCACGGCTATTCTTCACGAAATCCTCAAATTTTACCGACAAAAGTCGCGATACGCCGTCATCCCCCATGGTGACCCCATAAAGAACATGGGCATGATTCATTGTCGCCCGGTTATGGGTGATCACGACAAACTGCGTGCGCTCGGCGAGCTCCCCAATAATGCTCCCGAACTTCTCCGAGTTGGATTCATCCAGCGCGGCATCCACCTCATCGAGCACCACAAACGGTGAGGGGTTCGTGGCCATGATGGCGCACAAAAGGGCAATGGACGTGAGCGCCCGCTCCCCACCTGAGAGGAGTGCGATCGATTTCATCCGCTTCCCCGGAGGCGTTGCCGAAATCTCAAACCCAGCAGGGCCCGCCGACTCCTTCTGCTTGATCGGGTTCCCATCTTCATCCAACGTGGGTTCCGGCTGAACTTCGATTAACTTCGCCTCACCTCCGTTGAAGAGCTTTTTGAAGTACACACCAAACTCCGCATTCAACCGTTGGAAGGCAAGCGCCGCGCGTTTTTGAATCGTCTCCGCAAGCTCCGCCATGATCGTCTCAAGCGAGAGGATGGCTTCCTGCAAATCTTTCGCCTGTTCGTTCAATTCATCAAAACGCGCTTTCGTCTCTTTGTATTCTTTAATCACAGCCGGATCAATGCCGCCGATCCACTCCAAACGCGACCGAACCTTTGAGAGCTTTCGCCCCAATTCCTCAAGACCGCCGGACTCCCCACCCTGCCCCTCAGCCTTCTTCGCAAGCGCATCAAGCTCAGCCTCCCGTTCTGGCGCGTATGTCCGCACATCCTGTAAAAAAGCGTCCTTTTTTGCACCAATCCGCGCCATTTCAATCTCCACGCGGTTCACATCCTGCTCGGCACGATACTCGGCATCACGCGATGATCGGAGCTCCCGCTGGAGTGCAAAAATGCGCGTCCGCTCCTGCCCCTCCTTTGAGCGTTCACTCGCAAGCCGCGTCTCTTCTTTGGAGATCTCCTCTTCCACGCCGCGAATCACATCTGCGAGTTCGGTGATCTGTTTCTGAAGCGCAGGATCAATCTTCACCTCGTTCTTTTCAGGCGCCGGCTTTTCAAGCGCAGACACAAGCTCCCCGTGCACGCGCTCGGCACCTGCCGCAAGCTCGGCGACGCGACTCAAGTCCGCACTCGATGACGACGCGATCTCCGCCAATTCCTTCAACGTCTTCTGCACCGCTTTTACACGCGTCACAATTTCGGAGAGAGGAAGTGGCGACCACGACGCGGTCTGCGTTTTCATCACATCCACCTTCGCTTCCAAACGCGCTTTCTGCTCACGTAGCTCCGCACGTTTTTCACGAAGTGCATTCAGTGCCTCCACATTTTCCTTTGGCGCTTCCGCCTTTGGCATGGATTTTTCGAGCGCCTCCAGCTCCTTTTCAAGGGTGGCGTACGAATCCGCACACGCTTTCACTTTTGCGCTGGCTTCAGACTTCTTCTTTTGCAACGCCCCCTCTTCACGCTGAAGCGCACCCCAGCGCGTTCCGTAGTATGACGTCTCCAGGTGTTCAAGCTCTTCCTTCAATGAATCCCGCTCTTCCAGGCGCTTTGCCTGCCGTTCGAGCGACGATAACCGCGGCGCCAATTCACGAAGAACCAATTCCGTATGCAACAATTTTTCTTTTGAAGCCTTGAGCTTTGACTCAGCCTGCTCGCGTTTTATTTGGAACGGTCGAAGACCGGCCGCTTCATCAAAAAAGAGTTTTCGCTCGGCCGGAGATGCCGAGAGAATACGATCCACCATGCCCTGGCCGATCACGCTGTAGGTACGCTGACCAAATCCAGACTGCGCCAGCAGCACATGGATGTCGGAAAGCTTCGCCGACTTTTTGTTGACCTCGTACTCCGACTTTCCATCGCGATACACACGCCGCGTAATCACAATCTCGCCCAGCTCGTCTTCCTTTGCGTTTTCGTTTTCAATCGTCATCGTGACCTCAGCAAAACCAGCGCGAGAACGTTTGGGCGTCCCGCTAAAAATGAGGTCTTCGGATTTCTTTGCGCGAAGCAAACGCATACTCTGCTCCCCGATCACCCAACGGATTGCGTCCGCGATGTTTGATTTTCCAGAGCCGTTTGGACCCACCACCGCCGTGAGCCCGGGCTTACCGTTACGTTCGGAGACGAACTCCAGCACGGTTTTTTGGGCAAAAGTCTTAAAACCCTGGATCTCTAATCGACGCAATTGCATGAGGTATAGGGTAGCCAAATGGTGACAAAATGAACAGGCGGGAGCCCTTGGAATGGTTGACGGAGCCGCCGAATCGTCGTATAGTCCTTCATTCTCTATGGAGAAATTAAGTCCCTCATTTCATGCGCTTCATGCGGCGATTCAACAATCGTCGCGGATTTTATTGTGCGCGCACCAGAAGCCGGATGGGGATACGCTTGGAGCCAGTTCGTCGGTGCTTAACTGGTTAATCCGCGAGGGCAAAGACGTGCGTGCGTTTTGTGCTAGCCACGTTCCGCCGGAGTTTCGATATCTTGATCAGATTCACCGATACGAATCTGACCCGGCCGTGTTCAACGAGTCCTTTGATCTCATCATCGTCTTCGACTCCGGCGATTTGCGATACTGCGGGATCGAGGAATTCGTTCTCGGCATAAGCGAACGTCCGCCAATTGCAAACATCGACCATCACCACACCAACGCGCGCTACGGCGACATGAACCTCGTCGACACCGAGGCGAGCTCCACAGCTGAGATTGTGGGGCGCTTCTATGACGCGTGCGGCATTGACGTGGACCATCGCATGGCCACCTCCGTATTAACCGGGCTCATTACAGACACGGGAAACTTTTCAAACGGCGCCACCAATGCACGAGCGCTTCACATTGCCTCCCGCATGATTGAGCGTGGCGGACGTCATCGTGATATCCATGAGCATGTAAATAACCGCCACACCATTCCAAGCCTTCGCTTGATGGGACGCGTACTTCATCGCCTGCGATCGCACCCAACTCACGATATTGCCGTGACCTACATCCGCGCCGAAGACACAAAAAATCTTCCCGAAGGGTCGGCGTCCGGTATTTCAAATTTTCTGCAAGGTAATTTGGGGGAACACGAAACGGTGCTCGTGCTTCACGAAACAGAGGACGGCTATGTGCGTGGGTCACTGCGGTCCATGTCAAAAGATATCTCAAAGCTCGCCGGCCTTTTTGGAGGCGGTGGGCACACAAAGGCGTCTGGGTTTCGGATTCGCGGACGCATTGAGGAAACACCCCAAGGACCGAAAATCGTCTGAACTTAGCACTCCACGCATTTGACTGCTAAAATATATCGCGCTATCTTTCCTTCATTCTATGAACCAATACCAAGTGAACTCCACCACCCCAAACAGCTTCCTCGTGCCTACCGTGATTGAAAAAACCAACTATGGAGAGCGGGCATACGACATTTATTCTCGCCTGTTGAAGGACCGCATCGTCATTCTTGGAACCGCCATTAATGATGACGTCGCCAACACCATTGTGGCGCAGATGTTGTTTTTGGAAAGCCAGGACAAAACCAAAGACATTAAGCTCTACGTAAACTCCCCCGGCGGATCGGTTACGGCCGGACTCGCCATTTACGACACCATGCAGCACGTGAGCTGTGACGTCTCTACCATTTGTATGGGACTCGCCGCATCTATGGGTGCCGTGCTCTTAGCCGGTGGCGCCAAAGGAAAGCGGTTTGCGCTTCCAAACTCGGAGATCATGATCCACCAGCCGCTTGGCGGTATGGAAGGGCAAGCAACCGACATTAAGATCCACGCCGAACGAATTTTGCAGATGCGCGAGCAGTTGAATAAGATTCTTGCGAAGCACACCGGGCAGTCGCTCAAAAAGATTGAGACGGATACGGAGCGTGACAACTTTATGCTTCCGAAAGCGGCCAAGGAGTACGGCCTCATCGACAACGTCATCAAAACGAACTAACAAAAACCCCGCGTCATGCGGGTTTTTTGTTTAAATACCCCTTCCGCTTCCCCTCCGGGAACTTCTCAATGGCATAGCGGAGCATGGTGCGCGGCATCTCGTGTGCGTGCTCGTCTAAAAATGCTTCGAGCGTCTTTTGATTTTTCTTCCCCACCTCGCGGAGCATCCACCCAACCGCCTTATGGATTAGGTCATGCTCGTCTTTGAGCAGTATCTTTGAAATGGCGATCGTATCTTTAAAATCTCCCTCGCGAATAAACGCCTGCGTGGCGATAATTGCGATCCGCTTGTCCCACAAAGATTTTGCCCGCGCAAGTTTGTAGAGCGGCTTCCGATTTTTATCCAACAAGTACGTGCCAAGGATGTACGACGCGGACGAGTCCACCAAATCCCAGTTATTCACGCGCTCGCGATTCTTCAGATAAAAACTCACAATCTCGCGCTTCTCTTTTTTCTCGCCACGCTGGAATTGCTTTACGAGAATGAAAAGCGCGGTCAAACGACACTCATGAATCGGGCTCCACAAAAGAAGTTTGATCTGCCCGAGCGGAAGATCTGCGTACGTTTTTGCTACCTTTCGCATTTGCGGCACGGCCACACCCACAAACTCATCCCCCTCCCCATACTCACCCTTTCCGCTTTTGAAAAACCACGCGTTTGCCTTGGCGCGTTCTTTCGTCCCGAGCTTCTTGAGCTCCTTCTCAACCGCAGTGGATGTGAGGGTCATGGCTTCTATCATGAAATATGTACCGGATTCTGTCATCCTGACCAACGCGAAGGGATCCCTCTTATCTCTAAAAACAAAACCCGTCACCAAGTGGCAACGGGTCAGTCATCGATCGTGTACCGACGCTTTCGCTCGGCGCGGAGTTCGGCAAGCTCAGCCTCGAGCTGCGCTTCGCGGTGGTCAAGTGCCTTCTCAGGAGAGACACGCATTTCCTGCGTTGGAGGGACGTAGACTCTCGCCCCGGGGTCTGAAACGACCCCTCTTTCCTCCCTCACCTTGTACCAACTTTCAAAATACCCCCAGAATTGTACGAAGAGAAGTAGCGGCCAAAGAACGGACCATGTCATGGCATCATACGCATCAACATATCGCCGCCTCTTTCTACCTCGCATGAAGTGCACAATGGCACCCACGAACCACACAAAAAAACAGACAAGAAAAATGATTTGCCGCATCCATCTCCCCTTTACCGATAAAAAGAACGGGTTTGTGTGAATGGTGTACCAAAAAATTCCCTTTGGGTCAAGGAATTGAGTAGATGTGTGGAGGATCAGCACCCAGATGAGGAAGAGGCTCACTTCTTGACAAATACGAGAATTACTTACACTATTAAAAAGTTCCTTAGCCTAACGGCACGACAACACAAGATAGAAAGAAGGGTGTTCCCTCATGGGTAAATGTGATATTCACGGCCATCGTTTTCTCTTCAGCTGCAAGTACTGCAATGCAGAAGAAGAGGAGAAGAAGGACAAACGGAGTCGACGCGAACGCGAAGAAGACGAGGAAGTACCCTCGTCCTACAACGGAGTCGACAGGGACGATTGGGATCGTCTCATGGGCTAGCCCCCCCTTACTCGCTATTAAGCAAACGCACTCCTAGCTTGTAGCATCTTTGACCCTACTCAGGGTCTTTTTTTATCTAAAAACTTATGGACGGATGGTCAGGTGGAGCGTCACGGTGTCGGTGGATTTAATTTCCTCCTTTTTACGCACGTCAGCTTTGAGCGGAAGCACGTACGCGCCGCGTTGTTTGTCGGGAAAGATAGAAGTGCGCCATTCGGTGCTTCCAATTTGCGCTTTTACGGGAAGCGACCCCCACCCGCGAGCGCCCGAGCCGAAGTTCTTTTTGATTTCGTCGGATTGTTTTTTCGGGATCGTCACAAAATGCCACGAGCCATTACTCAACCCGGACTTTGACTTTGCCTTCGGCTTTGTGGATTTCCATATCCACACTTTGACCTTGAGGGTGTATTCCTTCTTTGGGGGCATAGAAAATACTTTACTCGGAACTGAGGCCTTTACCAGCTTCCTACACAATACCTCCTTGACGCACTCCCGCAACTCAGATGAAATACCTGAGGCTCTTTGAAAAGCTAGCGAGGCGATGCTCGGGCGCTGACGTTTTATTTCAGGTCAGTCGACCTTTACTCTCCTGAAGGGGAAGTTATTAAATAAGTTCTCTTTCTGGGGAGCAGCTAAAGGTCGACTCCCTAATAATTCAAAACGACGAACATTTGTCATATGACGAAATTTAAGATCTATATGGATCGTTCGCGGCAATTCCGTTGGCAGCTCGTTGCCCGCAATGGCGAGATCATTGCGGTGAGCGAGTCTTATGTCACGCGAAGTGGCGCGGAACATTCCGTCAAACGAGTAAAAGCGCTAGTTCCAACTGCTAGCGTCGTACATGTCTATTAGGACATAACTCGTTTATCCTCGCTGGCTCTTCAAGGGGCTTTTTTAATTATAATTTTTCCCTCAACCGTCTCTGCTCTTCACCTTGTGGGATGAGTTCGAAATCAAAACGATCATTGAGCTTGAGCGTCGTAAGACGGGTACTAATTTTTTCTACCTCTCCTTTCATGTCGTTCATACGGTGAAAAAGGGTGTCCTTGTATTTCGTGTCTTCATTGCCCATAAGTTGCTCCCCTTTGCTTTCAACAATGTATACGAATTCTAGTTCATCGCTCTCATTCTTGCAGGCAATGATAAAGTCTGGTCGTACTTTGTTGTGACGCCAACCCTGAATTGCATACCATCCGCGACCCGTACGATTCCGCGCCCACCAAAGCACGTTATTGCTTTGCTCAATATATCGTGCCACATTGCTCTCGAGCGTATTGAGAGAAGATGGATCGACATCATCATAGAGAGTGAGTAGGTAGGACGAATTGATGCTGTTATCAACAACGTCGTACTCCGGCATGGCGTATCCGATCGAAGGATCATCCGAAACAGCTAGTTGGAGATTTTTTGATGCGAGGAGTTTTTCAAAAGCGGCTTGCTCTTGATCCTTTCGATACTTGAGGAGTTCCTTTTCCAGTTCGCGTGCAATAAATCCAGCATCTCTATCTAGAATCTTTTGTTCTATTTTAGCTTTCGAAAAAACCGCAACGGCCTTCTTTGCAAGCTCCATGCCGATGAAGGCATTTTCAACGGTTTCAGTAATTCTGCGGGCGAGATATAGAGTATCGAAACGTGCAGATTCATTTATTACCGCCTCTTTGGTCCGTGTCTCTGTATCAAGTCCTACAAGTAGTTCGAGATGTGTTGTGCCCGTTTTTCCGATCATCGGCAATAAACCAACAGCAAACGATGCAATCTTAGCCACTTCCCAGTTAATACGTGGTCGAATATCTGCGTCATACGAAAAGCGACGAAGCGTTTTACCTTCACGTATCAGCCAGACGGGAAGAAAAAGAGATTCGGGATATTTTGTACGGATGCGCTCTTTGATTTTTACGGGACGAGGAGCTTTTAGAATGTTGCCGTTCTTGTCGCTTACAGAAATACCTGCAGAAACGTCGCCAAGCCCTTCCCCATCAAAACCTTTTCTAACATTTTCAAGCACTTCTTGAACGTGCCCGCTCGCAAAATACACATAACTCTCGTCTAAATCCGATACCCCAGTTTTTTTTGCATACGGCTGGCGCAATATGCGACCAACAAGTTGTGTCATGGCCGCACCACTCCGAGCATTTGGGATGACGCCCAAGATATACGCAAAGGAGCAATCCCAGCCCTCTTTGAGAGCCTCCTTTGTAATAATGTAGCGTATTTCACTCTCCTTAGATAACAGTTTTTGCGACTTTATCTCGTCTATCGTGCTCGATTTAACTGCGATTTGATGTGCTGGTACACCGGAGGATATTAGGTGTTCGCGCGCATCTTCACTGTGCACAAATCCTTGCCCACGTTGCTCTTTACCTGTGCGTTCGACTTGAATAAGAGCGATCGGTCGGATATACGTCCCTTCGTTCAATTCAAGTTTACGTGCCTTTTTTTCGAGAGCTTCACGCTTTGCTTTGATGGCGGCAAGAACAGATCGCCAGTCGCCTTCATGCGATGGTGGCGAGATATGCAAATCCAATTTAATCATGTCCTCACCTTTAAGATCGCTACCAGTAACCTCCGAGAGGATGTTCATTCCGCGCTTTGGCGTAGCCGAAAGTCCAATTACAGCCGATGGGTTTAGTCCGTCCAATGTAGCCCGCGCAGAATCTGTAAACATCGTGTGAAATTCATCCACGATCATCAGTGGGGAAAGTGTACGTATTGTATTACCCAAACTTGTTTTAATCTGCCGCTGTTCAAACAGAGTGTCGGCCGTGCAGTCGAGATTGGGGATGGCCTTAAGCATTTTTGCGTGCAGGTCGTATCGATTTTCTGGCGGGAAGAAATCTGTGTAGCCACTGTCCTCGAAAATTTTATTCGTGTCCTTCCTTGCAGACTGGATCATGAGCATCAGCACGACAAGATTTTCTTCAATATCCTGCCTTCGCAATACCCTCCCCTTTTCTAAGATAAGCGTGCGGTTACCACTTACTTGATCTAGTAATTGTCGGTATGCATGGCTCTTGTTTTGTAGATTTTCTATTGTCTGCCTGTAAATTTGATCGCGATGCGTGATCCAGACAACGAGACCAGTCTTTTGTTTTGCGAGCTGGTTTTGATACGAACGAATCGTCTCAACAGCGATGAGAGTTTTTCCGCCCCCAGTTGGCATCTTGATACATACGCGAGGGTAGATGTTGCCCAAGCCGGATAGTGGTCGGTCGGGGTACTGTCTGTATTTCGCGCTTGAGCCAAATGCGTGGGAAATATAATCCAGCGTATCCGGCGTTCGGTGCGAATCCAAATGACCAAAGAATGTATCGATGTCCTCAACGACCCGTGTCTGGTAATTTTTTAACAGCATACCCTATACGGATCGCTCAAAAAGGTTAAAAGGGATACTTACGAATGTGACGTTGTACTGCTCGAGCATATCTTCATCCAAGTAGCAGGCGGGCGCGTACACAATCTTCCGCCCCTTGTCTTTGGCGTTCGTTTTTTGAATCCAGTCGAGAGTAACGGCCATGCTCTTCAATGCTTCCATTTTGGGCTTGTAGAGCAGGTACACGCTTGAGCCACCTCCCTTGCCGACACAGGACGTCGTTTCGTTGATCTTCTTGTCGTCTGGATGGTTGTCGCCGGTTGCGAGGTAGTACACATATTTTGCGAATTCTTTGTAGCTTGGGAGCTTTCCGTTTAGCAGACGCTCCGCATCAATCGCCGTGCCCAGCGATTGGTATGTGAATCCGACGTCTAACTTATCTTTTTTGATAACACGACGCACTCTCTCCGCCGTGAGTTTATCTGCATAGTCTTCCATCTCAATAAGGATAAACTTACGGTTTGAGTTGTCCCGCTCGTTCAGATTGAGGACGGCATGGGCTGTCGTGCCTGAACCAGAGAACGAGTCAAGAATAAGTGCATCTTCGTCAGAAGACAGTTTAATTATTTGTTTTATTAATTCAACGGGTTTGGGCGAATCAAAAGGGTTATCTCCAAAGATAGATTTTAGAGTACGTTTCGCGTCGTCGTTGCTCCCAACTTCGTCATACATCCAAATAGTTTTGGGTATCACGCCATCTCTCATGTCTGAGAGGTATTTTTTCATCCTTGGCACTGCGTCGCCGCCCTTTCCGAACCAAATACGACCTTCTTTTTCAGCTTTTTCAAGAGTCTTTTTACTGTAGCGAGGATAAGTGCCCGCTGGAGGTTTCCATGTAACGCCACTCTTAAATTTATACGTGTACCCGCTGTCTTTTCCGCTTTTTGCATGGAGCGGTTGGCTCATCCATCCACCGCGCGGGTCGTTGTCAGGATTCTTGTATCGTGCGCTCTGCGCTTCGGTACGTTCAAGTGGGCGTATCGAGAAAGAAGAAATGTCTTTTGCAAAAACGAGAATGAAATCGTGGGTATCAGAAAAATGTTTAGCATCATTACTTTGAGAGTATTTCTTCTGCCAGATGATATTCGCTACAAAATTTTCTTCGCCAAATATTTCTTCCAAAAGCAGTCGCAGGCGATGTTGCTCGTTATCGTCGATGGAAACGAATATAGCCCCGTCTTTATCGAGCAATTCTCTCAACATCTTTAATCTTGGGGTCATCATGCACAGCCATTTATCATGCCGTGTGAGGTCTTCACCTTCCTTGCCAACCGTCTCACCGACCCATTCTTTGATTGTTGGGCTACTTACATTATCGCTATATACCCAGCCCTCATTCCCGGTGTTGTAAGGAGGGTCGATATAGATGCATTTTACCTTGCCTTGATATTGGGGAAGTAATGCTTTGAGTGCGATCAGATTATCTCCTTGGATAATGAGATTCTCCGAATCATTTTTGCCCTTGAGAGACTTCTTTTTGTCCTGTTCAAGCGTGTGATATGGAACGGAAAGATGGTGATTCCATACGGCGGATTTTCCTTTGAAATTAATGGAGGGCATAATGAATTAATTCTAACCTCCAAGGAGAAATGAAGCTAGTTCTGATCCCCGCGCATGCCTGGAAAGGTATTTATTATTTCAAATAGAGGATTTCCTGAATCTTTTTCACTCTTTCTTACGAAGCCTATTGCAGTGGGCTTAAACATAGTTTCAACTCCTTGCTTAAGGGTTTCGATTTTTTGTTCTTCCGAACCTGGTCCTGCTAATACGTCCTGCAATGTATTCGCTACCGCCGTGCGATGACGATTTGCAGCCTCCAAGTGAGCATTAACATTGTAGTTTTTTACAAAAAACATGAGGCTGTACCATGCTACACCAAGTAAGAGGAATTTAGTAAGAATGGGCAGTCCAGACTCAAGATTCAAATTTATAAACCTAAAGTCAACATATTCTCCAGTAAGATCTAATACCAGTAAAAAATTTATTACGTATGCCGTAGCACTAGCCATCCACCATAGCTTTTTGCCATCCAGATAATGGATGCTCTCTTCCTGAAAATGGTGGGCAAGCTTAGCGGCCGCCAACTCGGCATTTCCTTCCTCCACCAACTTCTTCCCCGATCTAAGTTCTTCAAGTTGCTTCGGAACATCTGAAAGAAGATCCTCCAACTGAGTCTTCATCCTCTTCACGTCCTCTGTCTCTGGATTTCTGAAAAACTCTTCCAGCTTCAATTGAGCTAGAATTCCGCGATAACTCTTGACGATATCTTCCCAAAGATTTTTTGATTGCCTTTCAAGGTTACCATGTTGTGCAGCGGTGTGATTCGGATTTTTAAGATCAAAATCTCGTATCTCTTTCAATAACTTGATCAACTTCTCCGTGTGCTGCTTTAATTTTTCCTTTTCTTGATCGGTAAGTGACAAACCCTCACCTAGATCGGCTACATCTACAATGGTCTTTCTGGCGTTATTTAAATACCCGACGGCCTCCGAAAAACTCAAGTCGCCCAATTCTTTTCGCAAACAAATTTCTTCAATATTCACCGTTCTTAAATCCATATCTCCACAAGCTTATATGCTTAATTTCTTATTGGCAAAACCAAAAAAACCGCGGTTGGGCGGTTCTTTTTGATTTGGAGAAAAAGGGATCCTTCGACTTCGCTCAGGATGACCGCGTAAAGCGACTGAGTCGCCACGCGGCACACTTTTAGACCTTATCTTCCGACTCCGTTGTGACAAAGGCGACGGAGGAGACCTTATCCCCCGACTGCTTGAAGCGCATCACACGCACCCCTTGCGTATCTCGCCCAAGCGACGGCACGCTCTTAAACGGCACTCGCAGCACCACACCGTTTTGCGAAATGAGAATCAAATCGCGGGTGTCGTTCTTGGTGGAAATAAATGCCCCCACCACCGGACCGGTCTTGTCGGTCACACGCATGGTGCGGATTCCGGACCCACCACGACCCTGCACTTTGTATTGTTTCAAGTTGGTGCGCTTGCCAAGCCCGTTCTCCGCAATCGTAAAGAGCTCAAGCTCACCCTGCTTTGCCGCGTCAGCATTAATCACATCCATGCCAACCACGCGGTCATTCTTTTTGAATTTAATGCCTCGAACACCCGCGGCCACGCGTCCCATGGCGCGCACATCCTTTTCGGAGAACCGAATGGACTGCCCGCTCTCCGTCACCATGGAAATGTCATCACTTCCACTCGACGGTTGGACCCAGCGCAATTCATCACCCTGCCGTAACTTGATGGCGATCAAACCACTCCGGCGAATATTATCAAAATCGCCAATCGCCACTTTCTTAATCGTACCCTGGACCGTTGTCATCACGAGGTAGGCAATACCTTCGCGTGTCTTTTGTCCTTTTTTCACCTTTGGAAGCGAGAGCACACTCGACACCTGTTCACCCGGAGCAAGTTGGAGGAAATTTTGAATGGCCTGTCCCTTTGCCGTTCGGCTAGCTTCCGGAATTTCGTACGCCTTCAGGCGGAACACGCGGCCGCGCGTGGTAAAGAATAGCAAATCTGCGTGCGTATCGGTAGAGAAAAGATCGCGCACTTCGTCTTCTTCCTTGCGACTCAACCCCACAACACCCTTGCCGCCACGCTTTTGCAAACGGAATGTGTCGGGCGAGATGCGCTTCACGTATCCGTCGGTCGTAAGCATGACGATGGTCGGTTCCTGCGGAATAAAATCTTCCACCGCAAACTCTCCGAGCGGCGTTTTCACCACCTTGGTGCGACGCTCATCGCCATACTTTTCTTTGAGACCCAGCACCTCATCTTTAATGATGCCAAGCATCTTTTTTGCGGACTTCAAAATGGATTCCAGCTCCTTGATGAGGTCCATTTTTTCCTTATATTCCTGCTCAATCTTCAACCGCTCAAGGTTGGCCAGCTGTTGGAGACGCATCTCGAGGATGGCCATGGATTGCACCTCCGAGAGCTTAAACTTCTTCATCAAATTCGCCTTGGCCTCGTCCTTATCCTTGGATTTTTTGATGGTCGCAATCACGTCGTCAATCTTTGCAAGTGCAATGCGAAGCCCTTCCAAAATGTGGGCGCGTTCCTTGGCCTTTGCGAGGTCATACTCAGTACGTCGGCGAACCACTTCCTGACGATGCTTGAGATATTCCTCGAGCATGGTCTTCAAGTTCATGACGCGCGGCTGAATGCCGTCGACAAGTGCAATCATGTTCACGTGGAACGTCTCTTGCAGCTGCGTCATCTTAAAGAGCTGGTTCAAAATCTTTTTCGGGAACGCGTCTTTTTTGAGTTCGATAACAATGCGGATCCCCTCCTTGTTCGACTCGTCGCGCAAATCCCGAATGCCTTCGATTTTTTTGTCGGTCACAAGTGTGGCGATCTGCCCCAAGAGTGTCGCCTTGTTCACCTGGTATGGAATCTCATTCACGATGATGCGGTACGATCCACCCTTCCACTCTTCGATGTCGGTCTTGGCGCGCATCACAATACCGCCACGGCCTGTTTCGTACGCCGTGCGGATGGCGGACGCGTCATAAATGATCCCACCGGTCGGAAAATCCGGGCCGGTCACATGCGCGTTGAGGTCGGCGATGGAAACGTCCGGATCGTCAATCAACGCAGCAATAGCATCACACACTTCCGTCAAATTGTGCGGCGGAATATTCGTCGCCATTCCAACCGCGATACCAAGCGTTCCGTTCAGCAAAAGGTTTGGGAGTCGTGCCGGAAGTACGGTTGGCTCGTTATGCGATCCGTCGTAGTTTGGTGCAAAATCCGCCGTCTCCTTTTCAATGTCGAGCAACATCTCCTCGGAAATCTGCTGGAGCTTGGACTCCGTGTATCGATATGCAGCGGCGCTGTCTCCGTCGAGCGATCCAAAGTTTCCTTGCCCGCGTACCAGCGGATAACGAAGCGAAAAATCCTGTGCCATGCGCACGAGCGAGTCGTACACCGCCGAGTCACCGTGCGGGTGGTATTTTCCGAGCACGTCACCAACCACGGTGGCACACTTTTTGAACTTGGCTGTGGATCGCAACCCCGACGACCACATGGAATACAAAATACGGCGGTGCACCGGCTTCAAACCGTCGCGCACGTCCGGAAGGGCACGCGCAATAATGACGGACATCGCGTAGTCGAGGTACGCGGTGCGCATTTCTTCGGTGATGGAACGCGTTTCAATCGTCCCCCCATCATTCAGCTTTGATTCCTCCGCCTTTTCGGCCTTCTTTGGTGCTGGGGTTTTCTTCTTTGGCATATCAGTTTCGTTCAGTGCTGGTGGATGTTGGCGTGTGTGATGTAGTTGATGTGTTTACGGTCTCTTCTGTGGAGGAAGGTGTGATATCCGACGTGCTCGTTGCCTCCGTAGCTTCGTCTTCAGTCGACGTCGGAGCGGAAAGCGCGTCGATCAATTCTGCGCGGGCGCGCTCCATCTCGAGCTCATGCTGAATTGCCGCCTGTGCCTCGCGGAAGCTGTCTGCGAGATCGCGGTTTGTGCCGCTCGTGGACGCCTGGAACTCCTCTTTCAACTGCCCGCTTGCTTCGGCAATGGCTGAAATACCCGTGTCTTGTGTTTGCGCACGAAGACGACCGATTCCCGACTCCACGGTTACGGCCCATGCCGCAGCGACAAACAAAATGGAGACAACAATCCCGCCCCAAAGGGTCATGCGGTCGCGAGGTTTAAGCGGCCGTCGTGCCGCGGCGTGCGCAAGAATCAATTCGTGCTTCTCCTCTGACGACAACACACGCGCACCAGACGAATGCGCAGCTGTAGGCCGTTCCGGAGCAGGGCGGCGTGAGCGGTTTCGTGTTCGTGGTCGTCGAGATCGTGACATGGTGAATCATTATGCGCGTTCAATCACGCAAATCTTCATGGAATCCTGCGGGAGATCTTTTTTGGAAAGTTTCAGTTTGCTCACATCCTCACGCGGTACAGAGCCAAGCTCCTTACAGAATGCGTCCACAGAAGCGAGCTTCTCCTTTACCCCCTTCACATCATAATACATGGGGATGATGAGGCGTGGCTCAATAGACTCAACCGCACTCTGCGCCTTCTTGGTATCCAGCACAGAACCGCCGCCCACCGGGACCATCAAAATGTCGACATTCCCGAGCGCCTCCACCTCTTCACCGGTCAGGGACCGATCCAGTTGACCCAAAAAGGCAATCACCATGTCCTCGGCGCGGAGACGATACACGATCGCGCGGTCTGCCGGAACATCTTTTTTCACCTTCTCCTCCTTCACCTCGTCCTCACCCTCCACGCTCTTAGATGCAACGGGTTGAATGCCGCGGACAAACACGCCGGCTTTTTCGTACTCACCCGGATCCGCAATCAGGAATGGAGTGTTCGTGAAGGCATCGAGCGCAAAGCGGCTTTGATCCTGGTGAGAGAGAACCACAAGGTCCGGTTCAAGCGTCCGCGGAAAACGGAGGCCGGTGTCGTTTGCATATGGGTCGGTGACCAATGTGGACTTGGTTCCGGCGTTTGTGGTTTCGATGCGAATAGAGGAGAATCCGTGCCAAAAAATCTGCATAAATCTAGGTCATTTCAGCCGTTTTTATGAGTAAAATCGTACCATGCAGACCCATCTGTTGCAACTCATTTTTGGCGGCATTTTGCCTTGACGGAACACGGGATTTCACGCTATAAACCGTGCGCACCTTTTACCTCACGAGGAGGCATATCATGGCACCGAAACACGCCTTTACGCTCGACGAGAATAGCAACCTCGTGCTGAATGGGGAGACTCTGGACGTGGAGGACGTGCGCGTCAACGTCCTCCCGAACGGCGCTCTAAAGCCCGATGCCCGCATCTTCTTTAGCCTAGACGAGGACACCGCCCTGCTTTGCTATTTCTTCATCGGAAGAGTTGATCAGGAAGGCGAGCTGCAGGTCGAGCGAGAACTTTGTATCACCTTCGATGATGAAATCGATCTTGAGGCCTTCGGAGGCTTTGAACTCTCGGAAGAAGTCGCGGACTTCCTCATCCAGGCGCACGACGGCTTCATCCACGTACTTTATTCGGCGGTCGCGTCGACGTGCAAGTTCACGATTGAGCTCTTTCCGGGCTTCAACCCGGACGCTCATCTCGTTTTGGCACTACCCGGACAAATCGTCAGCACCACCGTCCCCTTCCACAAACTCACTCCGTATGTTCGATTTGAATCCGCAACCCAGTCGGTGGCGGCAATGAACTAACCGAACGCCGCACGTGACGACTAAAGCGACCCACTCGGGCCGCTTTTTTATTTCAATATCGTTTCGTTTTATGCAAAAGCCCTCCAACAATTGCGAGCGCAAGAGCATCCGCCGCATCATCCAACTTCGGCGCCTCCTCCATCTTCAAAAGCCGCACCACCATCTCTTGCACCTGCTTTTTATCCGCGCGCCCGTACCCCGTAATACCCTGCTTCAGCTCGTTCGGCTTCACGTTCACAATCGGAAGTCCGGCATCCGCAAGTCCGAGCAGAAGAACCCCGCGTGCCATCCCCACCTTCATCGCCGTTTTGGCGTTTGATTGAAAAAAGAGGTCTTCGATTGCGGCGGCCGTGGGCGAGAATTTACGGATCGCCTCTTGCAGATCATTTCGCACCACTTGAAGCCGCTCCACAAACGGCATGTCACTCGGCGTTTCAATCACCTCGTGCCACACGTGCGTTGCCTTCGTGCCTTGAATATCAACAACCCCCAACCCGGTCCGCCCAAAACCCGGATCGACTCCCAACACTCTCAGAGCGACAAATGATTTCATAAAAATTCGGATGCCTGGAAGTCGTGAAGCCATTCTTCTCTCCGCGAAACGGGTGGCGCCGAGCGGGGACCCCGACGAGTTCGCAGTGTGCGAGAACGCAGTTGGAGTGCGAGGTGACAGGACCCGTAGCGGATAGACTCCGCGAATCTAGCAATTAAATTGTTGCCATCAGTATAAAAGGGATCCTTCGGCTACGCTCAGGATGACAGCTTGTCTGTAAATTTACGAATCACTACTCGCTAGTTTTACATTCGTATACACATTCGCAACATCATCCAGCTCGTCCAATGCCTCTATCACTTTCAAAAGCGCGTCCCGATCTTCATCGGAAATGGGAAGCGTCATCTTCGGAATCCACTCCCAGTCTTTATGATCAAACAAATACGTGACGCCGGCCGCGTCGGAAAAACTCACCCCGTGTTTTGAAAGCAGGTGCTTCACTTCGGCGACACTGCGATTCTTGTTGTCCGTCGTGCAGGTAATGAGAAGCGCGGCACCACCCGGCCCGTAACCACCGTACAGACACTCAACCAATTCATCCCCTTTTCCTTCACCGGTGCCACGAGCCACGGCGCGCTCAATATTATCCTTTGGCATCGACGACCTCTTGGCGCGATCGATGGCAACACGAAGCCGCACGTTCATGGAGGGGTCTCCCCCTCCTTCACGTGCGGCAACGGTAATTTCACGCGCGAGCTTTGTAAACGACGCCGCGCGTTTTGCGTCAATGGCGCCCTTGAACTGGCGCACTTTATGCCATTTTGAGTGTCCCGACATTAGGCTTCTGCACTCTCAACCTCTGCGGGCTTTTCTTCGACCGTTTCTGCCTCTTCATCTGCCGATTCCTCAGCTTCTTCACCTGCATTTTCGTAGGCGTTGAATCCGGTTCCGGACGGGATGAGGCGACCAATGATCACGTTCTCCTTCAATCCGTTCAGCGTATCAATCTTTCCGGTCACGGCAGCGTTAATGAGCACACGCGCTGTTTCCTGGAAGGACGCGGCGGAAAGGAAGGACTCGGTCGTCAGTGACACCTTTGTGATTCCCATAAAGAGGTCCTCAAGCTCGGCCGGCTTTTCCTTGCGAGCTTCTGCCTCTTCATTTTCAGCTTCCGCACGGAGACGGTCTACAACCTCACCCGGAAGCAAGAGCGTGTCGCCAGCATCCTTCACGTAGGTACGCGAGAACATCTGGCGAATCATGACCTCAATATGTTTTGCGTTCAACCGCTGACCCTGCGAGGCATAAATGTAGAGCACCTCACGGAGCAGATACCGCATCACGGCTTCGCGACCCTTCAAACGGAAGAGTTGCATCAGGTCCAAGTGACCTTCCGTGAGCTGATCACCGGCCGCAACCTCGTCACCGTCTTTGACGTAGACTTGGAATCCGGTCGGCACCTGGTATTCCTTTACGGACGGACCTTCCCAAATAAGCTTCAATTTCTTTTCGTTGAGAGAAATGGTTCCGTTGTGCTCAGCCACTTCTTCGGCACCGGACGAATGCACAACCAATACCTGACCTTCCTTCACGCTTTGTCCGTCCTTCACCTTCACCACATCGCTCTTCTTGAGCGCCGGGTAGGAATCCTCGTGGACATCCGCGAACGTCACGTGGATTGATTTTCCACCGGACTCACGGTCAAGCACTTTTTCTCCCGAAGGGGTTTCAATAATACGTCGCTCGCCCTGAACGATTGCGATCTTTCCGGCCACATCTGTCACGATCGCTTTATGCTTCGGCTGGCGCGCTTCAAACAGTTCTTCAACACGCGGAAGACCCTGCGTGATGTCGGTTCCGGCCACACCACCTGTGTGGAAGGTACGCATGGTCAACTGTGTACCCGGTTCACCGATGGACTGCGCGGCCACAATTCCAACGGCAGTTCCCAGCTCCACCATACGGTTGTATGCCAAGTCCACACCGTAGCACTGCTGACACAATCCGGAACGGAGCTTACAACTCATCACGGAGCGCACGTGCGCTTCCTCAAGCACCTCACCCGTCGCTTCAATCGCACGGATGTGGTTTTCGGTAATGAGTTCGCCCGCCTTCACAAGCACAGAGCGCTTGGTCTTTGGATTTTTGATCGGAGAGATGGCGACGCGTCCAAGGAGACGAGTCAAAAGCGGCTCACCGATTTCTTCACACTCGGCGTGCGTCAGGAGCACACCATCCGTGTCGCCACAGTCTTCATCCATAATAATGACGTCCTGCGCCACATCCACCAAACGACGTGTGAGGTATCCGGCGTTCGCGGTTTTAAGCGCGGTGTCGGTCAAACCTTTACGCGTTCCGTGGGACGAGATGAAGTACTCAAGCACGTCCAACCCCTCACGGAGGGATGACTTAATCGGAAGCTCAATAATGTCACCGGCCGGGTTAGCCACAAGGCCCTTCATACCAATCACGTTGGTCAACTGTCCGAGCGAACCACGGGCACCGGAATCAATCATAGACGCCACGGTCTCGGTCGGATGGAGCGAGTCTTTCGACAGTTTCTGAATCTGATCCTTCACATCCGTCCAGATCTTAATGATCTGCGTGTATCGCTCCTTACGGGTCAAAAGACCTTCTTTGTACTGCTCTTCAACAAGTGCCTGCTTCTTTTCACCTTCAGCCAATACATCTTTCTTGGCTGTGAGATGCGGCAGGTCTCCCATACCATACGAGAATCCGGAGGTGGTGATGTAGGCAAATCCCATGTTCTTCACCTCATCCAAGAAACGCGCCGTGCGGTCAAAGCCGCGGAGCTCAAGACACGTTCGGGTAATTTCCCCGAGCTGCTTGGTTCCAATCGGTTCATTGCGGAACGGAACTTCTTTCGGGAACAGGCGGTTCAAAAGCACACGGCCAACCGTTGTTTCGATAATCTCACCTTGTGGCTCAAGACGCGTCTTGATGCGTTCACGAATGTTCAACTGACCAATCTGGTACGTGTAAATCGCTTCGTCTCCGCTGCCAAATGTTTTTACTTTTCCATCTTCCGGCTCCACGATCGTGGTCATGTAATAGCATCCCCACGCGATGTCTTTATCCGGACGCGCCACCGGCTGACCGGTTGCAGGCTTCAGAAGGTTCTTCGTGGAAAGCATGATGTTCTTCGCTTCCTCACGCGCCTCTTCGGTAAGCGGAACGTGAACGGCCATTTGGTCTCCGTCAAAGTCCGCGTTAAACGCCGGACACACCATCGGATGAATCTGAATCGCTTTTCCTTCAATCAGCTTCGGCTGGAATCCCTGGATACCCAAGCGGTGAAGCGTTGGCGCACGGTTCAAGAGCACCACCGAATCTGCGGCGATCGACTCAAGAATGTCCCACACTTCCGGATGGTCAGCTTCAATAAACCGGTTTGCACTACGGATGTTGTGCACCAATTCACGCTTGATGAGCTCGGCAATGATAAACGGCTTAAAGAGCTCACGCGCCATAATCTTCGGCAATCCGCACTGGTGAAAGTCCAACGTCGGACCAACCACAATCACAGAGCGTCCGGAGTAGTCGACGCGCTTTCCAAGAAGGTTTTGTCGGAAACGACCCTGCTTTCCCTTCAACAGGTCGGCAAGTGACTTCAACTGGCGCTTCTTTCCGGTTGCGGCAATCACCGTCTTTGAGTGACGCGCGCTGTTATCGATCAACGCGTCCACGGCCTCCTGAAGCATGCGCTTTTCGTTTCGCGTAATCACTTCCGGCGCGTTCAACTCCTTCAATCGCTTCAAACGGTTGTTGCGGTTGATCACGCGGCGATACAGATCGTTCAAATCAGACGTTGCAAAGCGGCCGCCGTCCAATGCCACCATCGGACGAAGATCCGGAGGAATCACCGGCACCACTTTCAAAATCAGCCAGTCCGGCAAAATGTCCTGAAGCGTAAACGCCTTGAGAAGTTTCAAGCGGCGAATGATGCGCTCTTTGCGTGCAGTCGACGCATCCACGTGTTCCGCTTCAAGCGCCTCAATTGTTCCGTCAACATCGATCTTCTTCAAAAGATTGTCGATGGCTTCGGCACCAATCTGTGCTTCAAAGATATGTCCGTACTTGAGAGAGAGCTCGTGGTACTCGTTCTCGCTCATAATCTTGAGCGGTCGCAAATCCTTCAGCTCTTTTTCCGTCGCCTTATTTTCCTCGTTCAACTCTTCCATGCGACGCGTCTTGATTCCCTCTAGTTCAAGCAAGCGGTCTTCGAGCGCCTTCTGGTCTTCAATCGACTCATTCGCCTGCTTTGCATCACGATCGTACTCGGATTCAATCGCCTTTTTCTTTCCTTTATATTCGGTCTTAATCTGCTCCGACACTTGTTCACGAAGCTCTTCATTCACATCCGTCACAATAAAGGATGCGAAGTAAATCACCTTTTCAAGCGACTGAACGGACAAGTCCAAGAGTGTTCCGAGTCGTGATGGAACACCGCGAAGGAACCAAATGTGTGATACCGGCGCAGCCAACTCGATGTGACCCATGCGTTCACGTCGAACAAGGGAGTGCGTCACTTCCACGCCACACTTGTCACAGATAATTCCTTTGTATCGAATCTTCTTATACTTTCCGCAATAACATTCCCAGTCCTTAGACGGACCAAAAATTTCTTCAGCAAACAGTCCGGACTTTTCCGGCTTCTGCGTGCGGTAGTTGATCGTTTCCGGCTTTGTGATTTCGCCGTACGACCAGCTACGAATGATCTCCGGAGATGCGAGCTTCAATCGAATCGCATCGAAATCCGTCGTCTTAATGTTTTCGGTTTGAAAATATGCCATACGTTTTCAATGCGAGAATTAATTCGTGCTCGGACCCCATTCATTTTCCTTCCGTTGCGATGGTCGTGAACGCCGCGGTCCGGTTTCATCAATGCGATGACCATCCTTCAAGAGCTCAACATCCAAACACAATCCTTTGAGCTCACGTACAAGCACGTTAAACGACTCCGGAACGTTCACCTTACGGATTGGTTCATCCTTAATGATGGACTCGTATGCCTTTGAGCGGCCCGGCACGTCATCAGACTTAATCGTCAACACTTCCTGCAGGGTATGCGAGGCGCCATAGGCTTCGAGCGCCCACACTTCCATTTCTCCGAAACGCTGACCACCGGACTGTGCTTTACCACCAAGCGGCTGCTGGGTGATAAGCGAGTACGGACCAATTGAACGCTGGTGAATCTTATCTTCCACCATGTGGTTCAGCTTCAACATGTAGATGTACCCAACGGTCGGATCATGGTCGTAGGCTTCCCCTGTGCGTCCGTCGAAGACTTCGATCTTTCCGTCCTCCGGAAACCCGGCCTTCACAAGCTCTTCGCGCACCGTTTCTTCCGGTACACCGTCAAACACCGGCGTTGCCACCGTGTATCCAAGCGAGTTTGCCGCAAGGCCAAGATGCGTTTCAAGGATCTGCCCCAGGTTCATACGGGACACAACACCGAGCGGAGACAGGATGATGTCGATCGGCGTACCGTCCGCGAGGAACGGCATGTCCGCCACCGGCACGATCTTCGAGATCACACCCTTGTTTCCGTGACGACCGGCGAGCTTGTCACCCACCTGCACCTTTCGAAGGTCAGCAATCGACACGACAATCTGGCGCGTCACACCCGGCTGCAATTTGTCACCGGCTTCACGCGAGAAAATCGTAACGCCAACCACTTTTCCATGCTCTCCATGCTGGAGATACATGGATGTGTCGCGCACGTCGCGTGCTTTTTCACCAAAGATGGCGCGGAGCAATTTTTCTTCGGCGGAAAGATCCGTTTCACCCTTCGGCGTAATCTTTCCAACAAGAATGTCGCCGCTCTTCACTTCCGCTCCAATGCGGACGATGCCCTGCTCATCCAAGTTCTTTAATTTTTCTTCCGAGACGTTCGGGATATCCGATGTCACCACTTCCGGTCCAAGCTTGGTGTCGCGCACGTCGAGCGTGTAATGCTCAATGTGGATCGAGGTGAATCGATCCTCATGCACCAATCGTTCCGAAAGGATGATGGCGTCTTCATAGTTGTATCCGTCCCATGAGAGGAAGGCGCACAGCAAGTTCTGTCCAAGCGCCAATTCTCCGTTCTGGCAGGCCATTCCGTCCACCAACACTTCACCGGCCTGAATCTTCTGCCCCTTCTCCACACGCGCCACCTGGTTGATGCAGGTTGAGTTGTTGGAGCGCGTGAATTTAATGAGGTCGTAGCGGCGGAGTTCACCGTCTTGCGTCTGCAGTTCAATGTGATCACCGGCCACAGAGACGACAACGCCGTCATCCGGTGCCAAAATCACGTCTCCCGCATCCACAGCGGCGCGACGCTCTACACCGGTTCCAACAATCGGCGCATCCGGCTTCACACACGGAACCGCCTGTCGTTGCATGTTCGTTCCCATGAGGGCGCGCTGACCATCGTCATGCTCCACAAACGGAATCAGTGACGTACCCACCGAAAGAATCTGCTTGGAAGACACGTCCACATAATCAATTTCGTGTACGTCCACCATGGTTGGCTCTCCGTGCTTACGCGCACTTGCGCGCTCCACCATAAAGCGACCTTGCTTGTCGATCGGAGTCGTTGCCGGCGCGGTTGTACCACGCTCTTCGGCAAACGCGTTCAAGTACACGATCTCTCGTGTCACACGCGGAACAATCGGGAGCTTCGGCATGGACACGTCTTTAAGCGCCTTTGCCGTGTCCTTGGTGATTTCATCACCGGCCTTGGCCACCACTTTTCCGTCGCCGCCGGTCACGTCGACGCGGAGCACTTCGCCCACGCCGTCTTTGCCGTCATTCTCCGCCCAGTTCTTCACTTTGCGGTACGGCGTTTCAATAAATCCAAAATCGTTGATGCGTGAGTAGCTTGCAAGGTGACCCACGAGTCCAATGTTCGGTCCTTCCGGAGATGCAATCGGACAAATACGGCCGTAGTGCGTTCGGTGCACGTCACGTACGTCAAAGCCTGCGCGTTCACGCGAAAGTCCACCCGGACCCATGGCCGAAAGACGGCGCTTGTGTTCGAGTTCGGAAAGCGGGTTGGTCTGGTCCATGAACTGCGAAAGCTGCGAGCTCATAAAGAATTCGCGGATCGCACCAATCACCGGTCGTGCGTTCACAAGCTTCGCCGGACGGAGCGTTGTGATATCGAGCGTGGACATGCGGTCCTTCACGATGCGCTCCATACGCGCGAGACCGATACGGAAGCGGCCCTGCACCAATTCACCCACGGCTCGCACACGGCGGTTTCCGAGGTGGTCCACGTCATCCGGTTCTTCCTGTGAAATGTTGAGACGAATAATCTCACGGATGATCATCACCAAGTCTTCCTTTGAAAGAATGCGGTTCTCTTCCTTGTGCACATCCTTCTTTGCGTCTTGAGTGCCGTCGCCCGCACCGAAACGCTGGTTAAACTTGTAGCGTCCCACGTGCCCCAAGTCATACCGGTCAAAATTAAAGAACATTGAATGGATAAGCGACCGTGCGTTGTCTGATGTTGCAAGGTCTCCCGGACGGATACGCTTGTACACTTCGATCGATCCCTCATCCTCATTCTCTGAAGCATCCTTTTCAATCGTCGCGTCCATGTACTTAATCACCGGATGAATATCAACGTCGGCAAACAAGGCGCGAATCTCGTCATCCGTTCCAAAACCAAACGCGCGCAAAAGGGATGTTGCCGCCACCTTGCGCTTTCGATCGATCTTTACCCAAATCACGTTCTTGGAGTCGGTTTCAAACTCCAGCCACGCTCCACGGTTCGGAATCACCTTCGCACCGTAGTGTCGGCGTCCGCGATGAACGTTTGCCGTAAAGAAGGCACCTGGGCTTCGCACGAGCTGGGTCACCACAACACGTTCGATCCCGTTCACAATAAACGTGCCGCGGTCCGTCATGATCGGCAAATCACCAAGATACACTTCTTGCTCTTGGGATTCGCCCGTCCGCTTGTTTGTGAGACGCGTCTTCACACGAAGCGGAGATTCGAAGTTCACTTTTTTCGACTTCGAGGTTTTTTCATCAAACTTCGGTTCGTCGAGATAGTAATCGACAAACTCCAGCTGAAGATCCCGGCCAATGAAATCCTTTACAGGATTGATCTCATTGAAAAGGTCGCGGATTCCTTCCCGCAAAAACCAGTCGTAACTTTGCTTTTGCACCTCAATGAGGTCTGGAAGGGCAATCGCATCGCGAGCCGCGGTAAAGTAGTGTCGCTCCGACTCCTTCGGAGGGAGGCGACGGAATGTCATGGACATGACAGAAAGGCGTTACACACTCGTCCTTCCGGACACGGGCCAAGCTGTATGGGATCGTTCGGGCGGAGTCAGCCGGCGGCGCGCAGAGAGGTCGGGTGCTTATAAATTATAAAAACGAAACGCGCCGACAAAAAGCAAACAACGCCGCGGGTTGCGACGTTAAAAATATTTACTTTGTTTGATCCTGTGAGCTCATGAATCGGGGACGCGCTGTCTGCGCGCGATTTTCCCATATATTACTACAATCGTCAAATATCAGGGATGTGGAAATGTACTAAAAACAGCCCTCTTGGAAAGCCCCCTTGACAAGTTTGGAGATGTATGTTATAAAGGGGACATCGTCGTAATGGACGATCGTACCAGACAACGAAATACCGTCTTGAACGAGGAGAGTCGAGACTGAAATTTGGCTGAAATAAGCTAAATTTTAGACATTGCCAGCCATGGCACGATTTTCCTATTTCGAGACCACACGGTCTCTTTTTCTTTTTTACGCCAGAGACGTGGAGGAGGAACCTGTTTTTCGGCCCGAACACGGATCCCGAAAACAGAGGAAATCGAAGTTATTTACATCGGGTTTCGACTCGAAGCGAATAATAGGTAGGTTTCCATGGCCACGGAGCGCATTCGCGTCATCCTAGGTCCCCTCTACATCTCTGCCGTAAACTCAGCGCAAAACCGCTACATCAACCACCCAAAGAGCCCTCAAAATCAAACAAAAGTAACAAAATTGGCAACCTGGGGTAACGGTGTACACGGCAAACGCGCTGGCGGGCAGTGAAAGAAAAAAGAACAAAAAAACGCGGGCGCACCTAAAAGAAAGGAGCACCCCGATGGAACAGAACCGACGAACGTCGCGGAGAGGAGCGGTCTTCTGACTCTGCTCTGACCCCGGCGGAAGGGGTCACGATCCCATTCGACTGCACGCCACGCCGGCAAGCAGTCACCACGGAGGAAGTATGGACGACGTCAGAGTCCGACGGCTCAGCGGGCGATGACAACAAATGGACGCGTGACTGAACCAAGGAACCCTACCGCGCTCGAGCAGTCGCAGTCACAACGTAGGCCGCGGTAGCTCAACCTTTCTCACGCACAACATCTGTCACTACAACCATGGCAGTAGATGACCTGCCAGAAGGGAAAGGCGGATGCGTCGCAACAACGCCGCGCCGTAGTCTAGCTCGGGTCAGCGAGCTGCAACCCCCCACTTCGACAAGAGGAAGCTGAACCCTTCACTCAACTAAACTCGCCGGAGGAGCCACACACAACCGACCCGTGTGTGCGCCCTCCGGCTTCTTTCAAAGGCTATCTCACATTGAGATGAACTTTGAAAGGAAGTCACGGAGATTTCCTAAGGAGGTGACGATGGTTGCGTTCGTTCTGATCGAGGTGCTTCGAATCAATCTGCCGAAGGGTCAACGGCAAATCGACTTCGTGGCGATCGAGCTCGAAGTGCCCGTCGAATCTCATGACCCACGCGTCGAGACCAAGGTCTCGAAGCACAATCGGCGGAACTGTCGGCGTAAGCCACGGTAGGCCGATACGACCGGAGATACATCTTGTTTCTCCGGCCCATCCTCTGATTCTGATCTCAGATGAGAATCAAAGGTTGGGATGGAGCCCGTAAATAATCGAACATTACATATCCACGGGTGATTCACCCCAACGTCTGTGGAGGAGAGCGCATTCGGAGCCCGAACACGGGTCCTTCGAATGTCGGGCGCGGGATTCATGCAGGCTGGCTTCGGCTGGCGCGCACTGATGACCAACCCCTTGGATGCGGCACGCTTCGGCGAGTCAAATCCCCTCCATAGACGTTGGGATGAACCCAACCACTTTCCTGGCTGAGGAGGAGACAGGAAAATGCAACCAACATATTCATCACCGCACGCCGCCCTTTCATTCGGGCAGCACAATGACAGCTTTGCTGACATCTACGGCACGCTCGGTGACTTCCGCGCCATCGACGACGGAGACATGGATCGGCCGGCCACGCTGCCGCCCGATTTCCACCGGCGTCCCGAGTCCCGCGGATGGGATCCGGAAGCGTTGGACGCCGATAGTGTCTTGGACACGTTCGGTGACATCGACGCTGTCATGCTCGGCAAGCCACGCGTCTACACCAAGAAAAAGTCGGCGTCCGCTCCACCCAAGGAGCACCCCGACTTCGCGGAAGCGATCTGCAAAGCGTGCCACGACGCACGCTCGGTGGGTCCGCCGACCCAGCGCTTCGTCAGGGTGAATCGCTCAAGCGATCCGCCCGACACGGACGACACCGACATCGACGAGCTCGATGAGGAGACGGACGACGAGGAGAACCGTCCCACGATCGAGATCCAGGTCGACGATCGCGAGACGCTCGAGTCCGCGGCGGAGTAGCACCTTCAACATCAACCCTAGCGCGGGAGCACACACGTGTTCCCGCATTCACACAACTTCTGAATCTTCGGATTAAGACGTTGTGAGAACGGACTTTCGAGATAGGATGGAGGAATCCGAGATACGACGGGCGCTTCGCCCCACAGGCTCAGGCCTTAGGTCAGACCCTGCTGAAGCGGCTGGAACATCACCGATTTGTGTGCGGCATTTGCTGTACGTGAATCATTCCTCCATCTTGTCTCGAAGCCCGTTTTTTTGTACCTTTCAAACTCTCCCGGGGTTCAGGAGGTTGGGAGATGAAAATCTTTGGAGGACTTGTGCTCTTCGCGGTCGGCGTTGTGATCCTTTCTCTTGGATCCCTCATCGGCACCATCTTCCTCTGTGGGGGCATTTTGCTCGCCACAGACTCGATAACAGGACAGCAGCCACGGCTGCTCAAAAAATAAGGAGGAGACATGTATACATTCGATCCAGTAAACGAAGAGAACGGCGACATCCCCCAGCCCGCACCGTCGAGCCGAAGGAGTCGAAGGGACGGCGTCTGGAGAACGGACGAGAGCGCCTTGTGCGGCCGAGGGTTCGGCATGCACGTCATCGATCCTCTCGCATTCGACGAATTCACCGACGAAGATCGAGAGATGCTCGATGCGGATGAGCACCCGCTCGACCGCAAGACCAACAACGACTAGCACCTTCACCTGGCTTGCGAGATCGACCGCACTCGATCTCGCCGCTATCCGAAACCATCACACTGGTGTGGCGGTTTCAGAAGGCGAACATTCACATAGGAGGCAACGTGAAAAACAACGCGCCAAGAAGGCGTCGCGTAGTTGATGCCAAAATCGTCTCGATTCAAAATAGGGGGAGAAAAAGCAACCTTACCCGCCCCTACAGCCTGTTCTGGCAATTCGCCGAAGCGCAAAGGAATCCGTTGCAGCGACAAGATGCATGCAACCAACGAGTCGTTCAACTGAAGACCCGTCGGAAACGCAAACAGCTCCTCAAAACCGAAGAGCCGGCACAAACCAGGAAGCTACGGCACTGGATCGCGATTCGTAAGACGGATAGGGGCGTAATTGAGATCTACAAAGTCATCATCTCGGCCGACGACGAAGAGCTGAATCAGCGCGCACTCGCACGACTGCAAGATGACGACTACTATCTCGTCTACTTCGGAGATGAACCCAAGCGCTACGATCCATCCGACGAGGAAAAAATACGCGAACGATGCCGATGCCTCACGGGCAACATCGCTTGTCACTTTGCGCTCTCAAGCCGCGAGGAGCTTCTACTCCGTCACGTACTCAAGAAGACGCCCGTCTGGACGACGACGGTTCTGCAAGTTCTTGGGTAGCGCTATGACGCGAATCGCCTCCGGACGTTCGACCGACCCATAACTCCCGGTGCCGACCACTATCGGCGCCGGGGTTGTTTTTTTCACAAATTAGCGTTAACCTGTTGTATAGGAAATTTGACATTCGTGGCTTTGAATCTGCGAAGTGGGGCACGCCAGGACATCGGACACCATGGATCCGTTTGCATTGCATTCGGAACTCTCTCCTCCCGTGATGATCGACGTCCGACTTACGTGGCAACACTTTGCAGTTTCAAGCCCATGAGCCAAACGAAAATCTCCATCCCTGCCCCGTAGAAAAAACGGGGTAAACTCCGGCAGGTCCAATCAAAACTGGACCCCGGATTAAATCCGGGGTGGTTTTTTATTTGTCTTCACCTTCCGAATATTCGTAGATCACGCGGCGTATCACTTCGGCGGAAGATCCATATCGCCGCTGCGCATCAATCCGAAGTGTCGTGGATCCACGCGGGAGGTCGAACCGGAGATAAAAACGTCCGTCACGCTCCACAATGGCGCGCCTCCCGTTCACCGTTACAATCACATTCGGAAGCGTCATGCCCTCAATGTCGACAAATGGCTCGGCAAACACAGCGTCCTCTTCCGGTGAGTGCACCTCAAGCGGAGGAGGGTCTTGAAGAAGGAATGCTTGCCAGCTGAGATACGCTCCGGCAGCAAGCGCAACCACAAAGAATCCGGCAATCGCGATCACACGGGATGTCACAACAAAATCCCGACGTCGAACCAACGGGCGTACCAATATCCGATCTTTCTTTTCCACCTCGTACGCTCTCAATAAGTCGCGATATTTTTTTATATAGTACCCGGGACGCGCATCCAATACTTTCAAAAGAGCGCGAACATGCCGCTCGGCGTAAACAGGATCTTTCAAATCTGAAAGTCGATTTTCTTCGAGCGCCGCAATGATGGAAACGTGAATTTGCGTTGCCTCGGCAAGCTGCTGACGCGTCATCCCGCGAAGTTCACGCAACTCCTGCAGGTGAGCACCAAAGCCTCCGGTCCTCCCGAGCGCCTTCTGGATGAATGACATTACTCTTCATCTTCAAATTCTTCCTCCTCATACTCTCCGTCCTCCTCAGCCTCTCCGTCATCTCCCACGTCCTCATCTGATTCATCCTCCCCTTCTTCGTACTCGTAGTCACCATCATCTTCTACATCTTCTTCCACCTCCTCACCGGCGCTTGGATTCAAAATTTCACGCGGCTTTGAACCTTCGGCGGGTCCGATGAATCCAATCTGTTCAAGCTCGTCCAAAATACGTGCGGCGCGGGCGTACCCCACCTTCAAACGTCGTTGCAAAAGAGAGGCGGACGCACGACCGGCACGAAGGATCTCGGATTTTGCATCTTCAATCAGCGGATCCATGTCCTCATCCATTCCGCCTCGGAACGACGTTCCGCCACGCTTGCGTTCAATCACCTCCTCGTCGTATTCCACGGGGTCGTACGAAGATTTCAAAAATTCCACGAGCCGTGCGGTCTCATCGTCTGAGACAAAAGCTCCCTGCACACGTCGTGGCGCCGACATTTCGGCGTTCACATACAACATGTCTCCACGGCCGAGCAATTTTTCGGCGCCGGTTTGATCCAAGATCGTTCGCGAGTCAGTGGATGATGCCACGGAAAACGCCATGCGCGCCGGGACGTTGGCTTTGATGAGTCCGGTAATGACATCCACGGACGGACGCTGGGTTGCAAGCACGAGGTGAATCCCAACCGCACGCGCCATTTGCGCCAATCGAACGATCGAGCCCTCCACATCGGCCTGCGCGGTCATCATCAAATCCGCCAACTCATCCACCACAATTACGAGGTACGGAATTTTTTCCTCGGCACGTTTGTTGTACCCAATGATGTCACGAGCACCCATGGATGAGAGAAGGTCAAAACGCCGATCCATCTCACGAATGGCCCACTTAAGCGCGTTCACCGTCTTATCAACATCGGTAATCACCGGCGTCACAAGGTGCGGAATGCCGTTATACACCGGAAGCTCCACGCGCTTCGGGTCGACGAGGATCAATTTTAATTCGTCCGGTCCATTTGCATACAAAAGTGACGTCAACATCACGTTTAACCCCACAGATTTTCCGGAACCCGTAGCACCGGCTACGAGCAAGTGAGGCATGCGCGATAAATCCGCCACATGCGGCTTACCCGCCACGTCGCGGCCAAGTGAAAAATGCAGACTGTTCTTGCGCCCCTTCCAGTCACGTGATTCCAAAATGCCGCGAACACCAACGGTTGCAACTGATTGGTTTGGAACCTCCACACCAACGAGCGATTTACCTGGGATGGGAGCTTCGATACGAATTGGATGCGCGGCAAGAGCAAGTGCGAGATCATTATGGAGCGCTGTAATTTTTGTCAGCTTCACGCCTTCAGACGGCTTGAGCGTAAACTGCGTGACCGTTGGACCCACGGCAACGTCACCCATCTCAACAGGAATACCAAAATTCTCGAGCGTGCGTTGAATCATTTCCTGATTGTGCTCGATATCGCCTGATGTTGGATTTTGGTCGCGCTTGGCAAGCAGATCGAGCGGGACCGGAACCATGCGACGTCGTCGGCGACGTGGTTTACGCTTTGTCTTTGCAGGCACCCCTTCTTCATCGCCGCCATCCTCATCCACTTCTTCCTCTTCTTCCGATTCCTCATACTCCTCCTCAACCTCTTCATCCTCTTCAAAGTCTTCGTCTTCCTCGTCACCCTCTGCGCGACGTGAAGACCGCGAAACAAGCGCGCGGATCGGATACGTTAAAATCCCAAGTCCCTTTTTTAGGGTGCTCAATAAAGCATTTAACACATCGAGAATCCGAGAAAGCGATGTGTTGAAAATGAGCAGCAGAGAAACGACGAACGCGGCGATGAAAAGTGTTACCGCCCCAAACCCGCCAAAGAGTCCGGCAAACGGTTCTGCAAGGAGAAGCCCCAACTTCCCCCCGGCCGTAGCCAGCTGTTCGGTCGCGACCTCGCCATCAAACGATGCGAGATGTACGAGCGGATTTAAGGATGCGAAAAAAAGAAGGAATCCGATGTAGTTTGTGAGCGAGAGCGGCAAACGTTCCCGCGACACATTGTGGTATGCAATCGCAATCAGGAAAAACGGAAGAACGATCCGATCCCACCCAAGAACATGTGAAACGGCGCCATCGAGCACAACCCCCAGCCTCCCGGCAAGATCAAAAAGAGAAAGCAGGAGGAGAAGTGCAAACGCAAAGAGCGCAACGATTAGGATTCCGTTGCGCGTTTCCGTCCCCATGGAAAGGGAGAGCGAAGAACGTCTACGTCGTCGTCGTGCCATGCGTTTCAGGTTCAATTGTAGCGTTTTTCAGATACGACGTCACGCGGCATCTGCCTCTTTTTCCGTCTTTGCCGCAATACACTTTTCACGAATTTCCTGCATGAGTTCCGGTCGCTCACGGAGTGTGGCCTTTGCCTTTTCACGCCCCACGCCTAGCTTCTCCTCCCCATAACTGTAGGAATGACCTGACTTTTTGATCACTCCAAATTGCGTACCCACGTCGAGCAAATCACCGGAAAGCGAAATACCCTCGTTGTACATAATGTCGAACTCGCAGGTTCGGAATGGTGCCGCTACCTTGTTCTTCACGATCTTCGTCTTCACGCGGTTTCCGATAATTTGTTCGCCCATCTTAATCTGTGCGCGGCGGCGAACCTCAATACGGACGGAGGAATAAAACTTGAGTGCCATACCGCCGGTTGTCGTTTCCGGGTTTCCGTACACCACGCCGATCTTTTGACGAATCTGGTTAATAAAAATGACGCAGGCTTTGGAACGAGAAATGATCGAAGTCAGCTTACGAAGCGCCTGGCTCATGAGCCGCGCCTGAAGCCCGACGTGCCGATCGCCCATCTCTCCTTCGAGCTCGCTCTTTGGAGTAAGTGCAGCGACCGAGTCCACGACGATAACGTCCACGCCGTTGGAACGAACGAGCGTATCCACAATATCAAGCGCCTGCTCCCCACTGTCCGGCTGAGAAATAAGAAGCTCGTCCACATTCACACCGATCTTCTTGGCATACTCCGGATCCAATGCATGCTCCGCATCTACAAAGGCGGCGATTCCACCCATCTTTTGGAGTTCAGCGACAATGTGCTGCGAGAGTGTTGTCTTTCCGGATGCTTCAGGCCCGTAAATCTCCACAACACGGCCGCGCGGAACGCCCATGACGCCCAATGCCATGTCGAGCGACAAACATCCGGTTGGGATGGTGTCGATTTCCATGCGCTTCGCCTCTCCCAAACGCATAATCGAACCCTCACCAAACTTCTCCTTAATCTGATCAATGGCAGCCTGTGCGGCTACTTGGCGCTCACTGCGCTCGTCAGCAACTTTTTTGGACATAACTTTTGAAAAACAATTTTGTCTTTTGCCGCAAAACTGCAGCGTGTTCTATTTTCGTTCCAGTATCCTCTCACACGGGCAAAGAGATGTCTACACACATTCTAAGAAGAATATGGCGCCCCCGTTGCAACACGAGGGCGCGAGGTTAAGGCACAACAGAAACGTATCCGTTGTAGTACTCCGAACCCGTTCCATTGCTCACCATTTGGTAGGGAATCTCTCCCTGTGGACCAACGAGTGTCACCACTCCGATCGTGTCTCCCTTTCCTCCAAGCGGATCGTACGACATATCACCCCACCAGCTTCCGTCCGGAAGTTTTACGGTAAATGTGAAGTTCGTGGTGCCGCTCGGCATGGTAAGGAGACACTCAAGACCATAGTCGCCTGGTACAACGTCCGGGCACTGTGATGTTGCTTCCGGACCCCAAGGAACCGTGGTGGAATTCAGAGGCTTCCACGTTCCATGCAGTTCGTACACTCCTGTACCGGTTCCGCCTTCGTATACAAACTGGACGAGACCTTCGGGGACGCCGGACGACGAACCGTTGCTCCCCGATGAGGAGGATGAGCTCGATGAACCGGACTCGTTTGGCGTGTCTGATGGACACATGTCGCCCGAAAGCTCGGCGTGGAGCTCCGACAAAAAGAGAACCGGGTCGGCGTACCACTTGAGCTGACTCGGCGTGCCGTCATAGCCGCGAAACCAGTGCTGGTCCGTATCCATGGCTTCGGAGGCACTTTGGAGACGGATGCCAAGATGCAGATGTTCAGCGCCGTCACCATTGGTCGCGTCCTGATCCACATACCCGAGTGTATCCGTCGGACCGATACTGTCCCCAGCCGCGAATTGGAGTACGCCTTTCGTTCCGTCACGATCTTCGCTCTTCCGAAGGTGTCCGTAGATGGAAAGAAACCGTGTGGTTTGAACGGAATCTCCTACTCCATTTGTGAGCATCATCGGATACGGGAGCTCGTGCTCGATGACCACGGCCAGCTGACCGTAGCCCGAGGCAGGCCGATACACCTTGATGACACCGCATGCGATGGGAGCAATCGCCGTACCCTCCGGAAGGGCGACGTCATGCCCCAAATGATTCCCGTCCGCGTAAAACGAACGGCTGGCATACACATGCGTCAGCTCTTCACTCGTGGTTGGCGGACGAAAGGCCGTGGCTGTGCACGGAAGTGACGATACACCGTTCCCGCTCGCGCCGTATCCCGGTTCGCTTTCCGGAGATGAACATCCGGCAAACACCAGCGCGAAAAACAAAAACTCGATCGTGATCAGCACCGTTGTGAGACTGGCACCCAAAACAAACGTTCTCTTCATGAGAATCTCCTTGGAGTCTCGTTGTGAAAGGTTCGTGGGGCGGAGCATCCTCCCCGTTCTTCACGCTATGCATCACGGGAAGAACGCGGAGGCGAGTACGCGGCACGCTCATGCGTGTGGGTGGCCGCACAATGTCCGAGGAAAAACGTGGGGTCGCTCATCTCCGGACGAGCACACTCTCGGTGCCGGTCCGGGGCTCTCCTGGAGCCGCTTCTTTCTCCAGGTTTGCCCGAACGCATTTTGCCTCTGTCGACGGACGGCCGCGCACTCGTGATTCGCTGTGGTACAAAATCAGCCCTCCTGCACTCTCCAGTCTGAAGATCCTCGAAGACACGGTCAAAAAAATGTGTCAGCGACAGCTAACGACATTCGCATCTTTGTCATAGGACACAACATAAAAGTGCGTCAGCGACGGCTGACATGTCCGAACATCGCTGCGAATAATCCACAGGCCTCCTCCTCCGGAACGGAGATCGTTGTCCACAAGTACACGATGAAAATGTATGCAGCGATACAGAATCCCGCATGGATCCCGCGAACATGAAAGTCCAGCCACGGAGCAACATCGCCGAGACGGGAGATGAGATACAACGCGCGCACAAAACCCTCGGTCGGTATGGCAACAAGAGGAGACAACACGCCCCCACTTACAATCGCGATGCAAAATCCGCCCACCATAATGAATGGTACGAGCGGAAGAGCGACGAGATTGGTGAACAAGCCGGCGAGTGAAAGCCTGCCAAACGCCCAGGCGACGTACGGTGTTGTCATGAGCGTTGCCGCGGATGTCATCGATGCAATTTCACGAAGACCGAAGCGTGTTGGAAGGAAGGTAAAACGCGCGAGGAACACCGGCGTCCAGGCAAGCACGCCCCACATGGCGAGAAATGATAGAGCAAAACTCGCGTCGTAGAGTAGGGTCCAGGGATTTTGAAATGTAAGGATAACGGCACTCACGAGCAACAAGCGAAAAGCCGAGGTTGGTCGCCCCACCTCTCGAGCGAGCAATAAAAACCACGCCATGACCGACGCGCGAAGTACGGATGCGCCTGCTCCGACAAAAAGCGTGAAGCCAATGAGCGCAAAGGTGGAGACGTAAAACGCGTGACGCCTTCGAAGCCCGATCCCAACGAGAAGAACTGAAACGGCGTGGATCAAAATGGTTACATTGGAACCGGACACCGCAACAATATGCATGAGACCGGATGAGACAAAGTGCTCACGCGCCTCTTTTGAGAAATCCGCGTCTCCATAGAGAATGCCGGCCACAAGCGCAGTGCCGTCATCGGAAAAATACGGGCGGATTCGTGCCGTGACCCACGAACGCTGCGCCGCCCATACGTCTACGGAGGCGGAACGTGTGATGAATGCGCGACCGTCGATCACGCGGAGATGTGGTTTCGGTGCCGTAGTTGTTCGCCATACACCAAAAAGAGACGCAGCGAGTAAAAAGACGGCGATCCGCACGCGCGGATTTGGGATGAGGGCGAGAACCGCAAGGACGATGAGTGCCGCGATCCAAAACGACGGTGGAATATAAAATCGTGTCGCGGTTTGCAGCGCGATGCCTCCGAGAAACGCAAACATGCCCCAACCAAAAACGCGGCCCATACCCACCGCGTTCCATATTTTTGGCTAGCTGTCAATCCGTTGCTACGTGGCGATGCTGACAAGTCGACCGGGGACGTAGACGATGCGCGCCGGTTCGCGGCCCTTCAAAATCGCCTGCACTTTTTCAGAACGAAGCGCATGCTCCTTTGCCGCGTCCTCGGAAATATCGCTCGCAACCGTGATGCGATCGCGCACCTTCCCATCAACTTGAATCACAAGCTCAAAGGTCTCGGCTTTTGTTTTTTCCTCGTCATACTTCGGCCACGCCGCGCGATGAATACTTTCGCTGTTCCCCATGCGCGACCACAATTCCTCCGCGATGTGAGGTGCAAACGGAGCCAGGAGTTTCAAAAACGATTCGCGTGCTTCAACCATGGCACCACTCTTTGCCATCTCATTGGCTAAAACCATGAGCGCCGAAACCGCGGTGTTGAAATCCATGGACGCAATGTCGTCTGAAACTTTTTTAATCGTTTGGTGCACGAGCGCAACAAACGCTTCAGACTCGGCCTGCGCCGGCGCATCCTGCGTGTACACACGCCACACCTTTTCCAAAAACCGTTTCACACCCTGAATGCCGCTCGTATCCCATGGTGCGTCCTGGTCGAACGGACCAATAAACATTTCATACACGCGAAACACGTCCGCCCCGTACTCTCCCACCACGTCATCCGGGTTCACGACGTTGCCTTTAGACTTCGACATCTTCACACCGCCCTCCCCAAGGATGAGTGCGTGCGATCGACGTGCCGCGTACGGCTCGGAGCCACATGATTTTGGAATGAACCCGAGGTCCCAAAAGACCTTGTACCAAAAACGAGAGTACAAAAGGTGGAGCGTGGTGTGCTCCATGCCGCCGTTGTAGAGATCGACCGGCATCCAGTACTTCAACGCCTCTTCAGAGGCAAATGCCCCGTCATTTTTTGGGTCGCAGTACCGCAAAAAGTACCACGATGAACCCGCCCAGTTTGGCATGGTGTCGGTTTCGCGCCGTGCAGAACCTCCACAGGCGGGACACGTGGTATCCACCCACTCGGAGATAGCGGCCAGCGGCGACTCCCCGTCATCCGTCGGTTCGTACGCATCCACGTCCGGCAGTTCGAGAGGAAGTTCCGACTCCGGAACGGGAACCGCGCCGCATGCATCGCAGTACACAAGCGGAATCGGCTCACCCCAGTAGCGCTGACGGGAAAATACCCAGTCGCGAAGACGGTACGTGGTTGCCGCTTCCCCCATGCCGCGCGACTCAAGCCACGAGATTGTCTCCTTCAAGTCACGAAGCGGCGCCTCAATGATTGGCAAACTGAACGCTTCGGCAAATGCACGGTCGCGCTCGTCGTATGCCGGTACACCCATCACCGCTCCGGTGCCGTATCCAGCCAGCACGTAGTCCGCGACCCACAGTGGCACCGCCTCTCCGGTCGCCGGGTTCGTCACCGTGACGCCTTTCAGCTCCACACCCGACTTTTTCTTTTCTTCTTGCTGTCGCTCAATGTCTGACTTGGCCGCGGCTTTTTCGCGGTACGCTTCTACGGCGTTCGCGTTCTTCAAAACACCCTTACGAAGCCACTCGTCCACAAGCGGATGCTCAGGCGCAAACACCAAAAACGTGACGCCGTCGATTGTATCCGGCCGGGTGGTAAATACGCGGACGCGTGCGCCGTCAGCGTTCGTCTCAAAATCAACGTACGCACCCTCACTCTTTCCGATCCAGTTCGTCTGTTGTGCTTTGATTCGCTCCAAATAATCCACGGTATCCAAATCGCGAAGCAACCGGTCGGCGTATTTTGTGATCCGAAGCATCCACTGCTCCTTCTCACGCTTTTCAACAGGACCCCCACAACGCTCGCACACGCCGCCTTGCGCTTCTTCATTTGCAAGACCGATTTTGCACGACGGACACCAGTTGATCTGTGTTTTTTCTTTAAACGCCAAACGCTGTGCATCTTTATATGCACGTACCGCATCCTCTCCTTCCGCTTCAACGGTCTTTGGAATCTTTAACTCGGAGATAGGACGCGCACGATCCGTCTTTTCGTCGTAAAACGCATCGTAGAATTTTAAAAACATCCACTGCGTCCATTTGTAGTACGCCGGATCCGTGGTGTTCACCTCACGCGACCAGTCAAAACCAAAACCAAGTGACTTCAACTGCCGTGTAAAATTCGCAACATTCTCCGCCGTGGCATCCTGCGGCTTTACTTTGTGCTTGATGGCAAAATTCTCCGTTGGAAGACCAAAGGCATCCCACCCGATGGGATAGAGGACGTTCTTCCCGTGCATGCGCTCCTTCCGCGTCATGATGTCGATCGCCGTATACGAACGTGGGTGACCTACGTGAAGCCCCTGGCCGGACGGATACGGAAATTCGATCAAGCCGTAAAACTTGTCGTTTCGGCGCTTGGAATCCGCGTCCGTCGCTTCATACACGCCCGTCTCTTCCCACACCTTCTGCCACTTGGGCTCAATCTCTTTCGGAGAATATCGTTCCTTGTCGTTCATGCCATTCAAACTAACAAAAAACCCCGCAGCGTGGAAGACTACGGGGGTTTTCGGAGCACACGGAGAAAGTGGCTCAGCACATCACCGATTGGTGTAGTGCAAGCCCTGACGCGCAGCCTTAAGCCAGCGCGTGAGATCCTTGGAGGACTCGATGAGGAGATCCGAACGCTCCGGCCACGAGATGACACAGAAACGTTCGGGGTTTGGGATGAGTCGATACGCCGCCACCGGTTTATGGGTAGACACCAGATCGAATGCCGAGATAGTCTCGACTAAATTACGTGTCGCGGCCAAAAATGAGGGAGTTGGCTTGGACTTTGTGGTGATGGCAACGCGCAGCGGAGATTCGACTCGAAAAACCTTCTCGCCAACGCGATACCTATACCCCATACCACCTCTTCTCTCGAAGAAAAAAATGTCGGCGACCTGAGCATCCGTCAACGATCTCACGGGCTCGAGCTCGTTCGCCATACAACACCCTTCGAGGTAGTCCCACTGATCCTGATAGCTCCTCGGAAGACCAATGCCGAGTCTGCCAAACAGGTACTGCGCGAAGCTCGCAGAGTCTACGCAGTTGGGCGCGAGCTCAGACCGGACGTCCTCCTCGTAGAGCTGGACGGCTCTGACAACCTCTTTTACGAGGCCGAGCCAAAAGTCCTTATCGAACTTCGTGATGGTAAAACCGCACTTAGCGAGACTGCGGTTCGCCGCCCAAATAGACGCTGGGGACGCATCCCCATCGGGAAGCAACCCCTTGTCGAAGACAAAGCCGCATCGGCGGCCGACAGCTTTGTAGTTCACTATGTGCTCCTTTCAGATTGAGAAAATGTGCCGAGATGACGCTAACGTATTTTAACGCGAATGTCAAGATTCTACGCGCACGCCATCAAGCTTTCGAAAACCGATTCGATCGTGCGCATGATCCTCCGCGCCAAACATGGATCCGAGCATCACGGCGTCGGTTCCGTAGCGATCACGGATAGCATCGAGCGCCGTTGAAATCCGTTTTTGTTTTTCCGAACGCACGGGTGCGAACAGGATCGACTGCCCGTTTGGCGTAGAAAACTCCGAAAGCGTAACCGCCAAAAATCCCAAACGCTCTCCACTCCACAACTCGTATAGTAAACGCGTCGCCGTGTCGGTGAGTGTAAACGAATCGTTCGCGGGTTCATCCAAACGGCACCAGCGTGACGTGTCACCTGCGCGGAAGGAGATGGGATGTTGCGCGCTCTCATCACGAAAGCCGATTGAAACATTCACAACCGACGCGGAATATCCGTACGACCGCATACGCCGTGCCGCCCGCTCGGTCAATTTAATGAGCACGGAAACAACGCGACCCTCGCGATTTACCACGTCCGGGATGCAGTACGAGTGCCCGATCGATTTACGGTTATCCTCGTCCGCACGAAGGATCCGTTCCGGCTCGGCGGCATGGAGCTTCACCCACATCATAAACCCGTACTTTCCAAAAAGGCGGATGAGATTTGCCACGGGATACTGCTTAAGCGCGAGCGGAGAAAAGATACCGATCTTCTTGAGACGCTTTTCCATGCGCGGGCCAACGCCATGCAGGTCACGGAGCGACAGCGTGCCGAGTACGGCGTCGAGATTTTGATGGTCAATAATGGTAAGGCCGTTCGGTTTTTTGAGTTTGGAGGCTGTCTTTGCCAAAAATCGCGTTGGCGCAATACCGATAGAGCAACGTAGCCACTCGCCAACTTCGCGCTGAATCCTCTGCCGCGCGCGCGTCAGCATCCACGCCGCTTCCGCGGAGTCACGACACCATCCCGTAAGATCCAAAAACGCTTCATCAATGGAGTACGGCTCCAAACGATCGGTTAGCTCACCAAGAATCGAAAAGATACGCGACGTGACGGTGCGATATTTTGCCGGATCATTTTGTACAAACACCGCATGCGGACACATGCGTCGCGCCTCAAACACGGTCATCCCTACCCGGATTCCGAACCGCTTCGCTTCAACGGACGCGGCAATCACGCACCCTTTTTCATGAAGATACGAACATACGCCCACCGGCCGGCCGCGCAAAAATGGGTTCGCCTGCTGCTCGACAGAGGCAAAATACGAATTCATGTCCACGTGGACAACGGTCTTTTCCGAGCGCGGGAGAAGCATACGAAAGCGAGTAGCGAGCCTGCCTGACCGGCAGGCAGGTAGGCGGTAGTAAGTAGTGCATACGCTAGATCACGGCCATGTCTTCCAACCGCCACTTCAGTGACTCGGTCGAAAAAGAAAGGCGGTATGCATTCGAGTGGTCAGACACCGAAAAGATGTATACCTTCTCGCGACCGCGGCGCTCTTCATGCACCAAATTCACCTTGGACACACGATACAAGCGTCGATTCCAACGAAAAACAACCGGCTCCGGACGCTCCGTACGGAATGCCACCATGACCTCAATAGGCTCAGAGACTTTTTCGTACATATCAGTATCTCTTGAATGAGCGGATCACGGCGCGAACGATGCCTTGAATAAGGGGATCGTGGCAGTAAATCGGTTTCATGGAGGAGTTAGCAGGCTGAAGACGAATCCGATCGCGCTCGCGATAAAAACGTTTCAGTGTTGCGTACTCGTTATCCAAAAGCGCCACCACAACATCTCCATTGCTCGGCGAAGGACACCGCTCCACTACAACATAGTCGCCGTCAAAAATTCCGTCTTCAATCATTGAGTTCCCCTTTACGCGAAGCACGTACGAATTTGCGGAATCGGGCGCAAGATCCACCGGCACAGCGATCGCCTCTTGCTCATCAAGCGCTTCAATTGGCTCACCGGCGGCAATTTCACCCTTCAAGGGAAGCAGCACGCTCTTCCCCCAACGCACCGCCTTGTCCGTCGGCTCCAAATTTCGCGCGGCGCCGTTACTCCGCAAAAAACCGTTCTCACGAAGCGCGCGAATGTGAACATGCACGGTCGATGGGGAGGCAAGATTGAGTCCCGAAGCAATCTCCCGAAAAGAGGGTGGGTAGCCCTGCTCGTGGATGAAGGCCACGATAAAGTCGAGAACTTCTTTTTGTTTGGGTGTGAGGTTTGGCATATACGTTGAGCGCCTCTCTCGGGCACATTCTCCGCACTTGCTGCGAAGCAGCTCTCCGACGCTGCGGAGTTCGCAGAGCGTCAGTCTTGCTGCGTACGGAGAACGGGCCTTCGTTCGGCGTCATCTCTATTTTTTGAGAGTGGTGATTGGTATGGAACAAAAATAGAACATACGGCATAACCCGTCAACGGGGTTGTCCACAGTCTTGACAGAGGCGCGGAAATATGGAACGCGGTGGAGTACGGCCGTTCTTAACAATTCATTTTCCACGTATGCGATTATCCAAATCAAAACACGTTTTTGCGAGCCTACTCGTTGCACTCCTCGGTTCCGTATTTTTAATGAACCCTGTCGGCGCATCCTCATCCGTTGTCATCGGAGAGGTTGCCTGGTCCGGCTCATCCCTCTCCTCCGCAGACGAGTGGATCGAGCTTTGGAATGTCGGAGATGCAGATGTTCCACTTGCGGCGTACACACTCCTCGGCGCATCAAAAGAAGCACTCGCGTTTCCGGACGACGCCGTCATTCCTGCCGGCGGCACGTACGTGATCGCCAACTACAGCGCAGAACATGACAACTCGTCACTCGCAAACGAGCCTAACTTTGTCACAACCGACGTGTCGCTTTCCAACTCCGCGCTAGAACTCGTTCTGCTCGACGACACGGGCGCAGAAGCTGACCACGTTGGAGACGGAGGTGCACCAGCCGCCGGAGCAAGTAGCGCCACCAAAACAGCAATGGTCCGGACGGACACGGGTTGGGCAAGTGCAACGGACTCGGTCGGATTCAAAGACGGCGTTCTGGATCTGGGCACTCCCGGTCTTTGCGACGGATGCCAAGGCGCAGCTGAAGAACCAGAACCTATTCTCGATGAAGAACCAACGCACAACGGTGGGTGCCCAGCTTCCACAGAAGAGAGTCTGGATCCGCCCGAAGAGGAGGGGTTGGAGACAAATCCGGAAGAAAACGTAGAAAATACAGAGGATTCAGAAGAAGATGGGCAAGATCCCATCACAGCTGATCCCGTGGTTGATGACGTATCCGCGCCGGGGAATGAGGAAGCAGATGTCGTCGAGAACTCAGCAACCGATCCAGAAGAGAATGAAGAAACAACAGCGCCGGAGGAGGAAGCGTCGCCTGAAGCAACCGCGCCTCCCCAGTACGAACTACTCCGCATCAATGAAGTCGTTGCGAATCCCGAAGATGGTACCGAGTGGATCGAACTCGTCTCTCTTGATCCAAGTGTCACGGTTCCGCTCGATGGACTCACGCTCCACGACAGCGGCTCAAAGATCTATTCGTTCAGTGAAGGAGAGCTGAACGAGACGACACCTCGATTCGTTGCCGAGCTTTCATCTGCACGACTCAACAACAGCGGCGACTCTGTGATCCTCAAAGATCCGAACGGCAACGAGCTCGAGATCTTCACGTACGAAGGATCGGAAAAGGGAACGAGTTGGGCGCGCGTACCAGACGGAACCGGCGACTGGACACTTACCGAGACAATTACAAAAGGCGCGATGAACGCCGCATCTCAAAATACGTCACCCAGCACGGAATCTGAGACGCAAAATATAGAGCCCGAAAGCGAGGAGAGCGAGGCGCAAACAGAAAGCGCAACACCTGTACTCAATGAAGAGATGAGCGCTATTCCGCCAACGATTAAAACAACGTCTCAAGCGAGCAATGCGGTTACAAAGCCAAAAACCGTCGCGTCATCCGCAAAAAAACCAACAAAAAAGACTTCAACCACTTCGCGCAAAAAGAAAACACGCTCATCAAAAACATCGAACACAAATACGATTCACGAACTTTCAATTGATATGGCGCATGATGATTCATATGCCGGCTTGCACGTCCGGCTGCACGGCTCGGTCGGCTCCATGCCGGGACTGATCAGCGGACACGGGTTCATCCTCCTCTCCCCAACGGGGAGGGGGATCCGTGTGAGTGTTCCAACCTCCATGAAGCTCCCTGAGCTTGGAAGTGGAGTAGCGGTCACCGGCAAACTCACCTACGCAACCAACGACCTCCCCTATCTCAAATTTCTGAAAGACGATGCATGGAGCTACGAAGAAAACGCAACGCCGCTTTCTCGCAACATCAACATGCTGGCGCCCGCTAGCGAAGATGCGTGGAGCCTCGTCACGATTGAGGGAATCGTCTCTGACACGACATCCAAAAAAATTGTGATGGATGTTGATGGCACGGAAGTCACCGTGTACGTCAAAGGCATGGTGCAGTTCCGAACAGCCCGACTCTCAAAAGGCGACACCGTTCAAGTCACCGGGCTCCTGGAGATGACGAGTGACGAGGTACGAATCCTCCCCCGCTCGGCAGATGAGATCTCGATCCTTGAACATGCGGCGTTGTCTGCAATTACCACGGAAAAGCCGGGCCTTCCGGGTTGGGTGCCGTTTACCGCCGCCGGAGTGGCTGTCGTTGGGAACGAGGGTTTTAAACAGGTCCGAGATCGTCGCAAAAAGAAGTCTCTTGAGAGGATTTTGACGGAAAAAGAGCCAGAAAATGTATGAAACGGTTGATTGTGATTGCGTTGATCCTGGTAGGTGGCGCGTCGTTCGCCTTTCGGGTTCACGAAGTACCAACTCAAGATATGACACCCACTTCAACACCCATCGTAAAAGAAAGCTCCTCCATATGTCAGGAGGAGCCGACGGAAAATGAAACGGGACGAATCACATACCCCGTTTCCAAACCGTACGCCGCACTTCCGAATCTCGGGCAGATTTTTACGGCCTTTGATTGCACGCGCGAGGAAACGATCCCTAAGATGTACGGGGTCTCAGACAACCGTTACACACTCGGCGTCACGCTTGAGTGGAAAGGTGGTCGTACTCCGGATGCCGCCGCACTCATCTTACAAGTCCTTGGTTTCAAGGAACTGTCGCCCGGCGTGTGGCAGCATGAGGAGCCACTCTCTTTGGACGAGCTTATGGAACTCCACGCGCTCCTCCGCGATCCGGAAATTCGCAGTGCAATTGAACGTGAGGATTGTATTTGGTGCGGATAAACACCGAATATATTGCACCGTTCCTTGGTTTGTGATAGTCTTCCCCCGCAAAAAGCCTAATGGCGGGCCTGCCCGCCGAAGTCCCGTCACGGGACGTAGGCGGGTATCGTATAATGGCTATTATATTACCTTGCCAAGGTAGAGATACGGGTTCGATTCCCGTTACCCGCTCCACACAAAAATCGGCCTGAGGGCCGGTTTTTGATTTTGAGCCTTTTCTTTTTCCTCCGCGCCTCGTAAACTGCGGTTGATATGAACGACACATCAAAACGCGCGATTGAACTGCATGAAAAGCTGCGAGGAAAAATTGAAATAAAAGGCACGACACCCGTCAAAAGTATGGATGATCTCACTCTCGTCTACACACCGGGCGTGGGTGCGGTCTCCAAAGAAATTGCGGAGCACCCCGAACGCGTGAATGATCTCACGTGGAAAGCCAACACCGTTGCGATTGTGTCGGACGGTTCGGCCGTCCTTGGACTTGGCAACATCGGCCCCGAAGCCGCGCTCCCCGTTATGGAAGGGAAGAGCGTCATCTTTAAAGATTTTGCCAACATCAACGCCATCCCAATCGTTCTCTCGACACAGAATACAGAAGAGATTATCCAAACCGTGCGAGCCATTGCTCCAACGTTTGGCGCCATTCAACTGGAAGACATTTCCGCGCCGCGGTGCTTTGAAATCGAAGACCGCCTTGCCGAAGCGCTTGATATGCCGGTGTTCCACGACGATCAGCACGGAACCGCAATCGTTGTGATGGCCGGACTTTTAAATGCCATTAAAATCGTTAAGAAAAATCTCACGGATCTTCGCGTAGCAATGGTGGGTGCAGGTGCTGCAGGAACGGCCATTGCAAAGCTCCTCCATCACGCCGGCGTTCAAAATATTGTCGTGTGTGACCGCCAAGGAATCATTTCAAAGTCACGTGAGGGATTGAAAGACAACAAAATCGAAATCGCCGGATTCACGAATCCAAATAACCTCTCCGGAAGCCTTGCTGACGCCATGAAAGACGCGGACGTTGTGATCGGCACATCCGGACCGGGACTCATCACGCCGGACATGATTAAGACCATGGCACAAAACGCGATCGTGTTTGCGCTTGCCAACCCGAACCCGGAAATCATGCCGGACGAAGCGCGCGCCGCAGGAGCCGCCGTCATCTCGACCGGCCGCAGTGACTTTCCAAACCAGGTAAACAACGCGCTTTGCTACCCCGGGCTGTTCCGGGGCATGCTCGACTCCGGCATTAAAACCGTCACGCCCGAAATTAAACTTCGCGCCGCTCATGCCATCGCAGACATGGTTCCAAACCCAATTCCTGAGCGTTTCATTCCGAACATGTTCGACGAAGGGCTGCACAAAAATGTAGCCAATAGCGTAGCTAAATAGACTTGACAAAACACCTGTTTTCTGGTATGTTCACGGTGTCTTTACGTCCCCAAAAAGGGCGGAAAAACTGAACCGTTACAACAGAAGGAGGGAAAACCTTGAAGAATTCAGGAATCACGTTACTCGCCGCGCTCGTCGCGGTGCTGGCTGCCTGTGGCAGCGAAGTCGTAACAACGGGAACCCCCGCGCAAGGCGGAGAGAAGCCCGAGTACAACTTCCACTTCTCCACCGGAGACGGTGGTGAGAAGCCCGGTGAATGTGGAAAGCCACTCGAGTTCACCACGCTCGTATCGTCGCCATTGACGACGATCGTGGTGGCCGGGACGGACACGTGGGTGGAGTTCGCCGCCTACGGTGTTGCCAACACCTCGAGCGAGACCCAACGAATCACAACCGCCCTGGTCACACAGCTCGAGACGAACGGCGACGTCGCCGACTTCAC